>JAKBZR010000001.1 GCA_021842405.1 bacterium
CGATCCTCGGCTTTTCCGAAATGCAGTGGCGAAAGTTGGAAGCTCAGTTGAATGAGATGAAGCTCTCGCCGACAACCATCGCTCTGCAAAGGCTATTTTCATTGCGTTTCTCCGTGAAATGCGATTCCAGCAATCGGGCAAAAATTCCCAATGCGCTCCTTAGCTTTTCAGGCATAAACCCCAACGAGGACGCGATGCTGCTGATTATGCCGGAGCGGTTCGAGCTTTGGAATCGAGCTCGATACCTGCAATATCTTCAGGCCAATGTGGCCACCCATTTACCACCGTCGTTGGAAGTTCCCGCTGATCTGCTGGCCATGGCGAGCGGCCCAGTTGGGAATTCCTAGGTGAGCGCTGAGATCGGATAATTGGGCTACCCCTATCACGTGCCGGTTATGATGGCCGAAGCAGT
Source organism: bacterium (assembly GCA_021842405.1). Lineage (GTDB taxonomy): Bacteria > Armatimonadota > Chthonomonadetes > Chthonomonadales > JAMCWF01 > JAMCWF01. Next base: position 413 of record JAKBZR010000001.1, read on the forward strand.
TGATCTTTTAAATTTAGGTCCAGCCAAAATTGCGGTGGATGCCACGCTCGGCGGCGGCTCTTATGCGCGCGAAATGGCGAATAGAGTTGGATCCGATGGAACGCTTATCGCATTGGATCGCGATCCCGCCGCCATTGAAGCCAGCCGCCAGTTATTGGAATCCGCACTGCCAAACATTATAGTCCGTCAGGAGAACTTTGGCAACCTGGACACGGTGCTTAATGAAATCGGCATATCTCGTGTGGATGCGGTGATGATGGATCTCGGGGTGAGCGCCCATCAGCTTGAGGATCCTGGCTACGGAATCAGCTTTGCTTCGGAGGGACGGCTGGATATGAGAATGGGACCGGATGCCCTTCTATCGGCCGATGATCTAATTAACCGCTGGCCGGAGGCTGAGCTGGTTGGCCTCTTCAAGCGATACGGCGAAGAGCGCTGGTGCCGGCGAATCGCGCGCCGTATCGTCGAATCGCGCGGTAGAAGGCCGATCCAATCGGCGAAGGAGCTTTCCGAGATCGTGGTTGCGGCTATACCACCGAAATTCCGAAGTCGGCGGATCCATCCGGCCACCCGAATCATGCTGGCGGTGCGGGCAGCCGTTAATGATGAGGAAGGGGCTCTGACCGATGGGTTGAGGGCGGCCATTCAACGCTTAAGGGCATCGGGACGGTTGGTGGTCATCGCCTATCATTCGGTCGAAGATCGAATCGTAAAGACGGAGATGAACCGGCACTCAGGGCGATGTGTCTGCGAGCCTCCGGTCATTGAGTGCCATTGCGGGAAGCGCCGCGCGATACAGATTTTGACGAAGAAGCCGTTAGCTCCTAGTCAAGAGGAAATTATAAACAACCCTAGAGCACGTTCGGCTCGACTGCGAGCAGCCGAGCGCCTTCCGGATTAAACCATTTTCTGACTATTATGAGGATCGGTTAGGAGGTGTAAAGATGGCGGTTGCAGCCAGAAAGTTCGAATATCGCCGGGATGAATCCCGATTATCTCACCCCAGAGTCGGTTCATCACGTGCGATACTGGAAACCCAGGCTATATATTCGGTTGTTGTCATCGCGATTGTCATGTTGGTTTGTATCTGTGTGATTCACGAAAACGGCTTCGCACTGCAAGATCGGATGAATCGACAAAAGGCGATTTTAGAGAGTGAGCTCAATTCAGCCACCGCAATCAATGGAGAGTTGAACCAAAGCCTGGATGCTAGGGTCAGCAACAAAACAGTTGATGTTTGGGCGGTTCAGCACGGATATGTGCGATCGGCCGACATCGCGGCCGTTTATGTTAGCTCAATGCCGCCGATGCAAGTCGCGCGGCGCTCAAGCGGCCATCCCATGAACATCATTCCCGAATGAATCGTGAGCACTGAGCTGTTGTCGGTTATGGGTGCAATGGAGGAGTATTATGGCGGTCCAGAGCCTGCATCGAGATCCATTCAGCCGTCGAATCGCGATCATTAGCTTAGTTGTCGTTGTTTTCTACATCGTCCTGATCGCTAGATTGGTCATTCTTCAGATTATAAAGCACCAGTATTACTGGAATCAAAGCATCACCGAAAGAACCGAACCCATTACGCGCGCGGCGATTCGAGGAGATATTCTCGATCGAAACGGTCGCTTGCTCGCAACCAACGTGCTGACCGTGAACCTCACCGCCGATCCAACTTTGATGAAATCCCCGCCGTCGGAATTACAGCGGATAGCCGAGGTGACTGGTGTCTCTTTTGCCAAACTGGAATCAACCCTAAATCAAGCGCTGAATAGCTGGCACGGCGACCATCCTCTCCATTTCGTCGAGTTGGCTACAAAAATCCCGCCCGATGCGGCGCATCAGATCCGCCAGATGAATCTGCCCGGCATTTACGTGGTCCATAACTATGTGCGCAGCTACCCCTTGGGACCAGCCGCGGCTCAGGTTGTGGGCATGGTGGATATGAGCGCGGGCTCCAGTATGAATGGCAAGCTGGGAATTGAGATGACATATAACAGCTTGTTGAGTGGGCGTGAGGGTATCTATTCAGCGCAGGTTGACCCCCTCGGCCGAATTATTCCCTCCACCAAACGGGTTATCAAAGCTCGAAAGGGCGGTGATTCCGTTCAAACGACGCTGGATCGTGACGTGCAAACGATCGCTTACCAGGAGTTAATGCGGGCATGCGCCAAACAGCATCCAAACTACGCATGCGCGATCGTGATGGATCCGAAGACGGGAGATATCCTGGCACTGGTCAACTACCCCACCTTTGATCCCAATAACCGGGCGACTCTAAAAACAAAATGGGCGTTGCGCGATGTTGCGGTCAGCTCGCTTTACGAGATCGGTTCAACCGGTAAATTGATAACCGCCTGCGCGGCGCTGCAGGATGGAGTTATCACACCCCAGACTCAATTTTTCTGTGACGGGAAGCTTAAAGTCGGGCGCTGGACGATTCACGATGCGGCGGACGGAACTAAAATTGGACACGGTGTGGAGACGATCAAACAGATCATTCAGAATTCGTGCAATGTGGGCGCGGCGACGATCGGCCTGAAGTTGGGTTGGACCCGGCTTTATGACTATATCAATCGTTTTGGCATGCTTGATCGGATCAATGTCGGCTTGCCCTATGAAGTCCGCGGAAGCGTGTTTATGGGGGCTGCCGATGCGGATCATATCAGCCCGGTGAAAATTGCGGATACCAGCTTCGGGCAGTCGGTTGCCTTCACGCCCCTATCCGTCGTTGCGGCTTACGCCGCCATTGCCAACGATGGCCTCCGCTGCAGCCCGCGGCTCATCTCCGCTTTGATCACCCCAAATGGTCACCGGATAAACGTGCCGGCCCCTTCGCCGGTCCGAATTGTATCGCCGGAGGTCGCGCAGGAAGTCTCCCAGTGCCTCGAGGCGGTTGTGATTGGTGGTACCGGCGTAAAGGCGGCGGTTCCCGGCTATATGGTAGCTGGAAAGACCGGCACCAGCCAGGAGGTTATTCCGGGCCGGCCCGGATATGCACCGGGACGGTACGTAGCTTCTTTCGTGGGATTTCTACCGGCCAATGATCCTAAAGTGGTGATCTATGTGATGTTGAATGACCCGAAGAAGGGCGAGTATGGCGGCGAGGTCGCGGCGCCGGTATTTCAAGCGATCGCGCAGCGGTTGATGTGGTTGTGGCATATACCACCGGATGTGAGCCAGCCGGAGGCCACCCTGGCTTCCCAATGATTTCCCTCTGCGCCGGTATTAAAAGCGGGTAACATGAAACCCAATTCCGCTCCTGCTTTCAGTCTTATCGCAGTGGGGAGCGGCAGGAAGTTAGCAGTGCAATGCGATTAAAAGATCTGGCCTCAAACCTAGACGAATTCACCTTGTCTGGTAATGGTGACGTGATCGTTCAAGGGCTGACCCATGATTCACGAAGGGTGCAGCCGGGCGATTTATTTATCTGTTTGCAAGGGATACATTGCGATGGCCACCAATTTGCTGCCGATGCGATTGCTCGCGGCGCGAGTGCGGTTGTAATTAATCACAACCCGGCGGTTATCCTGCCGTCGGGCACTCCGTTCATCGCTACTCAGAATACCCGTCGTGCGCTTGCCCAACTTGCAGCCGCCTTTAATGCCCGGCCCTCCCGGCGTATCCGGTTAATTGGTGTTACCGGCACAAATGGTAAGACAACCACGACCCGGCTGATCGCCTCAATTTTGCGGGCTGGCGGTGAGATGGTTGGAACAATCGGGACTTTGGGCGCGGAGCTGGAAGGCGAGGTGCTGGATTCAGAGCACACCACACCGGAAGCTGACCAAGTTCAATCGCTGCTGGCGGAGATGGTGATGCGCGGCGCCGATAGCGTGGTGATGGAGGTGAGCTCCCACGCGCTGGCGCAACATCGGGTGGATGAGTGCGAGTTTGATGCCGGTGTGTTTACCAATCTTACCCAGGATCACTTGGATTACCATGGAGATTTATCCCACTATTTTGATTGTAAACGCCGTTTGTTTACCGAGTTACCGGCCCGTTCCGAAAAGCGGTTCTTAACCGTTTCGAATATGGATGATCCTTACGGGCGTGAATTGGCCAAGCAGGTGAGAAGGCGGCTCATCACCTACGGAATGGAAAAAGACGCCACGGTCAGGGCGATAGATGTTCACTGCTCTGCCTTGGAATCCCGATTTCATTGCATGACGTCCGAAGGCGAGTTGGATGTGTTGCTCCCGATCGGAGGCGCATTTCAGGTGATGAACGGCTTAGCAGCGGTGGCGACTACCGTCGGTCTCCAGATACCGTTAAAGGTCATTAAGATGGGATTGGCGCAGGCGCAACCCATTCCGGGGCGGTTCGAGGCGGTCCCAACCGGTTCCGATTTCGCGGTAGTGGTGGATTATGCCCATACGCCGGATGGCTTGAAAAATCTGCTGGAGTCGGCTCGTTTGCTGCATCCTCAACGCATGGTACTGGTATTCGGTTGTGGAGGTGAACGGGATCACGGCAAGCGTCCAAAGATGGGTGCGATCGCGGCCGAACTTGCCGATGCGGTCATTCTCACTTCCGATAACCCGCGTTCTGAGGGAGCGGAGGATATCATTCAAGAAATTTTAGGGGGGATACCTTCAGAGCAAAAGGTGTTGGTTCGCCTTCAGCCGGACCGGAGGGAAGCGATCGCGCTAGCAATCCAAGAAGCGAGGTGCGGTGACCTGATTTTGATAGCTGGAAAAGGACACGAGACGACTCAGATCATTGGGGATCGCCAGATACCGTTTGACGACCGGCTGGTGGTCAGAGAGATTCTCGGCCATCGCAACCGACCGTAAGGAGCCAATTAATCCGGTGTTAGAGTTACCATTTCACCCGATTCGGTGATCTACCCTTGACTTATCCGAGAGCTTAACGATGGGACCCCTAGGTATTCCAATAGTTGCAGAAGTGATCGGCGCATCCACACCGTGTTCTAGTGAGGAGGTCGCCACCGGTGTATGCTTTGATACCCGGAATTTAAAGCGCAGTGATCTCTTCTTTGCGCTCGTCGGTGAGAAAGCGGATGGACATCAGTTCGTGGCGGAGGCCTTTCGCAAGGGTGCGGTCGCGGCCGTCGTCCGGAGAGAAGTTGAAGGCGCCGGTGGCCCTCAATTGATCGTGGCCGATCCCTTGAAGGCACTGGGTCAATTGGCGGCGTGGTACCGCAGGCATTTCAATATTCCCGTCATCGCGGTAACCGGCAGCGTGGGCAAGACCACTACCAAAGAGATGATTAGACAAATATTGGCAGAATCGTGGGGGGATATCTGCCTCAGTGAGCGGAACTACAATACCGAGATCGGCGTGCCGTTAGCGCTTCTTTCACTTAATGATCAACATCGAGCAGGCATATTTGAATTGGCGATGCGCGGCCCGGGCCAGATCCGCGAGCTGGCTGAGATGGTGCAACCGAACGTCGCTGTCATCACGAACATCGGGCTGTCCCACGTGGAGATGCTGGGCGCGCCGGATGCGATTGCAGCGGCAAAAGGGGAGCTGCTCACCGGCTTGAGATCGGAGGCGACCGCGGTTCTACCGGCCGATGACCGGTTTTATCCTTTTTTGAAGGGTCTGTGCCGATGCAAAACACTCCCGTTCGGGCTGAGCGATGGCGCCGAGATTCGGGCGACCGACATAAAGCTGGATGAGGAGGGAAAGCCGTCTTTTATCTGCAACGGGCACTTAATCAGGTTGGACATTCCGGGCCGTCATCATATTGTCAATGCCCTGGCAGCGCTCGGAGTGGCTGCTGCGTTGAATATCCCCTTTGAGGTGGCAGCGGTTGGAATTTCCAAGCACCGGCCTGGGCATCATCGTGGTGCAGTGATAAGGGCGAGCCGCGGCTATGAGGTGGTGGATGATGTTTACAACGCAAGCCCCGCTTCGATGGAGGCGGCGCTGAGAACGATGGCGGCGCGTATGAAACCGGGAGATGGTAGAAAAATCGCAGTTCTCGGCGATATGAAGGAGCTGGGCAGCTACGCAAAGGAATCCCATCTTCAGGTGGGTGAGTTAACCAGTATGGTAGGCGTTGATCTACTTATTACCGTCGGTGAGCTGGCGAAATGGATTGCCGAAGGCGCCGTTAAAAATGGGATGCCATCCAGCGAGGTCATCCAAATGAGTGACACAGCGGAGGCTGTCCAGCGATTACCGGATATTGTTCAACCGGACGATCTTGTGCTGGTGAAGGGTTCGCGTGCGATGGCGATGGAAAAAATTGTGGAGGCTTTACTCGCCGATTAATATGCCCGCTGAAATGAGGCCCTTTTTTCTAGGCTTTGTGGTCGCGTTTCTATTAAGTGGGGCGCTGGGGCGGCCGCTCATTATGCTTTTAAGCCGGTGGGGCGGGCGTCAAACCATCAATCCGGATGCCCCGGAACGGCATCGTGCCAAGCAGGGAACCCCAACAATGGGTGGTTTGCTGATTTTGGCTGGATTGGTTGCGAGCTGCTTGGCCTACGTGATGCTTTTTACCGACGATCGTCCGCTGAGTGCGTTCACCATCGGTTGGGGGAGAGGGCAGACCGCTATTATTGGGCTGTTGGCGTTAACGCTCTTGTTCGGTGCGATTGGGTTTACCGACGATATGCTCATCGCGAAGCGAGGCCATAACCTGGGGTTAAAAGCAAGGTACAAGTTGGCCGCACAGCTTGTGGTGTCAATCATCTTTATCGGGTGGATTGCACACGATGAGATCCCGGGCCGAACCACACTGCTGGTCTGGTGGCCGGGCCATGATGCAGACGTTGGGATTTGGTATTACCCGCTGGCCGTTCTTTTTATAGTCGGGCTTTCAAATGCGGTCAACTTCGCCGATGGGCTGGACGGCTTGGCGGGCGGCATGGCACTGCTCATTGCGATCGGATTGGGTGCGGTTGGATTCGCGGTATGTCAACTGGCCTGGATTCCGTTGTACGCGGGAGGAATCGCGGGCGGATGCGCCGGGTTTTTGTTATTCAACCAGCATCCGGCTCGCATCTTTATGGGCGACACCGGGTCGCTGGCTTTGGGTGCCGCCCTGGCCGGTTTAGCGATCATGGGCAAGGCGGAGATGCCAGCCATTTTATGCACCCTGGTCTGCTGGAGCGAGTTGATCTCGGTTATCATTCAAGTTATTTCATTTAAGACGACCGGCCGGCGGGTGTTTCGGATGACGCCGTTGCACCATCATTTTGAGTTGATCGGATGGAGTGAAACGCAGATTGTCAACCGTTTCTGGGCGGTAACCGGTATCTGCGTTGCCACTGCAATCGTGATAAGCCGGTTTTATCCCTGAGGGAGTTTCGCGCGCCGATCAGTATGACGTTCAGTGAGTGCGAGAATTCAAAAAAAGACCGTCGTGAATTTAAGGTCATTGCAATGAAAGCAGACGCATTTCGCAAAGAGTTAAGGGGGAGGCGGGTGGCCGTTATCGGGATGGGGCGGAGCGGCCTGGATAGCGCTCGCGTGCTCAACGATCTCGGAGCAAAAGTAGTGATCGGTGATTCAAAGTCGGCCAAAAAGCTTTGGGAGCAATGCCAAACAGCACAAAGTATGGGTGTGCCGCTGTTTGTTGGGGAGGATTATCAAAAAGCGCTGGATGGTGTGGAGTGGGTGATTGTAAGTCCGGGAGTCCCGCCGGATGCGGCAATCTTGCAAGAAGCCGAAGCGCTTGGATTGCCGGTTTTGTCGGAGATCGAACTGGCCTATCGGTTGCTGCGCGGAAAGATGTTGGCAGTTACCGGCACCAACGGAAAGACGACGACCTGCGCGTTGCTGAAGGAAATGTTGAAAACGGCCGGTTTCGATGCGGAGGTGGCCGGCAACATCTCGGCCGATGAGATGAAACGAACGCTGATCTCGGCGGCGGCGGACTCCACTGAATCCAGCGTAACGGTAGCGGAGATCAGTAGCTTTCAGTTGGAGCACGTGGATGAATTCCGACCTGATATCGGGATACTGACTAACCTAAGCGCTGACCATCTGGATCGCTATGCTTCGTTTTCTGAATATGCAGCCGTTAAATCGAGAATTTTCAGGCGGCAAAGAGAGAGTGATTTTTCGATTTTAAATCGGGATGACCCAAACGGCCGGCAATGTGAGTCCGGTGCCGGGGTGCGGTTATGGTTTTCAACCGCTTCTCTCCCACAAGAGGCCAACGGATCCTATGTGGAGGAAAATCGAATTATATATAAGGAAGGAGACAAACTGACACCGATCGGTGCCGTTTCGGAGGTGCGCATCCCGGGCAAGCACAACTTGGAAAACGTGCTGGCCGCCACCGCAGCCGCGACTGCATTTGGCGCGGATGCGCAATCCATCGCGGTGGCGATTGCACGTTTTTCGGGAGTCGCGCACCGGCTTGAATGGGTGGCGGCGATTGACGGCGTGGACTACGTGAATAACTCGATGTGTACCAATGTGCAGGCAGCGATTCGTTCACTGGAAGCCTATGAAAAGGGAGTCATTCTTATTGCCGGCGGTGCGGACCGGGATGACGATTTCAGGCCTTTGGGGCCGGCGTTTCGTGCATTTGCGCATCACATCCTGCTCATAGGGGAGTGCGCGCCCAAACTGGAGCGGATAGCGAGGGAAGCCGGTTGCGAACGGATCGAATGCTTGCCGACCTTGCCAGCCGCGGTGAAAAGGGCGGCCGAGATCGCCAAGCCGGGTGATACGGTTTTGCTGTCACCGGCCTGCAAAAGCTTCGATATGTTTAACGATTTTGAAGAACGCGGGCGTGTTTTCAGGGAGAGCGTATGGTCACTTACAGCAAACCAAACCCGATAAAAACCGTTAAAGGGCGCCGTGTTGGCCAGTGGGATCATTGGCTGATCATATCGGTGATTTTGCTGGTTGGAATCGGACTGATACTGGCTCTTGACACCAGCTTCCCAACCCTATTTCATCAGATCAGGTTGCCCAACGGAGGGGAGAGCCTGTCCGGCAATCAATACGCCTATCTCATCCGGTTTGCGGGAGCGGTGCTGGTGGGAATTGCTGTGGCGTGGGGCGTTATGAGAGTGGATATTCAAACGATCCGCCACCTCGCGCCACTGTTATTTTGGGGATCGGTGATATTGCTGTTGCTAGTCTACGTGCCGCATGTGGGCATCAGGCACTTGGGCGGATCGCGATGGCTCGGGTATAAGATCTTTCAGATACAACCGTCCGAGCTCGCAAAGGTCGCCACGATAATCTACATAACCGCATTGATCTGCAGCCCTCATAATCGCGTTCAAGAGCTGACATCCGGTTATCTGTATACGGCCGGTGTGCTGTGCATTGCCGCAACTCTCATTACCTTTGAGCCCGACCTTGGGACGGCCAGCACCCTATTTATCGCTGGGTTGTTCGCTCTATATATGGGTAATGCAAAGAAGCGTTACGTGCTCTTAACTTTTTTACTTGCCGGGGTCGTTCTCATCGGTCTGGTCAGTTGCAATAAGGAGCGGCGCTCCCGCATCATGGAGTTTCTTGATCATAAGCATCATGCCGGTTATCAGATCCATAACTCAAAACTGGCCATTGGATCCGGTGGGGTAATGGGAGTCGGGATCGGTAATGGTAAGGGCAAGTATTTCGTGCCCGAATCCAATACTGATTTCGTATTTCCAACCTGGGCGGAAGAGACTGGCTTTGTGGGGAGCGCGCTATTGTTGCTGCTGGAGTTTACGGTTGGCTGGCGCGGTTTCGTGATCTCCTGGCGAAGTCCCGACCCGTACAGCAGGCTGCTGGCTGCATCCTTCAGCGCCATGTTCAGCCTGCAGGCTCTGTTAAATATCGCGGTGGTGACCGGGTTATGGCCGGTAACCGGCGTACCTCTGCCATTTATCAGCTACGGCGGTACCTCCATATTGTGCAGCTTTTTAATCATTGGATTGCTTTTAAGGATTCAGCGCGAGACAGCGCTAAGGGTGAACCGCTAGCGTTTGGGATTAGGAATGGGTTGGTCGGCTATGAAGATAGCACTAACAGGCGGCGGTACCGGTGGGCATATCTACCCGGCGCTGAGCATTGCTGAGGCGCTGAAAATACGCTCGCCCGATGTGGAGATCGTGTATGTGGGGGGGCGCTGCGCTCTGGAGTCGCGGCTTGTCCCAGAGGAGGGGATTCCCTTTTACGGAATTACCGCACGAGGCATACGGCGGCGCTCGATTTATGAAACAGTTTTGTCGGGCGTAAGCTTGACTCGCGGCTTGATTGAGGCGCATCTTCTGGTAAGCAGGTTAAAACCCGATGTGGTGGTCGGGACGGGCGGCTATGTTGCCGCGGCGCTGGTTTGGGCGGCGGCCCAGCGAAAGATACCGACGCTGATTCACGAACAGAATACGGTGGCTGGCCGCGCCAATCGTTTTTTAGGGAAAAGGGTGAATCGGGTCTGTCTGACTTTTGCGGAGGCGGAGTCCGCTTTTCCGGTCGGTAAGACGGTTCTAACAGGACTGCCGATAAGGAGCATTATTCAACCTGGACCGGTCGAAGAATCGAGGGCGCGCTTGGGATTGCCGGAAGGGTTTACGGTCGCGGTATTTGGTGGCAGCCAAGGTGCGAGGGCGTTGAACAACGTTTTGGTGGAAGCTGCGCCCGATTTGACCGCCCTGGGAATCAACCTTTTACATCAAGTGGGAGAGCGCGATTATCATGGGGTCGCCGGCAAGGCCGATCGCGCCGGGGATCGCTACCGGGTGGTGCCATTTTTAAAATCGGCTGAGATGGCTGATGCCTACCGGGTGGCTAACTTGGCGATCGGTCGCAGCGGCGCAGCCACCCTATCCGAACTGGCGAATGCAGGCGTTCCGGCAATACTGGTACCGTTTCCCTATGCAACGGATGATCATCAAACGCGGAATGCGCTGGTTTTTGAAAAAAATGGTGCGGCCGTCTTGTGTCGCCAATCGGATTTGAATCGGGGGTGGTTGGTGAAAGAGATAGTCCGTTTGCAGCGCGATGAGGCGACACGGAATCGGATGGCGGCGGCGATAAAGGGGCTTGCACGGCCGCAGGCGGCGGATGAAATTGCGGAGATGGTGTTGAGAATGGGAGAAAATCGGCAAAACGAAAGAGTGCCCAATTAAGATGATCGAGGGAAATCGGCTGTCATTTCACTTTATGGGTATCGGCGGTATCGGCCAAAGCGCACTGGCTAAAATGGCTCTCTGGCACGGGCATCAGGTCACCGGTTGCGACAATGCAATCAGCGAGACCACCCGTGAGATGGAGACAATGGGCATTCAGGTGTTCCGAGGGCATGACCCCCGTCATCTGGATGGGGTGGATTATTTGGTGGTTAGCGATGCAATCCGCCACGATGAAGCGGAAAAGCAGAATGCGCAGGCCCGCAATATCGGTGTGATGCGGCGCGGGGAGATGTTAGGCCTTTTAATGAACGATTGTGTTGGGCAGAAGGTTGGGGTCGCCGGCACCCACGGAAAAAGCACCACGACCGCGATGCTGGGGGTGGGTTTACAGGAAGCGGGAATGGATCCTACCGTTGTTATCGGTGCGGAGGTGGCAGCATTGGGCGGGAACGTGCGGCGGGGCCATGGGCCGGTATTCGTAGCCGAAGCCTGTGAAGCCTTTGGCTCTTTTCTATTTCTAAAGCCCACCATTGCCCTCATTACCAATATCGAGGCGGACCATCTCGACTATTATCAAAATATGGACAATATCAAAACCGCTTACTCCCGCTTTCTCGAAAATGTGCCCGATGACGGAACGGTGATCGCTTGCGGAGAGGATCCGACCGCCACCGAGGCAGCGAGCAAATCGGGTCGGCGCTTTCTAACTTATGGAGTTAAGGAGGAGACTTTCGACTTTCACGGCAAAATCATCAGCCATTGGGAAGACCAAACCGTTTTTCGGGTATGGCATGGCAATCAGGAATTGGGAGAGGTGAGGTTATCGGTACCGGGGCGGCATAATGTGTTAAACGCGCTAGCTGCACTCTCGGCCGGTGTGAGGTTAAAGGTTGACCTTCACCGCTTTATAAGGGGGCTCTCGAACTACCGGGGAGCGGGGCGCCGGTTTGAGCGACTTGGCGAGCGTAACGGCATTCTATATTATAGTGATTACGCTCACCATCCCACCGAGATCATCGCCACCATCCAAGCCGCCCGATCACGATATCCCGATCGGCGGTTGATCGTTGTATTCCAACCGCATCTCTTCAGCCGCACCAAATTGTTTATGGATGATTTTGCCGATGCGCTGGCTGCAGCCGATGTGGTGATTGTAACCGGAATTTATGCCGCCCGTGAAGATCCGATTGAGGGAGTGAGCGCGGAGAGTTTATACCAAAGACTTGCAGTGCGGGAGTCCGGGCTGGAGGTCTATTGTATTGAGGAAGAGAATGATGTGCCGGCCCGGTTGGAGCGGATTGCCGGATCAGGGGATTTTGTTATCTTTATGGGTGCGGGTTCCATTCACGAGGTGGGTGTGAACTATCTTAAAGGATTGAATGTGAGATGAGCCGACTTAAAGTGCTGGTGTTAATGGGTGGTAATTCGCCGGAGAGGGAGGTTTCTCTCTCCACCGGTTGCCAGATACTGGGCGCATTGGATCCTGAGCGCTATGAGGCTGTTGGAATGGACGCGGCCGTTTTGTCGCTGCATCCTTTTACGCGGGACAGCGAAGATATGCTATTGGGTGCAGAAGATTGCAATGAGGAAGTGGATGAAATTTTAAGCGAGCTGCCAAAAAAAATTGCGACGGTCATGTCGGATGATGCTTCCGGTTCTATGCTGACGGAGGGAAAAAAGCCCGCAAAGGCGCCGGATGTGGTGTTTATTGCCATGCACGGGCCGGGCGGAGAAGACGGGAAAATCCAGGGCTTGCTGGATACTCTCCGGATTCCCTACACGGGGTCGGGCGTTCTGGCTAGTGCGCTGGCGATGAACAAGGTCATGTCCAAGCGATTGCTGCGAGCGGTCGGCATACCGGTTCCAAGAGATATGGTAATAGCCAGAGGGGACGATGTAAGCGATCTGATAGATCGAGTCTCGAAGTCACTGGGGTGGCCGGTAATCGTGAAGCCGAATGAACAGGGCTCCACCATCGGGATGAGCATCGTACGCCGGTCCGAAGATTTGGGTGAAGCCATTAAGTTGGCCCTGCGTTACGATCGGGTAGCCTTGATTGAGGAGTACATTCAGGGAGTGGAGATAACGGCCGGCCTCATTGGGAACGAGAATCCCCGGGTGTTGCCGTTGATAGAGATTGTGACACCGACCGGATTTTACGACTACGAAGCGAAATACAAGGCAGGGGGCAGCGAGCATATCATCCCGGCGCGTATTCCGGATGAATTGACACGGAAAGCGCAGGCGATCGCGGCACAGGTGCATGCGGAGCTGGGATGCCGGGGAATGTCCCGTGTGGATATGATGGGTCGAGGCGACGAGATTTTTGTGCTGGAAGCGAACACCATTCCGGGAATGACACCAACCAGCCTATTGCCGCAGGCGGCGGAGGCGGCCGGCATAGGCTTCGGGGAGCTGCTGGATGAGATTATCCAACTCGCCGTCAAATAGCAGCCGGGTTAAGACCCATGATGCCTATCGCACGGCGGTGGTCCGCCAATCAAAGCACAACCCGGCTAGACGGTGGCGATATGATCGGATGGCGGGCTGCCTATTGATAGTGGCTGGGGTGATCGCGCTCTTCTTTGCTCCTGCAATGACGATTCGGCGCATTCAAATATCGGTGAGCGGGCCGCTGACTGCAAGCGAAGCTCTTGCGTTGAAGCGGGACGGGGAACGCGCATTGGGGGAAAATGTGCTGCTGGCACATGTGGGACAAATTGAGCAAAGCCTTCTCAAGCACCCATACTGTAAATCGGCGAAGATCTCTCGCACCCTGTTTCCACCTGGGCTTGCCATCCATTGCAGGCCGCGTACGCCGATCGCGTTGTTACATGCGGCCGATGGAGCTTTTGAAGTCAGTCGAAATAGTATGATCATTCGGCGATGGAGCAGCGATGCCTCGCTGCCAGAAATCAGCGCCGCCAACATCAGCGCTGGGACGGTAGGGGTGAAGATCAGCAATCCAACTCTCCTCGATGCCGTTCGAATAATCGCCGCATTTAGCGGCGAAAAAATAATAAAAGTCTCTCAATTGGTAGTTGCAATGGATGGACAATTGTGGTTAAATATGACCGATGGAGTCCAGGTACGATTCGGGCGTCCTGACAACCTAGCGAAAAAGATGCAGTTACTAAGGCGCGCCTATCGTGTGGACCCGAAGATTGCGGAACATATCTCTTTGCTGGATTTCATCTATCCCGAGGCGCCGGCATGTGTACTGCGGAACAACACTTCAACTGGCAAGGATATTTCCAACCCTTCCGATGTCGTTTCGAAAGAGAAATCATTGGCTCCGGCTAGATAATTCAGAGGCTGGAGGATCAGTTCATGAGTATATTTACAACTCGAATTAGGAATAAACCCTGGGTTTGGCAGGTTACAGCGGTCTGCTTTGTGTTGGGCGTGCTGGTGGCCGGATCGGCAAAGACGATCATCAACGCACGTCATAGCGGGGAGGTGCCGGTTCGCCTGGGTGTCTCCTATCCTGGAACGGTTATAAATCCAGCCTTGATTACAAAGCTGGAAGATGAGATTGTTTCGTTACGGGGTAGAAATACCGATCTCGAGAATTCACTTGCCACCGGGAGTCAGCAAACCAAAGCGCTCAATAATGAGCTGCAGAATAACAAATTGCTGGCTGGCCTGACCGATGTTGAAGGGCCGGGGTTGATCGTGATGTTGAATGACAGCCATTTACGACCGCCCTCCGATCGCTCCTACGATGCCGAAAAGTACATCATCCACGATGCCGACATCCAGGAAGTGATCAACGAGCTGCTGGCGGCCGGAGCGGAGGCCATTTCGGTGAACGGCCAGCGCTACATCGCTAGGACGGCGGTGCGTTGTGTCGGTCCTGCAATCCAGGTAAATGGAGTGCCGCTGGTGCCGCCTTACGTTATAAAAGCGGTTGGAGACCCCAACACGCTTTATGGCGCTCTCAATTTGCCGGGAGGAGTTCTGGATGGGATGCGACGCTATGATCCCAATATGTTTCATTTAACCAAAATAGACAAAATGATCATTCACGCCTACGCCGGTAGTACCGCATTTCATTATGCGAAACCGATAGACGGCGATGGATCACTGAAATGAGATAGAAAATGGCTTGGCTACCGATTTTAGGATTAATTGGTGGATTTGTGGTTGGTTTGGTCGTCTTCTCCACCGGTCATTGGGCAATACCGGGACAATATGCGCCCTATCTGTCGCTGGCGACTTTAGCCGGCTTGGATACGATTTTCGGAGGAATTAGGGCGGGGATCGAAGGCCGTTTCGAGGACGATATATTTGTCAGCGGATTCCTATTGAACACGTTGCTGGCGGCAGCACTCGCTTACTTTGGCGATTTAATTGGTGTAGACCTGATATTGGCGGCCGTTGTCGCGCTGGGCTCGCGTATCTTTTTAAACCTATCCCTGATTCGTCGCCACTATCTGACCAAGCTGGCGCTGGCTAGGCGAAAGGAAACCGCAACCGCCGCCTCGCCGGTCGAATCGCAATCGCCGGTGCAGTCTTAAAGGTCAGTTCGCACCATCCATTTGTGTCTTCAGAGGAGAGATTCGTTTAGTTAAGGGGAATTCGTTGATTATCGGTGCTTTAGATATTGGGACAACCAAAATATGTGCGCTCATCGCGGAGACACGGCCCGATGATAGAGAGTTGGTGATTACCGGTGTGGGCGAGGTTTCATCCAATGGGGTTCGGGGTGGCGTGGTCACTGATATGGCTGCAGTTGCAAAATGCATTCAAGATGCGGCCGAGATCGCGACGCAGCAAGCAGGTCGTTCTCCAACCAACTTTTATGTGAGCGTTTCGGGTGAGCATTTCTCATCGTACAACAGCCGTAAAGCGATCGCCATCGTGAACCATAACGGCCGGATTACTGATCTCGATGTACAGAGGGTGTACGAGCAGTCGCAAAGCGGACCGCTGCCGGCTGACCGCGTTATGGTTCATGCAATACCCCGATATTTCAGAATTGACGGCCAGGATGGTACTCACCAGCCGGTCGGAATGGCGGGCCAAAGGCTGGAAATTGAAACCCATATTGTGACCGCCAATGCGGCGATTATGCAAAATGTGAGTAGCTCTATCGAACAGGCTCAATTGAGAGAATCGGACCCTGTGCTGGGCGCGATTGCATCGGGAGTTTCCGTTTTGAGCGAGAAAGAGCGGAAAAATGGCGTCTGGCTGCTCGATATCGGAGGCGGGGTTACCGACCTGGCGATCTACCAGGATAGTGTGATCTACCATACTGCCGTCATTCGAATCGGCGGACAACACTTCACCAATGATTTGGCGGTTGGTTTAACGCTTTCAAACGAGGAGGCGGAACGGATTAAAATAAAAGCGGGTACGGTTTCATCCGAAATGATCAATCCGGATGAAGTCGTTGACATCCAGCAGATAGGACATAGCGAGAAGAGGCAGATGAAGCGCAGCGCGGTGGTCTATGTGTTGGAACCAAGGGCGGAGGATCTCTTTGATGAGGTTCAAAAACGGGTCAGTCAATTCTTTGAAAAACAATCACCGAACGGTAATCCGGTGAGCCCAATCCCGCCGAGCGGAATCGTAATGACCGGTGGAGGATCCCAGTTGACTGGCTTGGTTGAATATGCATGTCAATTCTTCAAAGCGCAAGTTCGATTGGGAGCGCCCAGTCCGATGTTGGGATTGGGCAACTTACTGGTGAGTCCGCGCTATTCCACCGCGGTTGGACTGATTCAATACGGATACAACGATCTCGTAAACGCACAAGAGGCGCGGCACACTTCCACGGCTCGGGTTGGAGGACAGCCCTGGATCAAGCGGATAAAGCCGATGCTGTCCCGATTTACCGATCATTTCCGCACCTGAGCGCCAACTCAATTGCGGGTAGTCTCTTGGACTACTTTTACCGGTATTAAAAAAAGCCAGGTTGCGTGCACGAAATAATATCGTATCATAACGGAATAATGGGGTCAGGCGGTCACAGACAGATGGTAAAAGTAATGGATGGAACAAGCAGGAAATACTCTCATTGCTGTTTAAGAAACCGGGAGTGTTGCAGGATATATGCTCTTGTGAAACGGGATGCAGAGACGGTGCGATTAGAATCATCAGGGGGAATGCAATGATTGATATGAATGAATATCTAAACGAGCGAACTAGCATTGGCGCCAACATTAAGGTAATCGGTTGCGGAGGTGGCGGCTCAAATGCAGTGAACCGGATGATCGAAGCGGGCTTGAGCGGTGTTGAATTTTGCGCGATGAACACCGATAAACAGGTTTTGGAGCTCTCCTTAGCCCAAAAGCGGCTGCAGTTGGGGGAGAATTTGACCAAAGGGCTGGGTGCTGGTGGTAATCCTGATATCGGGCGCAGCGCGGCAGAAGAGAGCAAGGGCCTGATAAAACGGATCGTCGAAGGCTCTGATATGGTCTTCATCACAGCCGGGATGGGTGGCGGTACAGGCACCGGTGCAGCGCCGGTGGTCGCTCAAATCGCTCGGGAAGCACAAGCGTTGACCGTTGCGGTGGTTACCAAGCCGTTTACCTTCGAGGGACCGCGCCGGATGCGCATTGCGGACGCCGGTATCGAAGAGCTAAAGCAGCATGTGGATACCGTGATCGTGGTGCCCAATGATAAACTATTAAGCATTTCCGATCGAAAAATTACCCTATCGGAGGCGTTTAAAGCGGCCGATGACGTTCTGCGTCAGGGGGTGCAAGGCATATCCGATATCATCATCGTTCCCGGCACGATCAACGTTGATTTCGCTGACGTGAAGGCCATCTTGAAAGATGCCGGATCCGCTTTGATGGGCATCGGCAGTGCAAGCGGCGACCATCGTGCGGTTGAGGCAGCGACCACCGCCGTTTCCAGTAAATTATTAGAAACCTCGATCCAAGGCGCTAAAAGAGTGTTGATCAATATCACTTCCGATGTCAACATCTCTATGGCGGAAGCCGACGAGGCGGTTGATACCATCAAAAAGCTTTGCGATTCAGACGATGCAAATATCATCTTCGGCTGGGTCGCCGATAGTTCGATGGATAGCGAGTTTCGGGTGACGGTGCTGGCAGCCGGTTTCGACGAAAGACCCAGCGCCTCGCCAGTTCATCAGGCGGCCACCGCTGCAAAGCCGGCCGTTACCGCCGAGGCGGTAACGCGAACCACCACATTCCCGAACGTTACACCAGTGGGCAGCCGCGAAGAGCGCGCACCGGGCGCCGGTTCCGAAGTGGACCTGGATGTCCCTGCTTTCCTGCGGCGGCGGTAGCCGGATAGACGTTCAGCAATCAGAAAGTCAAATGAAAGTACAGCAACGGCCGCGATTCATCGCGGCTTTTGTTGTTCAACCAAATCGTATTAAAGCCCGTCCAGAATGCAGCCACTGCCGCCCCGATCTTTGCTATCGTCATCCCGGCGGTGATACCTACCGGATATTCGCATTGATGGGGATAAAAAGCGATGGCCGAATATCATTTCGACAACCAGGTTATCAGCGATACAGGGAGAAATCGGATCATTTATCTGGACAATGCGGCTACCACCCCCTTGTGCGCGGCGGCCCGAGAAGCGATCGGCCGGTTGCTGAGGGAATCATTCGCAAATCCGTCCAGCCAGCATCGGGAAGGGCGGGAAGCACGATCCCGGATTGACGCAGCGAGGGATGCAGTAGCCGAAGTATTTGGCGGTGACTACAGCGAGATATATTTCACCTCCGGCGGCACCGAAGCGGACAACCTGGCGCTGTTTGGAGCGATGATGGCAGCGCCGTCCGATCGCAATCATCTCATTGTCAGCGCCATCGAGCATCATGCGGTGCTGGATGCGGCCCGAAAACTTGAAAAATGGGGCCGGAAAGTGAGCTATCTGCCGGTGAATCGGCAGGGAGTGGTGGAGATCGAAAGCTTGAATTCCGCCATCACCGACCGGACGGCGCTGGTTTCCGTGATGCACGCCAATAACGAAATTGGGACCATTCAGGCGATTGAAGAACTTGCTGCAGTCGCGCATCAATACGGCGCTCTCTTTCATACCGACGCCGTGCAATCGGTGTCGTCAATGCCAATTGATGTGAACCGGTTAGGGGTGGATCTGCTCTCATTTTCCGCCCATAAGTTTTATGGTCCAAAGGGGGTCGGTGGCCTATATGTGCGGAAGGGGATCGCCATATCTCCCTTGATGCACGGTGGCAGCCAGGAGCGCGAGCTCAGGCCGGGCACCGAGAACATCATCGGCATCGTTGCACTGGCCGCCGCGTTGAAGTGGACGTCTGCCCACCGCGAGCGGGATATCAAACGGATCGCCCGCTTCAGACGGCGATTGGAGGATCGGTTGGAGGCTATATCGGGCGTTTCGGTTAATGCAAAGGCGGCTGGCCGGTTACCTGGCATTGTCAATATTTCTGTTGATGGTGTGGAAGCGCAATCACTGCTGCTGCGGTTAGATCGGATGGGGGTCGCCGCTTCAGCCGGCTCGGCCTGCTCTTCTGGAGCTCTGGAGCCTTCGCACGTCTTGTTAGCGCTGGGTTATAACCGGGAAGAGGCTTCACAATGCATCCGGCTCTCTTTGGGAAGGTATACGACCATTTCTGACATCGAGCTAGCATCCGACCGCATTGCGGAAGCGATTACGGCGATACGGAAAACGGGATCAAAAATATAACGGACGGTGCGGTTGAGGAATTGAAACGACCCTATTTCCCGCTTCCAAATCCATCGAGGCGAAGCTAAGCAATCGGTTCGACATAAAATTCGGTCGTTTCGGCGACGCGCTTAAACCAGCGACCGGTACGATCTACCAGCGGGAACCACCAGGCGCTCGGCCGGTGATCGGAGTGGGGCAAGCCTTCGATGGCCATGGTGGCTTTGCAGAGCATGCGAAACCGCTCCATCTCGCACTCATTCTCTATTCGGGTGATGGTCGCCCTTGCTTCCGCCGCTTCTCCCTCTCTTTCCAATGCCAATCGAGCCGCCTTAATTCGAGTTGCTTCCTGGAGCGCTAACCGCCGCTCCTCATGCAGGGCATCCAGCTCTGTTTGAAAGCGAGCGCGGGCCGCCTTTTCTTCGGGCGTCCAGGTTTGGGTTGCCCGGAAGTGATCTCCCATTTGCTTCTCGGTATTTGTGATCATGCGGCGGATTTCATCCACGCGATCATATATTTCGTTCACCCGTCTCTGTTTCTCCAAGCCCTGAGCGCGGTATGCGATGAGCCTCTCTTTCGCACGATTGTACTCGGCCAAGCGATCTATCCATTGCCCACTCGCATTTTCAGCTAGAAAGGCGAGAATTGCACGGGGCCGGCGGATTTCGAGCAGGTTGGCGCGGAGCGATTTTTGCTTTTGCATTGCGGTGCGCCAACGTTGTGCGAATTCCACCCCGCTGATTGTAGGTCGGCCGAAAGCCAAGCCGAGATGCTGTGGGAGCTTAAAGCTGCACGCCGTCTCGCGCAACGAATCCCAAGTATGGTAGTGAAGGCGAAGGATCGGTTTAAAATCCAACTTGATTCCGTGCTTTTGCAGGTATTCATTCATCTTGCGGGTCCGCCAGACGTAAGACGAGCCTTCTTTGCTAAATACAA
Source organism: bacterium (assembly GCA_021842405.1). GTDB lineage: Bacteria > Armatimonadota > Chthonomonadetes > Chthonomonadales > JAMCWF01 > JAMCWF01. The sequence continues at coordinate 21,037 of JAKBZR010000001.1, forward strand.
AGATGTACTCGGTGGCCAGCATCGAGATGAGCGCGACCGCTTTTCCAACCACCACCACATCGTTGCCAAACTCTCGATTCAGGGTTATTGCCAGGTCGCAGACATTCTCAATCGGTTCACGGAGGGGGATGCGCAGCGGATGAGGCGTCTCGATATGGACAGCGCGCAACGTAATCCGCAGTGACCCGCGCCCGTGATGGGGCAAAACCACATCGAAGGGTATGGCGCCCAACCCGAATTTATCCAACGAATAGATATCGGAGCCGGCTACTGCTCCATTATAAGCGGCGATCGCCGTCTTTCGAGTGGATGGGTTGAGAAACAGGTCTAAAAATTGAAAACGACGCAAACCGGCGGTTTCTGGAGTGAGGCGGAGTAGCGAGGTCGTACTGGTGACTTCACATGACCCTTTACATTCGGCATCAAGGTAATTGAGCAGGCGTGGATAGATGGCCTGAAAGAGATCACTCAACATACCGTTGGGATGGCTTGCGATAAGCTGCTCTAACTCATGGTAAATTCGATCGGCAACCGTTTGAGCTTCTCTCCGACAGCACTCCTCTGAAATCGCTTCGATGGTACCGTCGAAACCCCATTTCAATAGGCGCAAGATGCCATCGGCGACCTCCTTTAAGGGGAGGCGGTTCACCACTAAATTGCGGGAACCGATATACACCAGTCCGCGCCAGCCCCACGCCTCGGTAAAGTGATCAATCAACGCTGAGACGCCGCCGGGGTAGGCGGCCCCTAGACGCTCCAGCGGAATGCCGGCTTGCTGAGCATCGGACCGGCGTGGAAATGTCTCGCTGCCGAACAGCCGGGAGATCTCACCGGCCGCCGACCAGAGATCTCTGGTTGAGCCATCGTTATGCGGGAAAAGATCAAATCGGGGGCCCCCGTCGTTCCGAACTCTCGACTTGGCGAAATAATCGGTGTCATGCACTCCCAGCACCAAGGTTCCACCCAGCTCCATCTGGTCCAAAGCGCGCCTCAACACCGCCTTCATGGGTTCATCCCAAAAAACGGTTTGCCCAAGCGCCAAGAAACGGACATTAGGATAGGCGTCACAAAGTGCTTTCAGTGTGTTATATGCTGATGGGTGAAACTCATTCATTGGTATGCCCTAAAATCTGCGCTATTTTGCCATTTGATGAGCCAGCGCGGTAAAAGTTCGCACCATCACGCCGGTGGCCCCCTTTGAACGATAGGGCTTGGCCGTGTCGGTGTCGGCGGTGCCGGCGATGTCAAGATGGACCCAAGGGCGGCCCTCAACGAACTCTTCCAGGAATTTGGCGGCCGTTATTGCACCTCCAGCCCTTCCGGCCGCGTTTTTGATGTCGGCGATGTCACTTTTGATTAATTCTGAATATTCAGCCATCATGGGTAGCTCCCAGATCGGCTCCCCCGTTTGATCGGCCACCGATTTCAGCTCGGCCAGCCAATTTCGGTTGTTCGTCATCGCGCCGGTAACCAGGTTGCCCAGCCCAACGATGCAGGAGCCGGTCAAGGTTGCGGCGTCAATCAAGTTTTCCGCTTTGAGGTTGCGGACGGCATAGGTCAGCGCATCAGCCAGGATCATCCGTCCCTCCGCATCGGTTGTGATGATCTCCACCGTTTTCCCATTCATACACTTTACGACATCGCCGGGTCGAAAAGCTTTGCCGCTGGGCATATTTTCAACCGCCGGGATGACTCCCACCACATTGATCGGGCATTTAGTCAGCGCAATGGCACGCATCGCGCCCATAACGGCGGCGCCGCCGGCCATATCGCCTTTCATATCGGCCATGCCGTCGCTGGGTTTGATGGAAATTCCACCGCTGTCAAAAGTTACTCCCTTACCAACCAGCGCCAGCTTGAAATGGTCCGTATTGGGCTTATGTTTTAAAATGATCAATCTTGCGCGGTTTTCACTACCAACCGATACGGCGAGCAGAGATCCCATTCCCAAGCGCAGCATATCATCCTCATCTAAAATCTCACACTGCAACCCCACCGCTTCGGCCACCTCATGGGCTCTTTTGGCCAGATCACTGGGAGATAGGTTGTTGGCCGGTTCGTTGACCAAATCGCGTGCGATGTTGACCGATTCCGACACCGCTACCGCCCATTCCAGCAGCGGTTTAAGTTCCGCGCTGGGAATTTCCTGGCCGGCGGGAAACTCAACCTCCTCAAAAAACGGCAGCGGCTTCTTCACGGTGTGATAACGATCGGGTTCCCAGAGGCCGGTATAAATCCCTTCCACGCACGCCGTCACCACCTCAGCCGGTGGTAGGCCACCGGTGTTGTGATGAAGCAGGCAAACGATATGCTTGCAGTTTTTGCTCCTCAAGCAGCGCGCAGCGGCGCCAGCGGCTTGGAAATAGTTGTCACGTCGGATGGATTCACGCTTACCCAAACCGGCGATGAGGAGTCGTTTATAAGGGGTGGAGACATGAAAAAGGGTTAGTTCGCCCGCTTTTCCGGAAACCTCGTTCTCATCACCCAAACCGGCAAATGACGAAAAAATCCGGTCGGCCTTTTGATCCAAATCGGCCAGCAAAGGGTGAAATGCCTCCCCCTCAAAATGGCTTACAATAATGGCATCCGTCTGCAAAGAAATCGGATCGGTGGTCGTTGCGGTTACTCTCACGCGCTCATTACCTCAAAAGTTAAGATTGATGTACAACCGGGTATATTTCGCAATAGTGGAGCAATTAATGGCCGCTTTCGTTTTAAACGGTTTCCAAGCTGGGGTCCCGCTACTTGTTATTTGGCCGGCCGCGATCTCGATACCCCCTTCAGTATACCTTCTGTAGCACCGATAAATTCCCGGCGATCAAACTAATGTTTGGCTAAAACCGCATCCAATTCGGCTTGAGTTTCCGTTGTCGCTTCATCCAGCGCCTGCTGCGGCGTCTTCTGGCCGTAAATCGCAGCGTCTACTGCCCTCTGCAGTGCGCCCATGTAGTATGCCTGAGCCGGCATCACCGGCCGCTGATGCTTTGATTCAAGCAGGATTTTATAGAACTGATTAAATCCGGGTTGGTGGCTCATGATCTTAAACGCCGGAGAGCGGGGTAGTGCGGGGAACAGGCCCATTTCGGTTGCGATCATTGTGGTACCGGTATTACTGGTACAGAGCCAGTGGATCAAGTTCCAGGCCGCATTGGGATGACGCGCCCCTTTCGGAATTGCGATGCACCATCCGCCGACCCATGAGCTGTGTCGCTCTCCGCCAGGAGGGAAGGGGATGAAACTCAAGCCGTAATTGAGATTGGGGGCGTAACGCTTTATATCCCGGATGCCGCTGATGTGCATGCATTCCATCGCCATTTGACCGGTATAAAATGGATTAAGTTGTGCGCTGCCGAATCCCTGCTGAAGGCCGACAATTTTGGTGATGTTGTACTTTTTGGCATAGGAGACCATCCATTTGAGGGCGGCCACAATCTTGGGGTTATTGGCCGTAATTTGATGGGTCTTTGAATTATAAAATGAACCACCGAACGCCCAGCCCCAGGTGAAAAGGGAGTTGGCGCTGCCGAACTGTGCCCACGGAATAATCCCGACCTGCACGAGATTACTGCCCTTATAGATCGTTAATCGAGCGGCGTCCGCATCCATCTCAGCAATGGTTTTAGGCGGCTTATTGGGGTTCAGGCCGACTTTGGCAAAATCGGCCTTGTTCCAAGCAAATGCGAAATTGGGATCAGCGCAGAAGGTCATCGCATAGATACGGCCATTGTAATGGATTTGACGCCAACATGGAGGAAAGAAGTCTTTGGCGACCAAGTGGTCTTGTTTGTAAAAACGATCCATGCTCAATAGGGCGCCGCGATCCGCCCACTCAGCCACCTGCGGCCCATCCACGAAGATTACATCCGGCGGCAAGCCGGCTGCAACGGCGGTGAAAAACTTCTGATTATTGGAAAGGTCGTTCGGCGTATAGACGACTTGAAGATGGATGTTGGGGTGAGTGCGTTCATATCGCTTCATGATGGCGGCAAACTCGTTGCTGGTAGTGCCGCCCCATGGATGCCAGACGGTTACAATCAGACGGCCTTTGCTGTCACGATTCGGTTGCGACCCAACGCATCCGGTGATAACAAAAACAAGAATCACTAACCCGGAAATTTTTTTCAATAAATTCATTCTGTTTCGTACCTATTTGCAAGTTTCAATGCGATATCGGCTGGAAATGAGCGCGGGCGCCCGTCCTTATCCACCACAACCTGATGGGTCTCCCCTTCCGCCAACAACCGGGTTTCGCATGTGACCCGATATCGGCACTGTAAGGAACGGCGCCTTAACTGGCTGACCTGCACGGAGATGGTAATGAGGTCATCATAACGAGCCGGAGAGTGATAGCGGCAGGCGGCATAGACGATAGGCAGGAAAAGACCATGCTGCATTTCCATCGCGGCATAATCAACGTTACGAACGCGGCATAACTCACCTCGCGCCACTTCAAACCAGGTGAGATAGTGGGCGTAATATGCGACACCCATCTGATCGGTTTCGGCATAGCGCACTCGAAGCCGGGTGGATACCCAGTCACTCCCTTCTATTTTATCCATTTAGAGAGAATTATTGCATCCAAATAGCGACCGTGCTGCATTCGATATTCCCGATGCCGGCGTCCTTCCGTTTGAAATCCAAATCGAGTGTAAAGTGACATCGCTTTTAAATTATTGCTGAAAACGCTGCAGGTTAATTTCTCAATGACCGGATGATCCCGCGCCCAGATTAAAAGGGTCTCAACCAGCGCGCCGCCAATTCCTTGATTGCGGTTTTCCCGCCGAACGGTCAATCCAAAGGTTCCCACATGGCGGGTACGTTCATAGGTGCCCCCCATGAAATCAAGGCTACCCACTAGGTACCCTTCAATATCGGCGATGAGCCAGATCGAGTTATCGCCGGCCAGAATCTGCTCCAGGCGATTGGGAGAGCCATTCCAGTCCCTTTCATACTCAGCCGGCGTGCTGACATAATAATCCGCACTTTCGGAGATGGTTTCCCGCTGCAGCTCTCCCAGCGCCGTTCGATCAGTGAGGTTCGCACTGCGGATTTGCATGGGAACCCTCATCGTAGTCATATATTGCCGGCATATCTGAGGTGTCATGCGGCCCTACTCCAATCTTCAACAAACCCTAAGCTTACAATCGGGAACCGTTGATCATACTGGTTACCGCCAATGGGTGAATATTGTTTTCACTCGGCTCCAGCAGACAGATCCGGTGATGGTTCGTGTCGGCCACGATCAAATTCTGATCCATTGCTGCAATACCGCCAGGCTCGTCGAGCCGATCAATTATATCTTCTTGTTCTCCAGATGCCGAATTTTGAAATGATAGCGCCAGCGTTTGGACCGCTCCGTTATCGGGGTCAAGTTTCCGGATGCAGTGATTGTAGCTGTCGGCTACGTAGACCAATCCGTTTATATAGGCGACGCCCAGCGGATGCTGAAAACGCGCTTCATCGCCGGTGCCGTCTTTAAGGCCGAAATCGAAGAGGTCGCCACCAGCCAGCGTGCTCACCGTTGGCCTAGCCCCCAATGTGATTTGGCGTATGGAGCTAATCTCCGGATCGGCCACAAAGAGGGAGCTGCCATCGGTTGCCAATCCGCTCGGCTGTGCGAAAGCGGCTCGATGCACCGGCCCATCCACGCGGGCTTCACGACCGGTGCCAGCGAAAGGCAGCGCCTCATTCCGATCGAAATCGTATCGCCATATCTGGTGGCAACCAGCCATCGCGATGAACAGGTAACGCTGGCAAACCAGAATATCCCACGGGGAGTTAAGGGAAACCGAGTCGCCAGGACCGCCAATCCCCGGACCGAGCGACATTCGGCCATTGCCGATTAAGGTTGTGACGGTGCGGGTACTCAGATCGGCAAGGCGTATCAAGTGATTATCGGTATCGGCGATGAGCAGCTTGCCTTCATGGAGCGCCAGTCCCTGCGGATTGTGAAAGGCCGCCTCCTCAAAGGCGCCGTTCTTAGAATCCGCCTCACCGCACCCACAGATATCAAGTAATTTCCCATCGAAATCGGTAATTACGATGCGGTGGTGCCCTGAATCGGCAATGTAGAGGCGCCGGTTTTCATTGTCGGCGATCACTTTGCCGGGGTATCGCAGCGGTAAATCACCCGATTCGTCCGATTCAAGCTGAAAGCGGGGCCGTTGGCCGGTTAGATCGCCCGTTGACTCGAAATGTGCAAGGGCTTCACCGATGGCATTGTCCAGCTCTCGCAGATGTCCCTCGCCGGAGACCATGCCAAGGATATGGCCGGTCGGTCCGATGAGCACCAAAGTTGGCCAGGCGCGGATGCCATAGCTTTGCCAGATATGATAGTCGTTATCGAGCGCGATCGGGTGGCGGATGTCATACCGCAGCACCGCATTCCGCACGTTCTGTATTTCCCGCTCATTGTGAAATTTGGCCGAGTGAACGCCGATCGCCACAAAGGGATCGCCCCGGTACTTTTCTTCAAGATAGCGAAGCTCCGGCAGCACGTGCATACAGTTGATGCAGCAGTAGGTCCAAAAATCAAGCAGCACAATATGGCCGCGCAACCCTTTCAGGCTGAGCGGCTGATCGGTGTTCAACCAATCGGTAGCGGCCAGTTCTGGAGCATGGACCGGTTCCATCACCCTCTCATTTCACCTTGAAGATTAATTACAATCGGCGGCCAGCCGCTCCATAAATTGATGGATCGGAACGGCGCCAAGGTCCCCTTCGCCACGATGGCGGACCGAGACGGTTCCGGCCGCAATATCGCGATCGCCGATGACGAGCATGTAGGGGATCTTTGCCACTTCGGCCTGCCGGATTTTATAGCCGGTTTTCTCGTTTCGGACATCCACCTCGGACCGGTAACCGGCATCCCTCAATTGCCGGGCAATTTCAGACGCGGCGCTTTGATGGCGATCGGCAATCGGTATCACCCTCACCTGAATCGGAGCTAACCAAGTTGGGAAGGCGCCGGCGTAATGCTCAATCAGTAGGCCGATTATCCGCTCCAGTGAGCCGAACGGAGCGCGGTGGATCATCAGCGGACGATGCGGTTTGCCGTCCTCACCGATATACTCCAGCTCAAAGCGCTCCGGCAAGTTGTAATCAACCTGGACGGTTCCCATCTGCCACTCCCGGCCCAGCGCGTCGCGTACCATCAAATCGAGCTTAGGGCCGTAAAAGGCGGCATCGCCTTTTGAGATGGAGTAGTCCATTTTCAGGTCAGCGACGGCTTGTTTGATGGCCGTTTCAGCGGCGGACCAGTTCTCATCGCTGCCGATGTATTTGTCATCCTCTGGATCGCGCACCCCGATACGCAACCGATATTCTTGCAGATTGAGCTTGCGCAACACGGTCACCATCAAATCCACCACCGCCTTGAACTCATCCTGGAGCTGATCCGGTGTGACGAACAGGTGCGCGTCATCCTGGGTAAAGCCTCTCACGCGGAGCATTCCGTTCAATTCACCGCTCTGCTCATACCGGTAAACGGTGCCGAACTCAGCCAGCCGGAAAGGCAGGTCCCGGTAGGAGCGGGTTTGAGAGGCGTATATTTGAATGTGATGGGGGCAGTTCATCGGCTTTAGGATGAAGGTCTCATGCGCCTCTTCGTCGTTCATCATGGGAAACATCTTGTTGTTAAAGGTTGAGAGATGTCCCGATTTGGCATAGAGGCGACTGCTGGCGATATGGGGGGTGACAACCGGCATGTAGCCTCGCCTTTGCTGCTCCATTTTCAAAAACTGCTCCAGCGTTTCCCGTAAAACGGCGCCCTTCGGCAGCCAAAGCGGTAGTCCGCTGCCCACTTCCGGGGTAAACAAAAAGAGCTCCAGCTCACGCCCCAGCACTCGGTGGTCGCGCTTTTTGGCCTCTTCCAGCCGATTGAGGTAGTCGTCCAGCTCCGCCTGAGTGGGCCAGACGGTGCCGTAGATCCGGGTGAGCATCCGATTGCGCTCATCTCCTCGCCAGTAAGCGCCGGCAATGGAGAGCAGCTTGAAGTGCCGAATCTGACCGGTGCGATTGACGTGCGGGCCGCGGCATAGATCGAACCAATCCCCCTGCTCATAAAAGCTGATCGGATCGCCGTCCGGTATGGCCTCGATGAGCTCCAGCTTGTAGGGCTGGTTGGATTTTGAGTAGAGGGCGGTTGCCTCTTGCCGGGATCGGGTGAGCCGCTCGATCGTCAGATCACGTTTTGAAATCTCTTGCATTCGGGCTTCAATCTGGGGGAGGTCTTCGGCCGTGATTGATTTTGGAAACTCAAAGTCGTAGTAGAACCCCTCCTCGATCGGCGGGCCGATTGCCAGCTTGGTGCCCGGATAAAGCTCAGTGACCGCCTGAGCCATCAAATGGGCGGCGCTGTGCCTCAAGCTATAGAGCGGATCGCGCGCGTCAGTCATGGGAAAACTGCTTTCTGTAAACGAGATGTTCGGTTAATCGGGCGAGCGAAATGTGAAGCCCCGCCCACCGGCCGAATGATTCGTGTTGGGAGGTGCATCGGCGAATGAGCATGACCTTTTTGATGGGCAACTCTTTGAGATTATTTTATTCAATCGGGGCGGCGCAAGTCAATGACGAAGCGGCAGGATACACCGACTTTTTCAACAACTTCTTAGGTCAATTGCGGCCAGTGGCGTAAAATCATATCGCGGCTCATCTCCACCGCCTTGATGGGGTCAGCCGGATTGCCGCCCTCCCACTCGATCGAGACCGCCCGTTTGTAATGTGCCGCCTTGATCATTCCCAGCAATCGGGTGTAATCCATATCGGCCTCATCGCCATCCGCATTGAAAGCACGGGTCTTGGCGTGGACGTGATAGGCGTGCGGCGCCAAGAGCTGGCAGGATTGATATCGCAGCTCAGGCGGGTTATCAGGCCAATTACCGAAATCCAGGCAAGATCCCACCCATTTCGGATCGGTGCCGTTAATGACGCGGAGGATGCGGTCGGCGGTCAGTGAAACGCCCCCGTGATTTTCGATGGTAATTTTAATGTTCAGCTTCTTTGCGAGCGGCAACATCTGTTTGAAGGCGGCGATGCACCGTTCCACGCCGACGGTCTTGTCCTCATCATCGTTGCCGGTTCCACCCAGGTTCATTCGTACAACCGGCGCGCCGAGATAGGCGGCCACCTTGAGCTTGCGGGTATCCTCCGCGATCTGCTGTGTTCTGGCGGCAGGGTCGTTCGCGGCCAGATTGCCCTCCATAATTAAGCAGGTGATGATTCGTCCGTTCTTGCGGCATGCCTCTTTCAGGTGATCCAAGTAGTCGGTATCCCAGGCGGGGAAGTAGAGGTCGTTGAGCGAGATGCCCTTAATGTTCAGGTCCTTCAGCAAAGCGGGAATGGTCTCCAGCGTCTGTTTGCCCTGTGCGATAAGGTCCCGCAGGCTGTAGGTCTCGCAGCTTAAAATGGGCCCCCGGTAAGCGTCCGCCTCCGCTTCCGAACCAGCCATTCCTAGCATGGCGGCCGCCATAAGGCCAGTGCTGACTGAAAGCGAATCGCCTAAAAACTCTCTTCTTGAACGCTTCATTTTCGGCTCCTTCAAATTGGTATGATTATTGATGGAATGAGCGTATCATTAATATTGCATTACATTCGTCAATCCGATGCTCTATTCCTGCAAAGGATGGTTTTGGGGGATCGGTTCGGTTAATACGAGGCAACCTCAAGAATATGATATACTCTAACTGGAAAATATGACCGCCCCTTCGATATGGAGTGGAAGCGATAGCCCCATGTATTACAAGGCTGGAATCAAGACCGCCTGCTTTAGTATTTTAGCAATTCTTCTCTCCTCCATCTCCAGCGCCCAGTCGCTTATCCCCGCATCGCCATCTTCGTCCAACGGGGTTACCGATGGCTGGATGGTGCACTCTCAAAGATTAAAATCCGGAGTGCCGTTGGGCGGGATCGGATGCGGCACCTTTGAGATGATGACCGACGGCTCTACCGCCAACGCCACCATCAATAACAACTGGGGCTGGCCGACCGGCGAGCTGAAGGGCTGCTTTGCGGCGGTATGGACGCGGGCGCAAAATCAAGTTGAGGCGCGGGTGCTAGAATTAAACAACCCTTACGGCCTACCGGACGTGGGAAGACTGGATTATCGGGGCAATTTCCCGGTAGCCGATATCCGCTATCCCAGCTCGGATTTACCGGTTACAATCCGCTTGAGAGCCTTCTCTCCGCTCATTCCCCATGATTTAAAGAACTCCTCGCTTCCGGTTGCGATCTACTCTTTTCGGGTTAAAAATATCGCGCGCGGCCCGGTGGAGGCAGCCATCGCCGTTTCTTGGCAAAATATTCTGGGGGTCGGTGGTAATTCGGTCAACGGTGGCTTCAACGAACAATACGGAGATACGGTCCAGAGGTTGGTTTCGACGCCGGGATACGATGGCGTGTTGATGAGCGGTAAGGCTCCATCCCACTTGGCCGGTGCAGCAAAACTACAATTGAACGCAGTTGGCGATTATGCCCTCATGGTGAAAGCCTCCAAACCGGATGAGAAGACCTCCACCGCCTCCTGGAACGTTTTGGGGAAGACGCCATCCTTTTGGAGCACTTTTGCCAAGGAGGGCGATGTGAGCGGCCGGTGCGGACCGGCGGGCGTTGGGGTGGAACCGGCCGGCGTCGTGGCGATACGGGTATTACTGAAGCCGGAGGAAGAGCGCCGCTTCGTCTTTGCGTTTTCTTGGTATACCCCCCATTTAATGACGTTATCCGGTGAAGATTACGGTCACTACTATGAACTGTCGTTTGATAACGCGGCCGCGATCGCCCATTATGCGCTCGGCAATGAGCTGGCGCTGGAAACGCTGACCCGTGAATGGCAGTATCGGTTGCAGACCTCCAGTTTGCCCGGTTGGTACACAAGCATGCTGATCAACAGCGCATCCGCCCTTTTTACCAATACGATCTTAACTCGGCAGCGTTGGTTTTCAGTGTTGGTAAGCCCCGATGATAAGAAGGGTATGCTCGGCGGGATGAATCAGCGAATGACGGGGCACGCGCTGACCTTCGCCTTCTTTCCGGATCTGGAGGAACAAGAAATTCATCAGTTTTCCATGATGCAGACGGATGCAGGGGCGGTTCCACAATTTGACGGCAATATCAGCTCGTCCATCGGCGTTGAGGCCCGGTCGAGTCAATCCGAACGGCCCGAGGATCCCGATATCGGCTGCGAATTTGCGGCGATGATTTACCAATACTATAGGGCGACCGGCGATCGGTCGTTTTTGGACGAGTATTATCCCCATGCCAAGCACGCGATCCAATTTTTATTCTCTCAGGATTATGATAACGACGGAATCCCAGAGGGCGGCTCACCCTTCACTGATCTGCACCAATCGGGCAACTTTTGCTATACGGCAATGATGTGGCTGGCCGCATTGCGGGCGGGTGAAGTGATGGCTAAGGCGATGGACGATACCGAGTTCGTAAACCAGTGCCGGAACTGGTACAAGAAGGCATCCGATTCAGTGATGCGAGAGCTGTGGAACGGCCGATACCTGGATGAATGGTGCGACCCCACTCATCCGATGAGCGGTAAGCCGACCAAATCAACCGTTTGCTTTGCCTATCAGATGGCAGGCGAATGGATGGCGGACGAGCTGGGTTTAGGTCCTCTGTTGAACCCGAAAGTAGTTCGAAGCGGTGTCGCAGCCGTAATCGCCCTTAACGATCGTACATCGTCTGTCCTGCCACCGGCTGTAATTCAATCAAATGGCACACCAGAACCAAGCTCTCAATGCTGGATACCCTTTGCCGAGACCTATCAGGCAGCATTATATGCTTGTGAGGGGAATCCCGACGCGGCGTTAGTCCTTCTGCAACGGATAAACCGCGGTTTGACTGAGGTGGGTCGAGATCCATGGGATATTTCATTGGTCTACGACAGCGTAACCGGTCTGCCGGTCCGAGATCGGTGGACGATGGCGGCGCCGGCGATTTGGTACACGCTGGATGCCTTTGCCGGTTACCAGCTGGATCGCCCGGATGAAACGCTGACCTTGCGCCCGGCGCTCCCCTCGAGCTGGCCGATACTGCGTGTGCCATGGTTCGGGCCGACCTTTTGGGCATCTTTCGACTATAGGCATGGAATCAGGCGGACGCGAATGAGCCTCTATATTGATCACACCTTTGTGACGCAAACCTCTGGTTCAAGCCTTCAATTTACCAATAATGAACCAGTGGGAATGACAATCCGCCGGATCAAACTATCCCTTTCACCCGAGTTGGAAAAGTTGCCGGTTCGTGAGCTGAGGGTGGATGTCAGTTTAGGAAAAGCGCCGATTTCGGGTAAATTAATTAAGGAGAACGGTAGGGGGTATCTCTTCTTTGCGGATGGACCGTTTACCATGCATACCGGGGACCGGCTCAGCATTGACGTGATCCGCAAGGAATATTACAATCAATAATTGAATGCCGATCGTCAAGGTGGGGCAGGTATTCCCTTGGGCCGTGGCTTTTTCGTGCATTTTCCCTCAATCCATTTCCGATAATTCGATGGGGGTTGCAATTTTTAGTGAAAATATCGTATTATTTAGCATAAATAAATATAAGGTGCTAAGCTGGCCAGTTTTTTCGAGATAGCTCTCGTGAGGCACAACATGGAAGGAGACAGGGGAAAACTAATGAGCGTACCAACCAGTTTGGAGGATCAGGCGATCATCACACTGAGCGAGCGGGCCGCTACCGAGATCAAATCACTGCTCGAGCGACAGGGCAAACCGGATGCGGTGTTGCGCGTTTTTGTTTCGGGCGGCGGCTGTTCCGGACTACAGTACGGGATGGCCATTGACGAAGGGATGGAAGAGGGGGATCAGATTACCGATCAGCACGGGGTCAAGGTGGTCATCGATTCCATGAGCCTTCAGTACATTGCGGGTAGCACGGTGGATTACGTTGAAGATATGATGGGTGGTGGGTTTAAGATTGATAACCCCAACGCGATCCAATCTTGCGGTTGCGGTCACTCCTTCTCCACCGAGGAGGGTGAGGATAGCGGCTGCGGATCGGGTTGCGGCTGCGGCCACTAGTTGAATTAGGCGGCAGTTCGACTAGGGAAAAGTTAAAATCGAGCCGGTGGAGAGGGCAGGTAATTTTATCGGAATTGTCACTTTCGCCTTCTCCCGAGATGATATAAGGGTGGTTTGCAGCGTTTGTAAAACGCGATGCGTCTCGGCGGCACGATTCATGGCTGACTTGCCATTCCCGACGATCGTTCCGGCGAAATCATCCAGTGCACGCTCGAACTCGCTTTCTCCCGGTCTCTGCCGGTCGGTGGGTGGATTTGCCCCTGTTTTCTTTTTAATACCCCTTCGGTTGCGGAAGGGGGGAGGCCATCCGTCGTCGCGCACGTATTCAATGGTCTCCTTTTTGAGAGATCCCTCCACCTCGTAGTGCTCCTTATCCTCAGTAACCCGCATGGACTGAGTCAGCCGGATCAAGGAGGGACCCCGCTGATGGCGCAAGATCAGGTTGGCATAGATGATCTCTTGCGATTTTCGCTGATGGTGGAGGTCGGCGCTGATGCTGATGATCGGCCCCAGCCACCAGAGCAGCACATCCAGCGTATCGTAAATGTGGGAAATCAGGTTGGCGGCGGGTTCCGTGCGACCGGCCACCTCGTCAAAAGGCGTAATCCCGAATTGAGCTTGACAGGTAACAAGGCGCAATGTGCCGAACTCCCCCGTCTTGATCTGCTGGCGAATGCGTTGGATCCGGTTATTATAATGCCGCAAGCCTGCCTGCGCAACCGTTATCCGGCGCTCAGCGGATAGTTGGCTGAGATAATCCCATTCGTTCGGAGCACAGATGAGGGGGGTGACATTCAGGACGCAGAGTCCCATTTCGATCGCTTTGCGCACAAAGGGAAAAGTTGACCACTCAGCGGTTCCTAAAACGAGACCGTCAGCTTTAGCGGCGGCCTCCGGCAGCATCTGTTCCGGCGTGATGCGGCTAACCGAAGCTCTTCGGTTTCCAAACGGTGGAAAGAGGGCTTCATAGCGGTGAGAAAGGAGGCGCTCAGGCGGTAGTGAATCTAGATACCTTTCACAACCAATGAGGGCCAGACGAGGCGATTGAGCTGACAGCGTGATTTTTTGTGGCTCACCGTTCATTTCTTAAGCTATCCGGATCGCCCATGCCTCCATTCCGCCAAATTAATGAGGCAAGCTTAGGGGAGTGTAAGCGGCCTCCAGCGGTTGATACATCAAGCCGTAGGTTGCCAGTGGATAGAAATAGCAGGTTTTTCCGCAACAGCTACAATCCGCGACGATCGGACCGTGTGGCATTCTGCGTGGCGGAAGCACGTGGAAGCCGATGCTGCACAACGGAAGACGAAAGAGAATTTTAAATCTGGTTGCCACCAAACTACTCCTTCTTTCGATGACAAATATTCATCCCATCTCATTTCGAAAAAATCGAGCCCATCTCTTATAATATACACGAAAATTTCCTAAGAATCAAGCCACCGTGTAACAGTTCAGTTTTGTGGGAATGATTTTCGTTCGCGCCCAGCTCAGCATTCCCCCGTCAACGGGGGAAGGTTAGGATGGGGGTTAAGGCGCACCGCCCTGTCTGCCGCCAGGCAGACAACTCTTTTCCCAATTCTGTGAGAGTGCTGGGGGAAGAGATGGCTTCGCTTCGCTCGCAATGACACCCTCCCCCTTAAGTGGTTGTTGAAAAAGTGGTTGAAACCCGCCGCTTCGTCATTCCCGCGAAAGCGGGAATCCAGTTCCCTGCCTAGCGGCTTGCCGGGATGCGGATGTTCATCTGCCATTGCGAGAAGTCGCAAAGCGACGAAGCAATCTGATTATTACCAATGGGGAATTGTTCCGCTCGCGCGGCTTGTCGGGTCGCTCATTTCGATCGGCAAAGATGGACTGGATTCCCGCGTTCGCGGGAATGACGAAGCGGCGGGTTTCAACCACTTTTTCAACAACCACCTAAACCCTAAAGGTTTTCAAAACCTTTAGGGTTTCACCCCAATGTGTGTATGGGCCACTCCCTCCCCGCAAGCGGGGAGGGTGTTGATTATTGCTATAGGGGTAAAGCCTCCTGCTTAAATTGCTCAGAGAATTGAACTCATTCGTTTTATTTAATCGGAAACGAGCAGCGAATTTGACACCGCTTCTCATCACCACGTATAATGTGCGTGATATATGGCGGGGGTAAAGTTTTGAAGCGGATTCAGGTCTCATTGGATGGTATTAGGGCGGCCTTTCAAGCAGTGCAGCGGGAAGCGTCCCATAAAGATACCGAAAAAGAGGCGAGCGTCATTCAAATCATCGAATCGGTTCGCGAGGAAGGTGAAGCGGCACTGCTTCGCCTTGGCCGTCAATTCGATTGTCCCACGCTGGATTGTATTGAAGTGACCGCAGCGGAATGGGACAGCGGAGCTCAGCAGGTCGGTGAGGGCGAACGGCAGTTGCTGCACTCGGCTGCCTCCAACATTATCCGTTTTCATGAAAAACAGCGGCGATCAAGCTGGATGGATTTTGGCGATGGTGTGGTGTTGGGGCAATTGATGCGGCCGGTTGAGCGAGTGGGCATCTACGTGCCGGGCGGAACGGCGGTCTATCCGAGCAGCGTTTTGATGACCGCGATTCCAGCAAAGGTGGCGGGCGTGCAATCGCTCATAGTCACCACGCCGGCTCAGCGCGACGGTTCCATCCATCCAATGGTGCTGGCCGCTGCGCGGATCGCCGGAGTTGATCGAATTTTCAAGATCGGTGGCGCGCAGGCGATCGCGGTGCTTGCCTACGGTGTGGGCGGGGTTCCATCGGTGGATATGATCGTGGGTCCCGGCAATGCATACGTCAATATTGCCAAGCGGATGCTTTGGGGAGTGGTGAATATGGATATGCTGGCCGGCCCCAGCGAGGTCTGTGTGCTGGCCGATGAGTCGGCCAAGGCGGAATGGGTGGCCGCTGATATGATCACCCAGGTGGAGCACGATTCGGAGTGCGCCGCTTATTTGGTGACCACTTCGCCGACACTCGCGGATGAAACGGTGGCGCAAATCGAGGCGCAGGTTGCCGATCTTCCAAGAGGCTCGATCATTAAAACGGCGCTGGACCGGCATGGCGCCGTACTCATTGCGGAGACATTGGAGCAGGCGATTGATCTGGCTAATGCATGTGCGCCCGAACACCTGGCGCTGATGGTAAAGGAGCCGTGGTCGGTTGTGGGCTCGATCCGGAACGCAGGCGCCATTTTAATGGGCAGCTACTCGCCGCAAAGCGTGGGCGACTATTGGGCCGGGCCAAGCCACACGC
Source organism: bacterium (assembly GCA_021842405.1). Classification (GTDB taxonomy): domain Bacteria; phylum Armatimonadota; class Chthonomonadetes; order Chthonomonadales; family JAMCWF01; genus JAMCWF01. The sequence goes on from JAKBZR010000001.1 coordinate 37,314, forward strand.
TGCCGACCAGCGGAGCGGCACGATACGCCTCTCCGCTGAACGTTGACACGTTTATTAAAAAGACCAGCGTCATCGCATACGGGCGCGAGGCGGTTCAGCAAGCCGGGCCATCAATTGCAAAATTGGCGCGAATTGAAGGTTTCGAGGCGCACGCTCGCGCGGTGGAAAAGAGGCTCATCGGCTGAAATGGATAAACAACCGGAATCATTTTCATTTGGGGGAAGAGCGCGGGAACCACGAAAAGCGACAATTCAACGCAAAACCGGCGAGACGGAAATTACACTCACCCTAAATTTAGATGGTCAGGGAGAGTGCCAGGCGAGCACCGGCATTGGCTTCTTCGACCACATGCTGCAGCACATCGCCAAGCACGGCAGCTTCGATCTGATGGTAAAGGCGAGCGGGGACCTCCACGTTGACGACCATCATTTGGTTGAGGACGTGGGCATCTGCTTGGGGCGCGCCGTCTCGCAGGCATTAGGCGATCGCAGCGGCATTCAGCGATACGGGGATGCGATCATCCCGATGGATGAGGCGTTAATTTTGTGTGTGGTGGATATCAGCGGGCGGGGGTTGTTGGTTGAAAATATCGAGACGCCGGCCACTCGGATCGGCATATTTTCGGCCGAGATGGCGCCCGAATTTTTTCGGGCGGTGGCTTCCAATGCGGGATTAACCCTTCATTTCCGCCAACTGGCCGGCCGCAACAGCCATCACATAATAGAGGGCGCTTTCAAGGCGTTCGCTCGGGCCTTGAAAGAGGCGGTAAAATGGGTGGGTGATCAGGGCGTTCCCTCCACGAAGGGCATTATCGAGTCGCAGGGCTAGACGATTTCAATCGCGGTTGTTTATTAAAGTGAAACTCAGTCGGTATAGTTAAACTATGATTGCAATTTTGGACTATGGGATCGGGAATTTAAAGAGCGTGGAGCGGGCGCTTACCGCGGTCGGCGCCGAGGCGAAGGTAACCTCGAGCCTCAAAGAGATCAGAGAGGCCGACAAGCTGGTGGTACCGGGCGTGGGGGCGTTCGGCGCTTGCGTAACGGGAATGAAGCGTCAAGAATTCGTGGAGCCGCTGATCGAGGCCATTGAAAAAGGGAAGCCGGTGCTGGGAATCTGCGTGGGGCTTCAAATGCTGTTTGATGAGAGTGAGGAGCTGGGGCCGACGCCAGGTTTAGCGATACTGCCGGGCCGGGTGGTGCGATTTTTCCCATCCGATGCGCCGTCCGAAACGGTACAGGGGTTGAAGGTGCCTCATATCGGCTGGAATACGCTGGAGGTTACACGCCCTAATAAGCTGTTTAAAGGCATACCGGATGGGGCGCGGGTCTATTTTGTGCACTCTTACTTTGCACAACCCTCAAATCCCAGTGACATCTTAGCCAACAGTCATTACGGGATCAACTTCTGTTGCGCAGTCCAACACGAGAACCTTTTCGCGACCCAGTTTCACCCGGAGAAGAGCGGCGCGGTTGGCTTGCGAATCTTGAGTAATTTCATACGACTGGTAAATTAACGGCACCGGCAAAAATTAGCGAGCCGCGCCGTTTTGATTCATTGAGGGCACGGGTGGAGCGTTGAATGGAAGTTATACCGGCGATTGATATAAAGGGCGGTAAGTGCGTTCGGCTGCGGCAGGGACAGTTTACGGAGGTTATGACCTACTCCGAGGATCCGGTCGAAATGGCGCTGAAATGGCAGTTGGAGGGTGCGGCCCGCCTGCATGTGGTGGATCTGGATGGCGCCCGCGTGGGATCGCCGCAAAACGTAAATACGGTGCGCCAGATCATTCGCCGAGTCCGGATACCGGTGCAGTTGGGCGGTGGGATACGAAATGCCGAAATTATCGAGCGGATGCTTCGGATCGGGGTGGATCGTGTGATTTTAGGGACGGCGGCGGCGATGGATCGCTCGATTGCAGCCAATCTGTTGACCCTATACAGCTCCCATCTATTGATCGGAATTGACGCTCGGGATGGAAAGGTGGCGGTACGCGGCTGGCAAGAGCAATTAAACCGATCCGCCGTTCAATTCGCGCGTGACATAGAGAGCTTGGGCGCGCGGGGAATCATCTTTACCGACATTGCGCGGGATGGAATGCTCCAGGGACCGAACCTCACCTCACTACAGGAGATGCTCAATGCGGTTCGAATTCCGGTGATCGCATCCGGTGGGGTGGCATCGTTGCAAGATATTCGGAAATTAAAGGAGATGAATTCTCCCAACTTGGCAGGTGTGATTGTGGGAAAAGCGTTATACGCTGAAACGCTCCGCTTAAGCGAGGCGATTGCGGTAACCGCTGATGGAACGTCGGGATAGATATCTGAAAGCTGGATCATCGGTGAAATAGAGGGGTTGAGCGGAACGAGGAGGAAATAATGGGTGATTGGGTCAGCTTAGCGGCAGTCTTGCTCATATTTGGGACTCCAATAATTGCCATCTTAAGCGCGCACCACCGGAAGCTGGTCGAGATCAAGGCGCGGATGAAAGCGAGCGTAGACCAAGAGGTTAAGGCTGAGATTCAGGCGTTGCGGCAAGAGATCATGGACCTTCGAGACACCACCTCCCAGTATGATGTCGGGTTTGATAATGCGCTCAAGCGGTTGGAGATGAGAGTCCAGCAGTTGGAAACCCGTTCCGCCGATATGATCAACGCCTCAGTTCACCAGGGATAAATGGAGGGTTTTTCAGGCATTACACCCCTCGTGCGAGTGCCGCCACAAAAACTTTATCGGCTCCCGCCAGCTTCAGTACCCGCGCACACTCATTTACGGTTGCCAGTGAGGTCAAAACATCATCAACCAGCAGCACCGATTTCCCGGCAACCCTATTCGGTTCGGTGACCGCAAAGGCATTGGAGACATTTATTGCGCGCTCGGTTCGCCGGAGATGAACCTGAGAGGGCGTCTTCCTCGCTCGTTTGAGTGCTCCGAGCACCTCATACCCCAGATCAACCGATAGCACATCAGCCAGCAGCTCAGCCTGATTAAACCCGCGCCAGCGCAATCGGGATGAGTGGAGCGGCACCGGAATGATGGATTGGATTCTCTCAGAACGAAATGGCGCTGAATCGGCAATCGAGGCGGCCAGTATGCGGCCCAGCTCCTTGCCCAGTATCCGGCGCCGCCCATATTTTAAGCGGTGAATGGCATGTCTCAAAGCACCGTTGTAGATTCCGAAAGCATAAGCTGACTCAAAGTTGAAAATATTTCCGTTGGCGCATCGCTGGCAGAGCGATTTACCGGTGAACGCTCCGCATCGCCGGCAACCCACTGCATGCGCCTCGATGATCTGATTATAGCAATCTTGGCAAATCGTGCGAAGCTGGCCGGTTTGACAGATGAGGCATGAGGGTGGGTAGAGGATATCCAGCCATTGACCGCCGATATTTTTGATGCCGTCAAGAGACGATCTGAACCACTGAAAACGACTGTAATCGCCCATCGCTCAATACCTGGTTGCGGGAGGAATCTAATCGGCGAACCGTTCTTAACCTGTTTTCAACAACTCGCTAAAGGTAGCGAAGCACCAAATTTTGGCTGACCACGTCTAGCTTGGAAAGGTCGCGAATTTCGAAACGATTGCCATCAATATCAGTCAGCATAACCCGATTGGTGGAAAGCTCCACCATGTTATCGCGCATGCCTCGAACGATGTACTCCCGCTCACCGCGATCGGTTTCAACGACCCACGTCACGGATCCCCACTCTTCGACCGCGCTTTTCACTCGCTGGACGGTTGGAATGAAGTAGCGGCGCTCTAACTCTTCCTCGCACACGCGTCGGGATTCGGGATCCAATTCGTGCGGCTCGACGATAATGCCGACATCGTGCGATGCGCTGTCTAGGAACGCGTAGTAGTGGTTCGGATCGGAGAGAGGGAAAGCGCGTAATATCATCACCCGGATGATGGATTTCTCCTCACCGATGGTCAATCGAGTTCGGCCGCCAGAGCGAAAAATCCGCACCTTTTGCGGGTCGAGAATTTCCAGATCAAAGCTATCGTTGATCGAGAAGGGGTTTTCGATCGAGGCGACCAGGGAAGAGATGCTGTTTTCCATCGTTGTTTGTCTCCTCTCAAACGCTCAACAAGACTACTATTCCCCTGTAGATATATCGGTAGCTACCCGATAATTATACCAGTTGTAGTGATTACATTACTTCAAATCCATTTGTCCTTAATTATGGGATAGATATGAATTCACCGGTTTTGAACTCCAAGACGGCTTCCATCGCAACTGACAGCCAGAAACGTTGGGCTAGTATCTACAATTCGATTCCGTTGGCTCAAATTCCCGATCATTATCGGATATTTACAGCGATGCCGTTCTTGTCCAATTATTTAGAACGGGTTAAACAATATTGTCCAACTGGTGGGCGGGTGCTTGAAACTGGGATCGGATTTGGTTATGGGGCGATTTGGGCGGCGAAGCGAGGCTTCCAGGCTGAAGGGATAGATTACAGCGAGGATATTGTGGATCGTGCCAATCTCATTGCTCTTCTTCTAGGCGCTCGGGTGGTCTTTCGGTACGGCGACATGTTTGAGTTGACGAGGTATATCGAAGGACCTTTTGATGTAGTTTTTCATCAGGGGGTACTCGAGCACTACGATGATAGTTCGATACGAACTCTCCTAGAACAACAGCTTCGAGTATCCAGCACCGTCATTTTTAGCGTTCCATCGAAGGATTATCCATTTGAGCGAGAATTCGGCGACGAGAGATTGATGGGAGTGGAAGAATGGCGAGATATCCTCGCCCCGTTTAATGCTGTAGAAATTTGCGCATACGGAGATCCCGCATTAGGCGCCAAAGAGCATATTCTCGCTGTGCTTCGCGGTCAAATTTCAACCTCGGCCCGTCAGTCGGTTAGACCGATGTTTCTCTGGAAGGCACCCCTTTTAGATACTAGTGGCTATGCGGAAGAAGCTCGCCGGTTTGTTTGCGGTTTGACGCGGATTGGAGTTCCAGTAGCCGCGCGGCCAATCAATTGGAGCAACCGGCATGCTGATCTCGAAGATCATGAGAGACGCCTTCTTATTCGAGCAATTAGTCGGCCTGAGGCAGCCGGCGGGGTGCATGTTTCTCATATTTTCCCTCCAATGTTCACTCGTGAGAGTAACGCCGCCCTTAATATCGGGCGAACAATGTTTGAAACCGACCGTATACCGGCCGATTGGGTTGCACCTTGCAACCAGATGGATCAAATATGGGTGCCGAGCAAGTTCAACCTAGCTACCTTTGCCAATTCTGGAGTGGAAACCGATAAATTAAAAGTGATTCCCGGTGCGATTAATTCGACCAATTATGATCTCAAGCTGGAACCATTACCTGTTAATGGACGGCGCGGCTATAACTTCCTTTCCGTTTTTGACTGGAGCCTCCGTAAAGGTTGGGATATTTTACTGAGGGCTTACCTCGAGGAGTTTCAGCCGGAGGAAGATGTGGCATTGATCATCAAGACCTATTCCTCACTGGGATGGTCTATCCAACAGATTGTGGGGGCCGCTTCCCAGGCCATTCTTGGACTCGGCTTTAACTTGAACCATATCCCTGACATCGTTTTTCATGATGTGCAACTTAACTGGATGGAGATGCTACGACTGTACCGCGCCGCCGACTGCTATGTGATGCCCTCTCGGGGTGAAGGATGGGGACGGCCTTATATGGAAGCGATGGCAATGGGTTTGCCGGTTATCGGAACCGGATGGAGCGGTAACACCGAATTTATGCATTCGAAAAATTCATATTTGATCGAATTTGATATTTTGCCGGTTTCAGATGCGGCCTGTGCTGAGGCACCTAATTTCCGAGGCCATCAGTGGGCGGAGCCTCGAATTAGCCACTTAAAAAACATGATGCGGTTCTGTTTCAACAATCGCGTCGAAGCAAGGGAAGTGGGTGCACTTGCACGAGAAGAAACAATCGGTAACTATTCAGAGGTGACGGTCGCTAAAAATATATTGGCTCAACTTTCTGCTGATGTAAACCTATCTTAATATGATTGGCGAGGATAATTGGGTGCGCGTACTATTGAACCAATGTTACTTTCTGCCAGAACTACAAGCTGGAAGATACTTAGAAGGTTGCCCCCACGAAATAATTGCTATTGGGAGTAATTATCACCATTCATCACGATTAAATTCTAATCTAAATTTTAAATGTCTTAAGGATGATCTACCCTCAGATTGGTGGCCTGATATCTATATCCATTGGAGTCCGGAATATAACCCTGTCCCAGTCGGTATTGAAGAATTGCAATGTTTTAAAGTAGTGGTTGTAGGTGATTGGTATTTGGCCGGTCAGATTTTGAGCCATATAGAATCAGAATTTGATCTTTGTTTTGCCAGCGAAGCTGGGTGCATCAACCTGCGTAAATTGGGGATTGAGCCGGTGGAGCACGCCTTACTTTGGGCCTACAACCCATCTTTACACCAACGCATACCCGAAATGGTTCGTGATCTGGATATCTCCTTCGCCGGCAATTTTAATCACGATGTTCAGATAACTAGAGAACGATGGTTGGCGCGCATTGCCCGTCTATCATCACGTTATCGGGTGCGTGTTGACACCGGTGTTTACGGGGAAGGTTATAACCGGTTACTGAATCGATCAAAAATCGCATTTAACCGAAGCATCACAGGTGAGTTGAATATGCGATCCTACGAAGCGGCAGCCTGCGGCGCCCTGCTGTTCATTGAGGAGTCCAATGCCGAAGTCACTCAGGTACTCAGTCCGGGCGACGAGTGCATTCTTTATAATGAAAACAACTTTGAAGATTTGGTTGATTACTATCTTTCACACGAGGAGGAGCGGCAAAGAATTGCGGATGCCGGCTACCGGAAGATTCAAGGTCATACCTATGCACAACATCTTGCGGATATCGTGTCCATCGCCGAAAAATACATGCAGATGGATCGAAAGCCTAGGAAGTTTGTAGATATTCCAGTTGGTGTGCGGCATACCAATTTAGCCATGCAGTGGGCGCTTGGCCAAAATACCACCACCGCCGACCGTGCCAGTCAACTCCTAGAAAAAGCGGCTCGATTACGCCCCCATGATTTTCGGGTTTGGCTGGCGCTGGCCCATCAGCGAGTTTCAAAATGGCAAGACAATCCAAAAAGCGCCTCCGCATCCGTATGGCTGACTGAGGCTAGAAATTCCGCGCTGAAGGCGTTGAGGCTGTATCCTGAGTCGGTCAATGGGCGATGCGCTCTGGCCTATCTTGCCTCCTTGAGCGAAGATTTGATTGCCGCTGAATCCGAGCTGATCGCCGCGCTTTATTTAATGGATAACCCGGATTTTCACCTCGATCAATTGAGCGGTCCGCTGATTGATCGAAAATTCGACGAGTTCAATACCAAATGGGAAATGCTAAACGCATCTTTACCCAAAAGCGATCCTGATTTCTTGCCGAAAGCAAAATCCCTTTTCAGGTGGCGAATATTAACGGATCTCTATGATGTTGCATGGAAACAAAAGCGCTTTTCAAAGGCGCTCTCCTTCGCACGGGAGGCGGTAGGGTTGGAACCAACCTCCGGTAAGTCGCATTATATGTTGGCGCGAGCACAGCGGGCGCTCGGTTTGAGCGACAAAGCAGTTTCAAGCTACCGAAAAGCACTGGAGTTTATCCCACTTCACCCCGAGGTCTGGATTGAAACCATCAACCTGCTGTTCACGCTGGGTCGGCATGCGGAGTGTTTGGCTGCCTGGGACGAATTGGTCAAAATCATCAATGGATGCCCGCCGTTAGAGCCCCTCAAAGACCTGCTGGCCGATACAATCCACCGCAGCCGAGAATTGGTCAGTTCCGGCGGGCAAGATCAAAATCAGAAGGCGATCGCTCCCGATCGGCATCGATTCATCGTTATATCGGACCTCAGTGCTCCGGAAAGCTGGCAGCCGGTGATCACTGCTTTTGCGCGACGATTTGGGCCGTCGGACCGCATTGATCTGCTCCTCCGTTTTGAGAACTCGGGCAGAACGCCAACCCATGTTTTGCTAGAAAAAATAGACCGCTATATCAGTGATGAGCTCCATCTAAGCACGGACAATATTGCGAACATCATTATTATCGCGGAAGAGATGAGCCCGGATGATTATTGGAAGGTCATTCGGGTAGCCGATACGTTCATCGGCGATCACTCTACGTTCGGCAGTGACATTGCGCATGCGATGGAGATTCCAATTATACCCGCCGAGGATTTACTCATCTATCAAATTCCTCAGCGATTGAAGGATGCGGCTTAAGAAGTTGTTGAGAAATGCTGTAACTCCACCGGGTCGTCATTCCGGGACCGCGAAGCGGAACCCGGAATCCAGAATATCAGCTTTCAGGTGCACCAGTAGGCAAAGGACTGGATTCTCGCCATCCACTCCACTGGAGTGGAGCCATGCGGGAATGACGAAATGGCGATCATCAGCGAATTTTTCAACAACCACTCAAACGATGATTAGGCGGTGGATAAAGATTGTGTGAACCGGTGATACCCAGTAAGCAGGTTTTAAAGATTAACTGGGAGGGCGCATTTCTGGCGCGGCACAGCCTGGCGCTTGTCAATCGAGAGCTGGTGCTGGCCTTGCTGGAGAACGATGACCTCGATATCCGCATCAATGATGTGGAACCGGCCGCCCTCTCTCCCTATTCATCGCCGGAATTGAGGCGGCTGGCATCCCGATTCGGCATTTCGCACCTCGTGCCGGACATAACCGTTCGTCACCACTGGCCGCCGAACCTCACGTTGCCGAACTCGGGTAAGCTCATCCTTATTCAGCCCTGGGAGTACGGCGCCTATCCGAAGGATTGGGTCAGTGCAGTCGGAAGCACGGTGGATCAGCTTTGGGTACCCTCGAATTACACGCGGGAAAGCGCGATCGCAAGCGGAATTGCGCCTGAGAGAGTGGTTGTCGTACCGAATGGTGTAAGGACGGATATCTTTCACCCCGACGTAACGCCGATTTCACTGCCCACTTCAAAGCATTACAAGTTCCTATTCATTGGGGGAACGATTGCACGCAAAGGCATTGACCTTTTGTTGCAGGCCTATCAGCAAGCTTTTTCTGCCCAAGACGACGTTACCTTAGTGATCAAGGATTTCGGCGCCCAAACGTTTTATCGGGGGCAAACGTCGTCATCTCAAATCCAGGAAGCCATGTCACGTCAGAACGGCCCGGAAATCGTCTATTTGACCGACGATTTACCGGAGGATTCGATGCCGAAGCTTTATGCGTCGTGCGATTGTCTGGTTCACCCATATCGAGGGGAAGGCTTTGGGCTGCCGATCGCGGAGGCCATGGCCAGCGGATTGCCGGTTATTGTGCCGGATAAGGGTGCATCCCGCGATTTCACGGATGAACATACCGCAATTTTGGTACCGTCTCAAAAGGTTGATTTTGACGAGAACCGGGTCGGCCAAATAATAACCAGTGGAAATCCATACTGGTACGAAGTGAATGTCGGTGAGCTTGCCGATAGAATGCGTTCCATCTATGAGAATCCAGCGGCCTATCAAGAGACAGCGATTCATGGTTGCCGGAATACCCAAGCCAATTTTACCTGGCGTCAGGCAGCCGATAAAGCGGCGGCATCTTTGCTGACCCTCTTTGAAGCGGCGGCGGCCAAATCGGAAAGATTACGGACATGGGAAGTCAGAAAACAAGAGGCCATCCGACTGACCCGGTCGGGCGAGTGGGAATCGGCGATTACCTTGGTTCAATCCCTGCTGGATGAGCGGCCAAGAGATGACGATCTGTTAAACGCATACGGTGTGGCGCTATACCGGACGGGTGAGAGGGAGCAGGCGCTGAAGCTGTTCAAACGGAACGCGGAGATATCGGCATTTCCGCGCGATTTCCTGCACAACCTGGCCTTTTTACAGTGCGAGATGGGTGATTGGAACAATGCGTTGCAAAACGCCATCAAAGCATATCAGATTTCACCGGAAAATGAAGATGTAGGAAATACCTTGCGGCGCGCAATGCGGGGTGCAATCGCCGATACCCGAAACGCACGACGCACTCATAAAAGGATTGAATATAAAACGAATAGTGTAAAAAGTGATACCGTTCGGACTGATCTCATCCGGAGGGCGCGGCAACTGTTGCAAAACGGTCGCGCCTCCATAAATGAGAACGGAGAAGGCATAAAGGATCTCCATCACGCTAAGCCTCGCATCTCGCTGTGCATGATAGTAAAAAATGAGGAGCAGTTTTTGGCGGGCTGCCTGGATAGCGTGGCCGGAGCGGTGGATGAGGTCATCATTGTGGATACGGGGTCCACCGATGACACTATCGCCATCGCGGAACGATACGGAGCGAAGATACACCATTTCAAGTGGATTGATGATTTTGCGGCCGCGCGCAATGTCTCACTGCAACATGCGACTGGCGATTGGATTTTATGGCTGGACGCGGATGAGCGTTTGATGAGTGATTCGGCGCATACGGTCAGGGAGCTCGTCTCAAGCGTCTCGGAGAAGCAGGGGGGATACGTTTGCCGAATTCGTAATCGGATCAACTCTTCCAATGTTGAACGCTCCGGCGACTATGTTTGGCACAGTGCGTGCCGTCTATTTCGGTGCCATCCGGCGATTCGCTTTGAGCAGCGGATCCATGAGCAAAATATGCGCACTATCGTGGCGGCCGGATTTAGCTGGGCGGAATGTGGCATTGAAATTGATCATCTCGGTTATACGACCGAGGTGATGACGGATCGCAACAAGCGGGAACGTTTTATTAATATGTTAACCCGTGAAATAGAGGAGGGGGTTGATCCGGAATTTCGGGGATTTCAGCTTTTCAACCTGGGCAACACCTATTTCGTGGTTGGTGAATATGAAAAGGCGATACCCTATTTTGAACAATCGGCTGATCATATATCCCTGAATAATGAATACGCTGCGCTGCTCTTCTCGGAGTGGGCGAGCGCACTCTATTTCGTAAACCAAATTGAGGAAGCTCTCAAAGTTTGTGACCGGGCGGACGCAGTGGGTATCCGACATCCAGAGATACGGTTCCAACGGGGTCATATCTATTTGGCAAAAGGGGATACGCTGCAAGCCGAATTTGCCTTTCGAACCGCCATTGAAATGGGGATGGAACCCAATGCCCATTTCGCCGGTGATGAAGGTTCCTGGCGCCATAAAGCCCATTATGGCTTAGCGATGGTTGCACTATGTCGCTGCGACTATCAATCCGTCGTTGATTACTCGAGCGAGGCGCTGGCATTGAAAAGTGATTTCAATGACGCATTGATGTCTCGATCGCAAGCATTGAATTGCTTGGGGCGGAAAGAAGAGGCCATTGATGATCTGAGCCGTGTCCTCGTATCAAATCCGAGCTATCTAACCGCCCATCGTGATCTGGGGTTCATCTTGATGGATATCGGCCGGAGCAGCGAGGCGTTACCGCACCTGCACGAGGTCTTGAAATGGGGTGAGCCTGATATCGAAGTGATGGCAAAGCTGGCTGACTGCGCTGAAAAACTGGGGCAGAACGATATTGCGCTCAGCGCCCATCAGAAATTATGCAAGGCAATGCCTCAATCATCGGCTCCGCGCGTCAACCTGGGACGGTTTTATGCAAAAAATGGAGATTTAGGAAATGCACTCGCCGCCTACGCAGAAGCAATTGGGCTCGAGAAAGATTCGGCGAATGCCTATTTTAATATGGCCGATGCGCTCTACCAGCTCGGCCGATACCAGTTGGCGATTGATGTGCTTCAGACGGCGTTGAAATTGGAGCCAAGCCGAGCGGAGGGCTATTTCGTTTTGGGCAACTGTTATTTTCGCCTTGGAGCGAATCAAGCGGCAGCGGCGGCCTACCAAGTCGCGCTATCGTTTCGCGCGGAATACCCGGAGGCGCAGCACAATCTAAAGTTGGCTGTAGCCGGCGTTGCAAATTTAGAGGCGGCTTAATGCTAATTAGGATGGAAAATATACGCGGTTACCCTAAAGCAATTCTCACGGCATACCGATAATCGTTGTGAACACAATTTGGGTGTGCGCCGATCCAAAAAATCTGTAGCTGCACGGCGCAGTCTCAGCGGGATGCTGGGACGTATGCGAGCGTAAGCGACGGGTGATCCGTCCTTATTGCACGATTTCAAGGAGGAGTATAGATGAGTTTAGCCATCAACACAAATGTCTCGGCGCTGACGGCGTTGTACAATTTGAACCAAACCGAGCCAGCGCTGCAGACCGCGATCCAACGACTCTCTTCCGGCTTGCGAATTAACTCCGCGGCCGACGACCCGGCAGGCCTCATCATTTCGGACCACCTGCAATCCCAAATCGGCGGCCTTAATCAGGCGATCAACAATGCGCAAAACGGAGCGAACTTGATCAAGACGGCGGAGGCGGCGCTCGGCCAGGTCAGCTCGTTGCTGGACAGCATCAACCAGCTTGCGGTGAACGCGGCCAACACCGGCGTCAACGACACCAACATGGTGCAGGCCGACCAGTCTCAGATTCAATCGGCCATCCAGAGTATCGATTCAATCGCAACACAAACTCAGTTTGCGGACAAGAACCTGTTGGATGGGACTTCCGGCGTTACTTCCAACGTGACGAATACGGCCGATATCGCCGGCATCAGCATCGGCAGCGCCTTTGACGGATACCAGACGGCGAGTGGAAACGTCACGATGACGGTAACGACCGCCGCTGCGCGGGCTTCGGCCAACGGCTCCTCGGCGGTGGTAAGTTATGGATCGCTCTCCTCAACCATCGGCACGAGTGGAACGATTGTCATTAACGGGGCATCCATCGCGGTTTCCTCAACTGACACGGTCCAAAGCTTGCTGGACAAGATCAACGCGGTGACGCAGCAAACCGGTGTTACCGCAAACTACGATTCAACCAATCAAGTGATTGATCTAGCGCAATCAAACTACGGCGCCAACTTCAAAATCGTGGAGTCGGAGAGCGGCACATTCATTTTCGGCACTGCGGGAACGTCGGTAGTGGGGACCAATGCCGTTGTCAGCGCTTCGGCTCAGGCCATGGTCAACGGCACTGCAACCACTGAAACCGTGACCTTTACCGGCGGCGTCAATTCCACCGATTCCGGATTGTTGGTGAAAGACAGCGCCGGCAACTCGATCCTGTTGACCGAGGTAGGCAATTCAACATCTACCTCCAACGCGACCGTCGGATCGGTCACAACCGGCAGCGTTCAGTTCCAGGTTGGAGCCAACTCGGGCCAAACGGTGAACATCTCGTTGGGGAATGTGCAGACCAATCAGCTTGGCACCACCGCAGTAGCCGGCTTGAACCTGCGGACGATCAACGTTACGACTGCCCAAGGAGCCAGCGATGCGATGCAAGTGGTGCAACAGGCGCTCACGCAAGTTGATACGCTTCGGGCGAAAATGGGGGCATTCGAGACCGATATTCTCAACAGCAATGTTCAGTCACTGGGTATTGCGGTTCAGAACTTGTCGGCATCGGAGTCGCAGATCCGCGATGCCAATATTCCGCAGGAGGTCATGAATATGACGAAGTACAGCATCCTGCAGCAATCCGGCATTTCGGTGCTTGCTCAAGCGAACAGCTTGCCGCAGGCATTGCTCAAACTGTTGCCCTAAGCAAAATCGAAGCTCGCAGGGTAATTCGGCAGGCTCCATTCTATTCGGTAGGGGGAGCCTGCCACATCAACACGAGGCGGCATTCAGCGGTTAATTGGATCAAGTGAAAGGAGTGAATTATGGCAGGAAGCGGCATCACCTTTACCGGATTGAGCAGCGGGATTAACTGGCAATCCATCATTCAACAGATGCTGACGATGGCTCGCGCTCCGGAGAAGGTCTATCAACAGCAAGAACAAACCCTCATCAATGAGCAGACCGCGCTGGGGAAGTTTCAGGCCAGCTTGACCGGCCTTCAATCGGCCGCCAATTCACTCAACCAGCAAAATGCCTTCAATTTGGTGACGGCGAGCAGCAGCAACACTTCCACCGCCACCGTATCCGCCAATGCAGGTGCTCAAACCGGAACTCACACCCTCGTGGTGAATCAACTTGCACAGGCGCAAAAACTGGGGTCCATCGCTCAATCCAGCCAAACTAATCCGCTTGGCGTGAGCGGGCAAATCGTAATAAACGGCCATGCGATCACGGTGCAAAGCTCCGATACGCTGCAGACTCTGGCCGCAAACATTAACAACGCCAATGCGGGCGTGACCGCCTCCATTATCGAAACCGCACCTAACTCCTACAATCTGATATTAACCGCCAACAACTCTGGAACGGCAAACGAGATCAGCCTCTCCGATGTAGGGTCAGGAACCATTTTGCAGAGCACGCTCGGATTGATCGGCAGCGCCGAAGCGGTTGCAAACCCGATTACGAATGGCGCTGGATCGGCCCTCTTCAGTGACAGCTCCACCAGCATCGGCACCTTACTGGGGATGACATCGCCCACTTCAGGCACCATTCAGATCAACGGAACGAGCGTCTCCATTGATTTTTCGACCGATTCATTGACCAGCATCGCCAATAAAATCAACTCGGCCGGCATATCGGGAGTCAGCGCCGCCGTCATTGCGGTGACGAATCCCACGACCGGTGCAGCCGAGCAGCAGCTTCAGATTACCGGCAGCACCACGCCGACCTTCACCGATTCCAATAATATTTTGGCGAATTTAGGGATACTGCAAAACAGCGTCAGCAGCTCGCAGCTTCAGGCGGCGCAAGATGCTAACTTCACATTGGATAATTTATCCATTACCCGAAGCAGCAATACTGTGACCGACGTCATTCCAAACGTTACCCTAAGCCTGTTATCGGGTGGGGGCGCAACGTCAAACATAACGGTCAATCCCGATACGAGCACCATGCAGCAAAATATCACCGGTTATGTGAATGCCTTTAACTCGATGGTGGATACCTTGCAATCGCAGGCGAACTATGATCCCACCACCAATGTAACGGGGCCGCTGTTTGGCGAAAGCACGACCCAAAATGTACTCAATGAGCTGGTGAACCAGGCCACGTCCAGCGTTTCGGGGTTGCCCTCCACTTTGAGTACTTTAAGCCAGATCGGTATAACATTAGATCAGAACGACCATCTGGTGGTTAACAGCGCGACGCTTTCCAATGCGCTGACGACCAATCCCAATGGCGTGGCAGCCCTGTTTCAGGCAACTGGTACCACCACCGATTCGGCAATCACTTACGTGTATAGCACCAATAAAACACAGGACTCAGGCTCAGCGGGTTATGCCATCAATATCACCCAGCCGGCCACCCAAGCGACCGCATCCGCCACCGTCGCCCAAACGAGCGCCAATTCCAGTCAAGAGACATTGACGTTCAGCGGAACCTTAATCGGCTCAAATCCCTATTCGATCACGTTGAATTCAACCAATACGCTGTCCGATACGGTTGCGCAGATCAATGCGGACCCAACATTATCGCCTCTGTTGACCGCCTCCATTGTAAGCGGTGAGCTGAGCCTGCAATCGAAGGCGTATGGATCGAGCGGAGATTTCACGGTCGTTTCAAGCCAAGCCGCCGCCTCCAACAACTCCGGCATCGGCACCACACCGATCAATGCAACCGGATTGGATGTAGCGGGCACTATCAATGGGGAGGCGGCAACCGGCAACGGCCAGTACCTGACCGGCAATTCAGGAAACGCAACCACCGATGGTCTTGAGATCAAGGTCAATACTACTGTGGCGGGATCGCATGGATCCATCGTATTCAGTCAGGGTGTGGCCGATCAAATGACCAACTTTATCAGCAGCGCCACCGATCCGCTATCCGGCTCGTTGACCGAGCTCAACAATTCATTAAATACGCAAGTCCAAGACATACAAAATACGATCCAAGATATTGAAAAACAGGTAGCGGCTGAAGCAACCATGTTACAGCAGGAGTTTGCCGCAATGGAGATGTCGGTTGCACAGCTTCAGCAAGCAGGAGCCAGCCTATCCTCATTGACCGGGCTGAGCTCGTCGAGCAGCTCCAGCGGCAGTGGGAGCTCGACCGGATCTTCGCCTTCATCATCGAGCTCGACCAGTGGTGGTTAATCAGGGGATGAGCTGGTCTGCGATCATATAAGCGTTTGGAAAGGATGTGCGTTTCTCTATGGCAGTTTCTCCGCCGAAAGCCGGATACCGGGCTTACTTGCGCCAGCAGGTTGAGGCAGCAACTCCGTTAAGGCGCGTTTTGATGCTGTATGATGGGGCGCTCCGATTCATCTCAGTGGGGCGCCGCTGCATCGAGGAGAAGAGCTACGAAAAGCAAAACGAAGCCATCCAAAGAGCACAGGCGATAATCTTTGAGCTAATCTCCTCGCTCAACCAAGAGATTAGCGGTGAGATTAGCGGCAATTTGCTCACCATCTACACCTATATGTTGCGCCAACTCATCGAGGCGAATATCAAAGATGATCCGACAAAGCTGGACGAGGTAACAAGAATGCTATCCGAACTGCGGGCAACTTGGGCTGAATTGGAAAAGGGAATGGATTCGGCGATTGTAAAAGGGGCGGGCGAGCATGAATCCTGAGCAGGCGCTGACGCGACTGGAACAACTGGCAAAAGAGCATCTGGCCGCTCTGAATCGGAGGGATATCGGTCTGGTGCTACGGATCTGCAAGCTGTACCAGCCGACTCTCTTTTTCTTACGCTCGGCGCCCTTAGCCGATAATCCGGAAAATCGAAAGCGTATGATGGCCGTCCAGCATATGCTGGACGAGTGTGAGGTGCGGTCACAAATCGAGCTAGGTCGCATAACTCAGAAGCTCAAGAAAAGTGCGCTCGGCCGTCGCCAACGATCCGCTTATAAAGCCGTGGCTGCTCCTCAATCGTTTATGGATGCATCCTATTGATCGCTGTTATGGCCGAAGAATTTCTTTTCCGGCAAAGCCCAAGAAAGCATGTTGGAAAATACTTTAGCACGCATTGGGTCATCATTCCGGGCAAGAAAAGTGGGTAAGAGTTCATTTCCCTGGGAATGATTTATAGCAGCATTGGTCGCCCCCCACCCCAACCCTCCCCCACGAGGGGGGAGGGAGTTGATAATCGCGGTAGGGGTAAGAGCTTGCTACCTAAATTACCCAGAGAACTAACTCATTCAAAAGTGGGACACGGAATCCAGGAAATCAGCATCCCAGACTACCCATAGGCTAGGGACTGGATTCCCGCCATCCACTCCACTGGAGTGGAGCCATGCGGGAATGACGTAATGGTAGGCGCTCCTGTGATTTTTTCAATAACCCCGTAGGAGCATGTACCGACGTAGGAATGAACCGACCGCCGGATAAAAAATCACCGAACATAACGGATTCGGGACCTGCTGAATTAATAATTCTTATTGACGGCCGGTTATTCCAACCACCACCATCAAAGTCCGCCCAGCATAGCGATGTGCCCAGGGCGAGTGGCCGCCCGAGATGGTCTATCTTCGATAATTTCTATGTGATAAATAACCCTCATGGCAGGAATACTGTAAGTAGGAGTAACAGTCATCCAAGGAGGGGACCTGATTGAAACTGGCAAAAGAGAGTTGGATATTGGTCGTTATATCTATAGCCGACCTGATCATCACTTTAGTTTTATTGACGAAGGGAGCTGTTGAAGCAAACCCCTGGATGAAAAGCTATTTGATTATGGGGGTCGGATACTTTATACTGGTAAAAGTGATGTTTGTGGTGGGGCCGATTGCAATATTGGAATGGGCAAGGCGCCATCGTCCGCAATTTGTCAAACAGATGTCCCGGTTGGCCATCGCGGCCTACCTGACATCCTATTTCTCCTTTATGGTGCGATACAATGTGATACCACTCAACCGATCATCGGTGCCGTCAAGCCAGATCGCTGCGATTCTCTCGATGGGCAATCAATCTTCCTCTAAAATGAACATTGAATCTTCCAGCTCGATCTGGGTACGCCGGTATTGGGGAAATCGGTGACGAATTAAAAGGCAGAGTGTCAGGTGGCGATGACCGATCGTTTTCAATAGGATAGGTTGATCGTATAGGATGGTATTAGCAGTCGGGGTGACTCATGCGCGTTGTTCCGGCCGTTTTGCCAATCCGGATGCTTCGAGACCACTCTCTCAGTCGCTCCATAATTCCATCAGCCCACAGATCAATCGCCTCGTAAGTGAACCAGAGCAAAAGGGCAAAGATAACTATTGCTACAGTAAGCGAGGTATTTTGCGGAATTCTGGCGATCGCTTGAAAAATCGGCCTTGGGTTGGTGATGACCTCCCAGGAATTAAATCGCAAAATGAGACCGAGGTACACTCCGATCGAAACCACCAGAAAAAAGGGGTAGGCCAGTACGGGAAACGTCCAGCCCACGATTCGGCACGCTCGCTCGATCGGCCGAATTGCAAGCGTGAAGCAGAGCAGCCCCATTCCGCTGTAAATGAGATAAAAGAGTGCTGAGGTGCTCAGCTTGAATAGTGCGGCATGATCTGAATTCACGTGCTGATACGTCGGGCTGTGGGTTATCCGGCTGAGGTAGTGGCGCCATTCGGTCAACAGATAGCAAGAGTTGGGCAGAAAGGCAAGCCAAGTCAGTGTAATGATGATGAGCAACGGCAAAATCCGAATCCTTTTGCCGGCGGGCGTTATCTGAATAAGCCCCCAAATCGTATAGCCGAGGCCGACCGGAATGAGCGCTAAAAAAAGATTCCACATCACCCAGATGGGTGGGCGAGAATACAGGATCATTGAACGTTAATTGACCTACCACCGGTAAGGATTCGTTTCAAATGGGAGCCGATATGCCGGGCTTCACTTTTTAAGGTGCCGAGCCAGGAGAGCGGACCGATAATCAGCTTTGTGAGAAGGCTGCCGTTCTTCCGATAGTATAGCCGTTGACTTCGATAAAATTGCCTCGCCATCTCACGGCTCCGTTGCCTCACGCTGCCCATCCACTGGTGGATGACTACCGCCTCCGGAATTAAATATACCTTCCATCCGGCCCGTATCATCCTGCGGCACCAATCCACCTCCTCGTAAAACATGAAAAAATCCTCATCCAAAAGACCGATTTGCTGAATGGCGGTTCGGCGTACCATTATGCAAGCGCCGGAGACCTGCTCCACTTCGATCACATCCGGTAAATGTCCCTCCATAGTCTTGTGGTCAGACCCCTCAACTAAAAGAGGTGCCGGGATCGGCTTTTTGCGAATACCGAGCAACCGCCTTATCTCGGTCCCGATATTGGGGAGCGGCCCACCGTTTCCCTGCCGCGATCCATTGGGAAAGATGAGCGACGGCCCAGCGGCGCCTGCTTCCGGATAGTGGTTAAGCCGGTCCACCATACAACTTAACGATTCTGGAAGCGGCTTGGTGTCCGGATTCAGAAGCACGATGAACCGTCCCTCCGCGTGCTCAATGGCCTGATTGCAAGCTCGGCTGAAGCCGAGATTGGCGCTGTTTTTAATCAATTGAACGGTAGGAAAATATTGAGAGACCATTTCAGCGCTGCCATCTTGGGAATCGTTATCCACTACGATCGCGGTGGAAGATAATCCTTCGGCGGCGGTCGAGAGGGACCGCAAGCACTCCCGCAATGAATCGCGCGTGTTAAAACTGACGATAATGATCGTGAGGTCGGTGGTGGCCATACAATTACGCGCTCTTCACCAGCCGGAGTCTGAATTTGAAACTGACTTCGTTTCCACCGCTTATAGATGCTTTCCCCCGAAGGGTGGGGCCGGTCGGTGGTACCTATGAATGATCCGACGGGGGCGATAGACACGGCGGCTTGCAGTCAGGGTTATTGAAGTGGATACGCCCGGAGTTAAACTCACGCGGCGGGTTATCCCACTCCATATAAGTTGAACTGCCTCCGGATGTCCCGAGCGCACTTGTAACGCGAGCTGGGCCGGTGAAATGGAGGTGATGGTCAATCTGGTGGGCTTCTGACACCGAATCGTGACCGGAAACGGCGCCAAGGCTCCTCCTGGATTTTCCACGATGTAGTGGCTGGGGTTGGCCAACTGCTGGGCTCGGACCGCCAAACGGTAGGAGGTGACCGGCTCATTGTTTGCATAAGCGCTGAGCGAGGCGTTCCAGTCATACCGGCTGTAAGCATTTTGTTCTTTCCAATTCACCGAAGTGCTGAGGCGATGGATCAGATTGAAGGGGTCCTCCCAGTTTTCAACGATCAAGCTGCGCGCGCGTTCCGCTGCGATGTCGGCCAGGATGCGCACCGCAGGGGAGCCATCCGGTGATAATCGCACGGATGGAATTGGGCCGCTGATATGCTCCACCGCTACCCGATAGTTAAAGCCCGGTTTTTGCGGGATCAAGGTAGGGAGGTAGATTGATAACCAGCCGCTGTTTGGAACTACCGGTACGGTGATGGTGAAAAGATTATGGTCGGTTGCAATGTCTCGTAAGCTGACTACGATGGTGCACGGCGCCCCAGCCAGCGAGAGGTCAATTCGATTGATTCCGAATGAGCCGGTCGGAGCCGCATAGGATCGGAAAATCGGTTGATTGAGCGGGCGTGCGGCTACCCCGCTGGATGGAGAATCCATCACGCCGGTCGGTTCTTCAATGGTGGTCTCAAACCGTTGGAGGAGGGCGCTTAGGTTCTTGACATAAGGCCAATTGAACAAGGTCACGTAACGGCAGCCGGTTGCGTAGGCGGCCTGCAGGCAGCCAATGAGCTCATCCTCGTTCTTGGCGCCGGTACACTCAAGATTGGGTAAGGCGGTGCGACCGAACTCGCGCTCCTTTAACAACCAGGACAGCATCTCGGCTCCGTTCCAGTATTCCCCTCCGCTGCACCCATTTTCGACCGATCCCAGCTCGATCCCGGGGTGCCATTCGGTGACCTCTTTCAACGGATAGAGCGGCATCGCGTAGGGCTCGGTGTATATGTTGTCAATGGTTAATTTTGTGCGTGAAGTGCGATGGCTGTTGCTGCCGATTAGGATTGGATCGGGTTGGAGTGAGCTGATCATGTCGTTGACCAGCCGCTGCTGCTGGCGCGCCAAATTTTGATGTAGCCACCATCTCTCGCTCCCGGTCAGCCCATCCTTTGGGTTGAGCATCACGCCGTCTTTTGCGGCGGCCGCGACGGTGGCCGGGTTAAAATCGGCCTCCAGATGGGTTCTCGGTATTCCGTGATTGAAAGCGGTATAGCCATGGTCGTCAACGCCGTCCGCCCAGTAGATCGTCTCATCGCCGGTGGAGAGTGAATGGGGGAAAAGGCCGCCATCCTCGACCAAGGCCAGCCGATCACACTGCGACTGCCATGCTTTGAGCGCCGCCTTTAGCCGATCGGCGCGGAATTCATTCAGGTGATGATTGTTAAAGGTCATCCATGGGGTATTCCCCCAAACGTTGGGCACCGATAGCCCGTAATGAACATCATAGCTTGATCCCAGTAGTTTCTGTAGGGCTGGAATGACGACTTGATTTTGGGGCGAGTAAACGATCTGCTGATAGGTGGGATCGGAGAAAGTACCCCCCAACCCATCGGGAACGCCTTTAGGAACGCCCCCCCAGTCGGTTTCAAATCGGATTCGCAAGGGAAAATGGGCACGCATCGCAAGATCAGCAAGCTGGCCGATGTACTGTTGGTCCTGGCTATCGCTTCGAGCGCAGTAGTTAATGAGAACGGTCGCCTCCGGTTTAATGAATTGACTGGGAGGGATCGTCTTTTTTATGGCTGCCATCTCGCCGGCGTCAATTTGATAGCCGGATCCCTCGGGGGACAATAAACCGAGTCGCATGGAGAGGTCGTTCAAGGATGGGTGCCACTGATCGCCGGTGCCGCGATAGGCTCGGATCAGTGAGATGATCACCGGCGCTTCGGAATCGGGAAGAGCCTGAACTTCGATCGTGGTATGGGTGGTGCCGGGTTTCACCTCAAGGAAGATGGATTGCTTGATCCCGCCGCCCGGATCCAGGGAATAGGCGCGGTATCGCTCTTGATCGTTGATCAAAATCCGGTAGGATTTTATCTTTCCGTAGTCGGCGAGCGGCGTTGAGAAGACGAATTGAAGGGTGGCGCCGCGGGGGTTGGTCAGCAACTGCAAGGATAAGTCTCCCTTGCCGGGCTCAAGGGAGATGCCGGCCAAGGTGCGGTTGACGGTGCCGACCATCGCATGGCTGTGAAGGATCTCGGCATTATCGTAATGCACCGCATGGCGCCGCATAGAGGGCAATGAGGCTAGGTTCACCCAGTCGGTGACGTGGGGTTGTAGGGCGGCATTTGCCGGAGACCCGGCGTTAAGGAAAATGAGAAATGTGAGCGCAACCCCTATTAACTTCGGTGCTTTCATGGGCAGTCCTTCTTATGAGATGATTAGGATCAGCGGGCTGAGTTGCTTCACTCCAGTTTGAACATCTTTGTCGGAAAGTTGAGCTTGTCGAGATAAAGCGAAACAACGGATAAGGTGTTTTTTGCATCAACCGCCACTCGGATCCATCGAGAAAAGGTCGCAGCGACTCGAAATGACCCAATCAATGAAACCCACTCGAATATTTATTATATTCCAAGTGACCGTTAATGTGAGAGGAGGAGGGTTGAATGAAAGAGTTCACTTTTTATTTTCCGCAAAACTGAATTCATTCGGTTGAATTCACCGGTCGCTTCATTTTCGTGATGGAGATAGGCAGAGAGTGAATGCCGTTTGGTGACTCCTGTCTGCCCGGTTAGAGGCAGGCAGGAGCGATACGACACTTTAGTTCTGCGGAGTCGGGGTAGTGTGCGCTGGGCTCTTGAGATTGGATTTTTGATGGGAACGGCTCTTCGGCTCAAGGTTGCCGATAGTCAGCTTGTGCCATGGCATCCATTTGGAATGGCCGTCCGCAAAGGCGACGAGATCGCCGCCGTGGTGGCGGGTTGCGTTATCGAGCCGCTCTTGGCCGTATTTTTGGATTAATTTTTCAGCCGATTGGTTTTTCAGCCACATCAGCTTGTTGCCGGCATCGTTGGAGAAAGCAATCCCCGCTACGATCAAATCGGCCGATTTACCGGTGGGGTCGGGGAGTGAATTGACGAGTTGTGGCGCCGAATCGGCCAGCATCAACGTGTTTACGGGTTCCGGAATATTCGCCAAGCGGTTCCCTTTATGTCCGCCGGTCAGCCACTCATTCAGCCCGAAGGAGACATAGTTTGCCGGGTGCGTCGGGCCGAACAGATCGTTCGCGCCGCTGTCGTCGCTGCAGCCGCTCCAGTAGTCGTTCCAGCGCAACACGTCGGCCGGATCGCGATATACCGAAACTTTGTCCGTGTAGGGATAGATCACATCGGTCCAGAAGGAGGCCGAATCGCGAGGCGCCCCGTGGTTTCCCCCCTTGCAGTAGTATTGGATATTCCAGTAGGGGTAGAGCTCGTCGTAGTCTTGGTTGTACATCGCCATCGCAAGACTCAGTTGTTTGATGTTGGAAAGGGCGATGTCGGTCAGGCTTGTCTTCTTTTCCTGAGCGATGCCCGGCGCTAGGATCGCGGCTAACAGAGCGATGACCGCGACCGCCACGCCGCCTTCAAATAGTGAAACCCTCTTGCGCTTCAATTTCACAAGCTCCTTTCGAGTGAGCGCTGGAACGTCTATCTCAAACGGATGTCAATGCGAATCCCGGAATTGTTTACCACTGGAAGCAAAAGGATTAACATAAATATACCATAATTGCAATCTAAATCTCATGAATTGAAATTGCGAAAGAGTTCAGTTTTGCGGGAATGATTTTCGTTCGACCCCACCCCAGCCCTCCCCGCAAGCGGGGAGGGCGTCATTGCGAGCGAAGCGAAGCAATCTCATTCCCCGGTTCTCCCCCGAGAGGGGTGAGGTGATTTATCGGTCAGCTTTTAATTCCCACAAAACTGAACTCTTACCTCTTTCCGCACATCTTGTTGACGTGGGTATAGGGCGCGGGTATAATGGGCGGGTGAAGTAGGCTAATAATGGGCTTTGAGGAAGAGGAGTAAGCGATGGGGGCGCCACAGAGAGCCGGGAAGGGTGAGAACCGGTGCAGCCGAAGTCGCTGAAATGGCTTCTGAGCCACCGACCTGAAACCACTGGATATTGTGGAATTAGGGTCGGCCGGGGGGCTCCCGTTACAGGGCTAGGGTGTAGAGTCTTCTCCCTTTAGACAGAACAGCACCCGTCGAGGTCGTCCCCGTGAGGGTTCGGCGAAGGTCAGGTGGTACCACGAGAAATACGCCTCTCGTCCTGGTCGCATCGGCGTTCGGGACGGGTGGCTTTTTTTGTTAGCGCCTGTGCCCGGCGAAAACTTACGGAGGTTAATGATGGCGAAAGTTTTAGGCTTGAGATGCCGCGAGTGCGGGCAAGAATACGGGGTGGTGCCCAACCACGTCTGCGAGATGTGCTTCGGCCCGCTCGAAGTACGTTACGATTACGAGGAGATTGGCCATCGAATTTCACGGACATCCATAGAATCCGGCCCGCCCAGCATCTGGCGCTATAAAGATCTGCTGCCCATTGACGGCGAGCCAACCGTGGGCTTGAACTGCGGATGGACGCCGCTGGTTCGGGCGGAGCGTCTGGGGCGTGAGCTGGGGCTGCGCAATCTGTATCTAAAGAACGACAGCGTCAACCACCCAACCCTTTCTTTCAAAGACCGGGTCGTTTCGGTCGCCCTGACGAAGGCGCGGGAGTTCGGATATGAGGTGGTGGCCTGTGCCTCCACCGGCAATCTGGCCAACTCAGTAGCGGCCCACGCCGCCGAGGGCGGATTTACCAGCTACATTTTCATCCCTGACAATCTGGAGCTGGGTAAAGTGTTGGGCACGCTGGTCTACGGCGCGAATGTGCTTGCGGTCAGCGGAAACTACGATGAAGTGAATCGGCTTTGCGCGGAGGCGGTCGGAAAGTACAATTGGGCATTCGTCAACATAAATTTAAGGCCCTACTACGGTGATGGTAGCAAAACCTTCGGCTATGAGATCGCGGAGCAGTTGGGGTGGAGAGCGCCCGACCACATCGTGGTGCCTTGTGCGGGCGGTTCGCTGATGTCGAAGACCTATAAGGGGTTGAATGAGCTGGCGCAATTGGGCATAATTCCACCGGTTAAAACTAAAATGTACGCGGCGCAGGCCTCCGGTTGCTCACCCATCACCACCGCCATTAAGACGAAATCCGATGTCATTCGCCCGGTTAAGCCCAATACCATCGCCAAGTCCATCGCAATCGGCAATCCGGCTGACGGTTACTACGCGATCGATACGGTGCGAAAAAGCGGCGGCTGGGCCGAAGATGTAACCGACGATGAGGTTATTGAGGGCATCAAACTGCTGGGACGTACCGAAGGTATATTTACCGAGACGGCCGGCGGAGTGACGGTGGCGGTGGCCCGAAAGCTGGTGGAGCAGGGGCGTCTGCCGGCCGATGAACTGGTGGTGCTGGCCATTACCGGCAACGGACTGAAAACGCAGGAGGCGGTTACCGACTGTCTATCCCAGCCGATGCACATTCAGCCCAACTTGACTTCGCTGAAAGAGGCGATCGGCCTCCAGCGTCAGGCGGCGTTGAGCGTCTGATTGAATGGTCGCAAACTGGGGAATTGAACTAATTCGACGGATTGGAGCGATCATTTCATTCGTCCCATCTGTCCTATTTCCTATAGTCCTATATCGAGGAGGTTAAACATAAATGCCGGTAACCGTATTGATTCCAACACCGCTCCGGAAACTAACCAATGAACAGGATAGCGTCGAAACGTCCGCATCCACAATCGCCGGCTTAATCCAGGATCTCAATCAACAGTTTCCCGGATTGGGTGCCCGATTGACCGACGAGACCGGAGCATTACGACGCTTTGTCAATATCTATGTGAACGAGGAGGATATTCGTTTTTTGAAGGGAACGGAGACGCCGCTTGCCGACGGCGATTCGGTGTCTATCGTGCCATCTATTGCGGGCGGTTAATGTGATCGAAACGGATGGCAGCCTGTAATCAACAGTGAGGGGAAGCGGTATGGCTTTAATTCAGGTTCACATAACGGCGACGAGAGACCAAGTTAGCGAGCCGATTTTATACCGGCTGGCGAAGGACTTCAATGTGGTGACCAACGTGCGCCGCGCACAGGTTGAGGAAGATTATGCATTTGTGGCGGTGGATATCGAAGGTTCTCTGCCCGAGGTGCAGCGCGCCATCGCCTGGCTTCAGACGACCGGTTTGCATATTGATCCAAAGGAACGATCGGTCAGCGATCGCGGAAACCTGTAGTTCCGGGTCGTCAAATTTTCAATCCGTAAGGCGAATGCCGGAATTGGGCGGCGGGTCAAGAAAATGGAACTTATCGAGCGAGTTGAAGCAACGATCCGCCGTTACAATATGTTTGATCGGCAGACCAGAGTGTTGGCAGCGGTATCGGGCGGTGCCGATTCAATCGCGCTTTTGCATCTGCTGAAGCGGCTTTCAGCCCCATTGGAAATAGAGCTGTATGTTGCCCATCTGAATCATCAATTGCGGGGCGAGGAAGCGGATCAGGATGCCGAATCGGTCCGCGAGCTCTGTTTGAGCTGGGGATTATCGCTCAAGATCGGTTGCCGGGATATCAGGGCGATTCGGAAGCGGCGTCATCTCTCGACGCAAGAGGCGGCACGGGAAGAGCGCTATCGCTTCCTGAGTGAAGCGGCCGATGAAGTTGGAGCCCACCGAATCGCGGTCGGCCATCATCGAGATGATCGGGCCGAAACCGTTCTGTTGCATATAATAAGGGGCTGCGGGATCAGCGGGCTGACCGGAATACCGCCGGTTTCGGGGATGGTGGTGCGCCCGCTGATCGAGATCGGACGATCGGAAATCGCGGATTATTGTCGTGAAAACCATCTATTTTACCGGCAGGATTCCTCGAATACCAATCTTCGTTACCGCCGCAATCACCTGCGATCGGAACTGATTCCTTTCATCCAATCGTATTACAACCCACAGCTCCCGAAGAGCCTGTTACGGCTTGCCGACCTTGCAGGGGATGATGATGAGGCACTGAACGCCGTTACCGCCCAGTGTATGGATACCCTGGTGATCCGAAATACAAAGGATCGTCTGGAGATAGATACAGCCGCGCTTCTTAAGCAGCCGAGGGCGGTTCAGCGGCGTGCGGTTCGCCGGGCGATTGATCGGGTACGCGACAGCCTTGAGGATATCCCTTTTTCCCTAGTGGAACGCGCACTGGATGCGCTGAAACGTGGAGAAAAATTGGGGGTGAATTTGCCAGGCGGCCGGGTACGATTAAGCAGCCAGGCAGGCAGGTTCGTCGTCTTCAGGGAAGCGGATCCGGTTTCGATATTGCCGGTCGCCCAAGAATTGGAGGTGCCCGGCCACCTACGGGTCGAGGCGCTGAACGTCGAGATTTGGGCCAGTGCATCTCCCATGGAAACAACCGGCAGCGATTTGATGGTGAAGGTGTCCGCATCGGCGGTACGCCCGCCGATGGTGGTGAGGAATTGGCGAGCGGGCGATATCCTTACAACATCCAACGGCCATCATAGAAAGTTACAGGATGTTTTTACCGATAAGAAGGTTGAACGCGAAAAGCGGCACCGGATTCCCATTATAGCGGATGTGGACGGCATCGTATGGGTGGTGGGAGTGATGCCGGATCATCGGCCGGAAGCGACTGAGGGCGGACCGGCCATCTACCTGAAAGCGCGGTGGCTGTCAGAAGAGGAGTGTTAATGGCCTGATTGAGGGGCGGCAATGGCTTGCCGATAAAACGGGCATGCTATAATACAAATGTGAACATTTGCGCCGAAGGGGAATAAGGACTTTTATCCATGAACAACAACAAAGGGCTGAAGATCCTGATCAGCATTTTGATGATCGGACTGATCGTACTGGCCTTTAAATCGTCGGCATTAAGGGATCTCGGAGAATCGCCTGAAACAGTCTCATACTCCACCTTTGTGAATGAGGTAGAGAACCACAATGTCGCGCGTGGGACCATCAATGATAATACGTTCTCCGGCGAATATCTCCGCAAGCCGGTTTCATCCCGATCCAGCAAGTTCAATGTTGATATCGGCAGCTCAGGAAATCAGCGGGACCTGATTAAGCTGTTGTTGGCGAACCACGTCAAATTTGACTATACGCATCCCTTATTCTCACCCCTTGTTCAAAACTTGTTGATCAGCTTCTTACTGCCTTTCCTATTGATTGTGGTTTTATGGATCTGGTTCATGCGCCAGGCGCAATCGGGGGGTAACCAGGCGCTTTCTTTCGGCCGAAGCCGGGCAAAGCGATTGACCGACAGCGTTCCTAAAATCACCTTCGATGACGTGGCCGGAGTGGATGAGGCGAAACAGGAGTTGGAAGAGATCGTTGAGTTTCTCAAGAACGCCAAAAAATTTCAGGCGTTGGGAGCGAAGATTCCAAAGGGCGTTTTGCTTTTAGGACCGCCTGGATGCGGCAAAACGCTTCTGGCCAGAGCGGTTGCCGGTGAGGCCAACGTTCCCTTCTTTCATATCAGCGGCTCCGACTTCGTCGAGATGTTTGTGGGCGTTGGTGCTTCACGGGTTCGAGACCTTTTTGAGACCGCTAAAAGCAACCGGCCGAGCTTGATTTTCATTGATGAGATTGATGCGGTGGGCCGCCTGCGGGGCGCAGGGTTAGGGGGTGGCCATGATGAGCGCGAGCAGACGTTGAATCAGTTGTTGGTGGAGATGGACGGTTTTGACCCGAACGCCGGCGTCATCTTAATAGCAGCCACGAACCGGCCGGACGTTTTGGATCCGGCGCTTCTTCGACCGGGGCGATTTGATCGCCGGGTGGTAGTGGATTCACCGGATTTTAGGGGTCGGGCTGAAATTTTGAGAGTACACCTCCGTGGAAAACCGTTGGACTTTGATCACAGCGAAGAAGAGCGGGAAAAAGTGGTTAAAAATTTAGCCCAGCGGACTCCCGGTTTTACCGGTGCTGACATTATGAACTTGGTGAACGAGGCGGCCCTGCTGGCCGCAAGACGCAATAAGACCAAAGTATCGATTCAGGAGTTTGAAGAATCGATTGATCGGGTCATTGCTGGCCCCGAGCGAAAAAGCCGGGTGATGACGGAGGCGGTCCGCAGGCGAACTGCCTACCATGAAGTCGGTCATGCGATTGTCGGAGAAACGCTGGAACACGCCGATCCAATCCATAAGGTTTCCATTTTGCCGCGGGGTATGGCCCTGGGTTACACAATCAGCCTGCCCAGTGAAGATCGTTACAACATGACAAAGAGCGAGCTGGAAGACAGTATCGCAATGGCGTTGGGCGGACGAGTTGCGGAGCAGGTCGTTTTCGGGGAGATGGATACCGGCGCTTCAAGGGACCTGGATCAAGCCACCGATGTGGCGCGAGCGATGGTTTGTGAATATGGAATGAGCGAGCGGCTAGGACCGTTGCGATTGGGCCGGCGCCACGGCAGCCCCTTTTTGGGGCGAGACATCATGGAGGATCGGGACTACAGTGAAGAGGTAGCTCAGGCCATTGATGAAGAGGTGCGCTCTATTATTGACCAGTGCTATCAACATGCGAAGCAGATATTGACCCAGAAGCGCGATAAGCTGGAGCTGATTGCAAGCGTACTTCTCGAAAAGGAAGTTCTTGAGCGGGAAGCGTTTGTCGCTCTCTTAAAAGGTGACGCCACCGCGATAGAGCCAAGTAAGGCACCGCCCAGCGACAGCTCGGGGCCATTCGGCACGCCGGAAATCCCGTCTCCGAAAGAGGTTCCGGCCCCACCCTTGTTTCGCCCCGAGCCGGGTGTAGCGTAGTTCCTACCTCAAACGGTAGCCGTCACTGGCGGTACATCGAAACCGCCTCGTGGATTGGTAATTCGGCCGTCTGAATGGTAAGAGTACGATTTGAGGGGTTATACTCCCAGCCAACGCTGCCCTCAGTTTTCTGCTTGGGTAAAACGACTCCGTTAACCATTACGCGATGGGGCCGGTAGACGTTTACCATCTCGACTCGATAGGAACGACGCACCAATTGCCCTGGATAGCTTCCCTTTTCCGGTTCAACCGTTAATACCCCACTCTTTAAGTGGATCGGCGTCCAGGCATACTGGCCGTGCTCGTAGCCAAACCCATCACCGGCATCCTCGTAGAGCTTAAAGTACCCATTCGCTCCTGGATACACCCTCAATATGAGCGGATCCACCGGTTTAGCTCCCACGTGCTCCATATACGGCTGCATCGGGATAATGCCGCCCATCTTAACGAAGACTGGCATACGATCCAGCGGGCAGGTGATCTTTTCAACGTTGGGGCCACGATAGGTGTGGCCGGTAAAGAAATCGGTCCAGGTACCGGGTGGGAACCATACATTCCGGGATGCCATATCACCGGGGCGCGCGATCGGCGCAACGAGCATTTCGCGGCCGAATAGATACTCATGGTCAAAGGTATAGGCGTAGGGATCGTTAGGCCAGTAGAGGTACATTCCGCGAGCCATCGGCAAGCCGGTGTCGTGTGCTTGGCGGGAAAGGGTGTAAAGGTAGGGGATCAGCGATTCACGCAGTCGCATGAATTTGTCGGCCGACTCGCGAGCTGCAGCGCCGTATTCCCACGGCAAGCGATATCCGTGATTGGAGTGAAGCCGTAAAATCGGTTGAAAGGCGCCTAACTGAACCCAGCGAGCATAGAGGTCATCGGGATCGCGCGGGTTATTGGGCGGCGGGCCGTTGAAGCTGCCGATGTCGTGGGTAACGTAGGGGAGGCCGATATTCCCTTCCCGAATGGTGAAATAATCCTCGAAATCCAGCATCGCCCAGGTGGCGGAGGTATCGCCGGTGAAGTGAACGCTGTAACGATGCTCCGCCCAAGGACCGGCTGGATAGGTCCCTCTCCAGTTCTGCAACGAGGATCCGATGCGGGAAAAGGCAAAACCACGCAAGCCGGTGCGATCGATATCATGGGTGTAAAGGTAGTTGATCCACGTGTCCGGCGTGATGCCCGGCATGCCGGCGCGACTGTTGTCGCAGCACCAGTCCAGCCACCAAAACCGTACGCCTTGCTTTTCAAACGGATGATGTAGTGCAAAGTAAGATCGTGCCTGGGCGGGGACGCTCCAATCCCAGACGTAGTTTCGATTGCCATTGTTAATCAAGCCGCCGGCAATGCGATTGGCGAGCGGAAATTGGGGATCGTCCTTCTGAATGCTGGAGTGGATGTTTAGCGTTACGTGAAGGCCCTGCTGTTTGCACCATGCCAAAAATTGGGTGGGATGGGGGAACAGCTTTCGATTCCACTCCCAGCCGTTCCATCTGCTGGGGGCTTTGAAATCGGTATCAATTACCAGCACATCGAGCGGCACCCGCTCAGAGCGGAATTCCGGGATCAGTTTTTGCTGGTAGTCGGTGGCGTGGTAGGGAAAGTAACGGGAAAACCAGTTGCCGAATGCCCAGCGCGGCAGCAGCGGCGGATGGCCGGTGAGGTTGGCGAACTGATCGAGCGCCTCACGGTAGTGGTGGCCGTAACCAAAGAAATAGCCGTCTTGATAGGGGCCTCGATGCGGAGGGCGTGGCGTGACCCATCCGTTGGGCAGAAAGATAGCGGTCTGGCTGTCATCCAGCAAATACCAGCCATCCCGGCAAAGCAGGCCGTTGTGAAGCGGTATCGGGCCACTTTGTCCGTCCAAGCTGCGGAACCAGCCGCCCAAATTATTGGAAGAGGGTACGGTTGCTGTCTTTACGGCAGGAGGGGCGGTTGGCGCCGATTCGCCCGGCTTTAAAACCGCGATGTAATCTACATTAATGTTACCGCTGTCTTTTTTTGAATAAGTTAATGAGACGCTGTCGCTGCCTTTTCGTAAAGTGATGTTCGGCTCGATCGAGGCCCAGTCATCCCAGTTGTTGGTGGTTGGGAAGGTGAGCGGGCCGGCATCCACGCCATTTATAACCAAATCCATCGTTCGGGGCTCCAGCTTGCCGTCGCCGCCGCGATTGTTTGAGTATCGGATTAAAAGGGGATAAGTACCGCTGGTCGGCACGTCGAGGATTTGCCACGAGATGGTGGCGCCGACTGCCTGGATTCCGGCCACAAACCCTTCACCGGAGTAGCCGGAATGATCTCTCGCCAACGAGGCTCCTCCTCCCAGCTCGGCGTCCTCGGCCTGGCCGATCCGCCCAAGCTCCACCGGGCTGGCGATGCTGCCAAATCGGGGATGGGCCATCACCGTATGCCCATCCACCTTCAGAGTAACGCTGAGATTATGGGGCGTAAAAGGCCCCGAGTGCAGCCGGTAGCGCAGCAGCAAATCGGCCGTGCGGATAGTAAGCCAGCCGTTGTAAATTTGGGTTGCATAGGGCGTATAGGGAAAATTACGGTGAATGACGTTGAAGGTGGGGCGATTTTCGAACTTCCCATCGGCCGCATATTCGAGACGGATCAGCATTGGGGTTAAAATTTGAAAGCGAGCATGCCCCGCCACGACGGTGTCAGCGCGGGATGATCGCGAAGCCGCGTACCCGGCGGATGGTAATCCGCTGGAAGCAAGAACCGCAACGGTAGCAACAAGTAAAGACCGGTAAGTGTTTAAATGGATGCGCATCAATGTTCCTCCTATCCGGTCGAATCGAGTCGATCCGATATGAATTTGTGATTCCCGTGTTCCGGTGGTTGCGAAATCGCTTTCACCGGAACACGGGACGAGGGTTTCTACCGATCAGGGCTTGCCGGCCGGAGGTAATTGATTCGACGGTTTAACCGGCGCGGCCGTTTTCGGGGCGGTGGCGGCCGGTGGCGGTGCAGCCGGTGGCGGCGGGGCCGCTGTTCCGGTTGCGCCGGGCGCTGGGGTTGCGGGTACGGCGGAAGCCTTTTGCTGGGCTTGTAAAGTTTGAATCGTTTTCTGCTCTTGAGCAGCCAGCGCAGGCTGGCCCAACGCGATGAAGTCCTTCATTAGCTCCTGGTGGATGCTGATCAGGGTGGGCGATTGATCCCAGCTCAGTAGTTGCTGGATCATCTTGTACTGCTCCAGAGCCAAGTTATTTTGATTGTTCTGGCGGTAGAGGTCGGCCAGATTGAATCGTGCACTTCGGGACTCAACTGTCGCTAGCGCCTGCGTATAGTAGGTGATGAGCTGTTGGCGCAATGCCTTTCGCTGCTGGCCTTTCGGCATGGTTGCATATTGCTGCGAATAGAGAAGGCTGGCCAGCGCCAGTGCCGCATCCCCATCGGAGGCGTGGGTGGACACGTAGCTTTTCATCTCCGCGATGAAATCAGTCATATTTTGGATGGAGCCCGGCGGATTTATCGGGCTGGGATTTGCCAAAATGAAATAGTCGTACTTCCACTTCAATGATGGATCTTTGATGACGATCTTGGCGTTCGCCATTAACTTGCTCAGCTCGCTCGCCCATGCCTGCTGCTTCTCCTGGGTTTCAAGCTGCGTGAGGTAGGTCGCCTTCTTTTTAGCGAAGTCCTTCGGCAGGCTTTCGCGGATGCCCAGCAATTGGATAATGTAATAGCCGTAGTTAGTCTTGATCACACCGCTGATCTGACCTGGTTTCAGCGCCAGCGCCGCTTGGGAGACCGGTTTGGGCAGTGCGATGAGCGGCACCCAGCCGAGGTTACCGCCTTTTTTACCGCCCGGCACCTCCTTTTTCAACTTCGCGCTATAGATCATATTGGTGTTTAAAGGATCGCTGGAGAACTGGTTGGCCAATTGAGCGAAATCGGTCCCCTTCTGCAACTTGGTCAGAATCTGCTGCGCCCGGAATTTAGCCTGGGCGCTTGGCAGCAAGTTGGGTGTCTGCAGCGGACTGTTGAGCGTGCCGATCAAGATTTCACGAAGGTTGGCCTCTTTATAGGAGTTGACAAGATCGGCCTCGGTCACTTTTATGTTGCTGGTGATCGTATCCTGCAGCTTTTGTGGCAACAAATCCTGGTGCAGATACTGTGTCAGTTGATTCAGACTCATACTGAAGCGCTGTTGGATGTAGGTGGAGAGGTCCGCTTGGGAAACCGGCTTGCCTCCACCGATAGGAGCGCTGATCTGCTGGAGCGCTTTGGAGATATCGGCGTCGTTCACTTTCAAGCCGAGCTTTTTGGCCGCCAGCTCCTGCACCCTTTGCATGATAAGCTGATTGATCAACGCCCCCTGAAGCTGGATCCACTGCATTTGCGATTGGGACGGGGTGATGTTCAATAGTTTTTTTTGCTGATCATACTGGGCTCGGGTGATCGGACTGCCGTTGACGGTGGCGATCACTTGCTGATTGTTCTGGCCGGAGCCGCTGACAAACATACCGGGGTTTTCGGCGAAAAGCAGCAACATGCCGACCCCGATAATAACGGCAAGCACTGCGTACCAGAATGGATTGGCGAAGGCATGCCGCCACCAAGATAATGAGGCGGGGCGAATCCGACGACGAGATTTTCTTTTTTTAGTTGTGGCCATGCTAGGTGTTTTCTGCTCCGATAAAGCGCTGTAATGCGGTCAAACATGCACGCGAGGCCGGTTCAGACGACCCATCGGGCATCCGGTAGTGGGATTCCAGCGAGATGTAGCCGTCATACCCATCCGCCTTCAGCGCGGCAAACTGGCCCTCATAGTCAATTTTACCCTCGCCCACCACGCACCACTTCACCTTACCGTCGGGCGAGCGGATGCCGTCCTTGATGTGGATGTGGGCGATATAGGGCCGCGCCGCCTCGTAGCCGTCCGGATAAGGACGCTCGCCGGCCGCGAAGGCGTTACCCGGATCCCAAACGACTTTCAGATGGGGTGAATTGATGGCTTTCGCCGCTTTTGCCACCTCCACGCCGGTGCCGAAGTTACAGGAGTGCTCGTTCTCCAGCAACAGCGTAATGCCGTGTCGGGCGGCGATCTGCAGCGGTTCCTGAA
The DNA here is from genome assembly GCA_021842405.1 of bacterium. Lineage (GTDB taxonomy): Bacteria > Armatimonadota > Chthonomonadetes > Chthonomonadales > JAMCWF01 > JAMCWF01. The sequence continues at coordinate 72,084 of JAKBZR010000001.1, forward strand.
AGGCTTGCACGATCCGTCCCAGCAGCTCGTCGGTTAGGTCACTCTTGCGCCAAAAGGCAAAGACGCGGATGAATCGGCATTCGAAGAGGTGGGCCAGGTCGCAGCAGCGCTGCAGCAAGTCAAGCTGCTCGTTGAGTCCGCGCGGACGGGCCAGATGCAGCGGTCCGCGGATACCGCTCTCCCCGCCGAAATCCAGGTCGCACTTAAAGAAGGGGCTGGCCAGCGCGCAGACCTTCAAGCCTCGCTGATGAAGGGCGAGGCGGGCGCGATTTGTCTGCTCGGTGGAGAGATCGCCGATATTGACGCCCCAGAGTCCGCGCAGCTCGGCGCCGGCCGCGCCGTGCTCCACCAGGACGTCCAGCGCGCGCTCGAAGTCCTGCGAAATCTCATCGGTTATGGCGGCGAGCTTCATCGGGGGTTAAGGATCCTCAGTCTCGTGTGCATCGGGGAACAGTTTACTGCAAAGGGTAGGGATGAGTCAAACAAAAGAGTTCAGGTTTGCTGAGGATGGTGTTGCAGACAGGTCTCATAGGGGCGGCGATGATGTTGACACCATATAGCAGGAAGGAACGGACCTCCCTCCCCGTTGACGGGGAGGGCCGGGGTGGGGGTGCATCCAATATTATTGCAAATTATTCCCGTAGAACTGAACTCTCTCATCTCCGGCCCGGTTGTTCATCATTCAGAAGAATGGGGTAAGATATCCTGGAGTATGGCTCGCTATGCCTGCTGGCGATCGGCAAGGCGAGGAGGAAATTTGATGACCAAGGTTGTTAAATTCCCAACCAAAAAATGTGAAAGCTGCGGGCATCCGGTGCTGATATCGGCGCCGGTCTGCACCCACTGCGGCTCACGACTCGATACGCCGCCCCCCAATGTAACCGTCCCCGCCGCACCGCCGATCTCAGCAACCCCTAATCTTACCCATGCTACGATGCCGCTAACGCCGGCGCCCACCACATCAGGCCCAACCTACCGACTGACCGGTGCGGACGGGGTGGAATACGGCCCGGTAGACATGCCCGCGTTGATGCAGTGGATTCGAGAGGGGCGTGTACAGCCGGACAGTCGTATCAAGGAGGTCAGCACCGGACGGCAGCTTTTCGCCCGAGAGATGCCGGCATTCCGGGCGATGTACAACTCGTATAGCCCTTCATCTTCCCTGATGAGCCAGCTTGACTTGCAGAAGCAGACTGCTTTCGGTACAAATCGAATCGCTCACATCCACAAGATATGGCCGGCTATCTTGCTGGCAGTCTTGCTGACGGGCGCCGGCCAGATTTACAACCGGCAGATTGTGAAGGGATTAGGATTATTACTGTGCATGTATCTACTCGGCAATGGTTTTTTTGGATTTTATGAAGTTTTATTCTTGGCGCAGGGGAACGCAGCCCTGTCGCCTGCCATCTTTCTAACAATATTCGCAGTTGCTATCTGGGTGCTGGGCATTGCCGATGCGATCATCATCGCTTCACGCCTGGAGCGCGGCGAGCCGGTGTCGCCCTGGAAATTTTTCTAGTGTGCGGCGGAAACGGATCCGATCATTTCGGTGAGCCATCCTCTATACGAAAACGGGTATTAAACCGTACAACCTTTGATTCCCCTTCCCAAATTTAAGGGGGAGGCAGAGGAGGGCAAATCCGGTTACAAAGAATAGAATCGAATTTATAACCTTATTCCCACCGAACTGAAATCCATCGGACATACTAGACATGAGAGGGGGCTGTTCAGTATACTAGACATTGGTTAATCGGAATAACGACGCAGTTATGTTCCCATCGAAGCGCCGATTGAAGTTTAGACCTGGAGGTCGTTTTAGGTTTGGAGAAGCTTTTTATCGTTTCCGGTGCGCAGCTCAGCGGCGAGGTGCAACTCAGCGGCAGCAAAAACGCAGCCCTTGCCATCATGGCGGGAGCTTTACTGGCTCCCGGAAAGACAATTCTCCATAATGTGCCCCGGATCAGCGACATGAATACCATGATCGCAATGCTGAATAGTCTCGGTGTTCCGTCCAAGTTTGTCGGCACACACACAGTCACCATTGATGCTACCAACATACGCACCTGTGAGGCGCCCTACGAGCTGGTTCGCAAGATGCGCGCCTCCTTTTCAGTGCTCGGACCGATCGTGGCCCGCTGTGGGGAGGCGAGAGTGCCGGTTCCGGGCGGCTGCGACATCGGGGCGCGGCCGGTGAATTTCCACATAGACGGCCTTCGCCGTCTGGGGGCGCGGATTGATGTGGAGCACGGACTATATGCCGCAAACGCCCAGCGATTGCAAGGAACTAATATCTACCTCGATTTTCAAAGCGCCGGCGCTACCCAGCACCTCATGACCGCGGCTGGTTTGGCTGTAGGCACAACGACCATTGAAAATGCGGCGACCGAGCCGGAGATAGTGGATCTAGCGAACTTTTTGAAGGCGATGGGCGTTAAAATTGAGGGGGCTGGCACTCCCACTATCATCATCAACGGTGTGGAGGAGCTCACACCGATCGAATACACGATCATCCCCGATCGCATGGAGGCGGGCACCTTCGCGATAGCGGCCGGTATCACGAGGGGGGATATCTTTATTCGAGGCGCAGTGGAAGAGCATATGAAGCCGGTCATCACCAAGTTAGGAGAGGCGGGGGTGCAGCACAGCGTAGAGTCGGACGGCATCCGCTTCCGGCGTTCGGGGAGGATACGGCCGGTGACCATCAAAACGATGCCGCACCCCAGCTTTCCCACCGATTTACAGCAGCCGTTCGCCGCCATGCTCTGCGTGGCGGATGGGACCTCGACGATAACCGAAAATGTGTACGAGAGCCGATTCCGCTACATTAACGAGCTGAATCGTATGGGCGCCGACATTCACGTGGAGGGGCGGACGGCGGTCATTAACGGGGTGCCCCGTTTGACCGGCGCGCCGGTCACCGCCACCGATTTACGGGCGGGAGCGGCCTTGATCATTGGCGGGTTAGTGGCGGAAGGGGAGACCGAAATTTCCGGTGTGGACCATATTGATCGTGGATACGAAGACATCGCGGGTAAATTGGCGGGACTGGGCGCATTGATCCGCCGGGGAGACGAGGTCGAAAACAACGAAGGGGTTCATGTTTGTTCAATTTAGTTCCGTCCATTGGAATAGATTTGGGTACCGCCAATATCCTGGTCTACGTGCGAGGAAGAGGTATCGTTTTACGGGAGCCCTCCGTTGTAGCGATAGATAACGGATCGAAAAGGGTTCGCGCGGTAGGGGAAGAAGCCCGCCTAATGCTGGGTCGAACGCCGGGCAATATCGTCGCGATCCGTCCGATGAGCGATGGGGTGATCGCCGATTATACCACCACCGAGAAGATGCTGGAGCACCTCATTAATAAGGTGGTGGGGCGGCGGCGGGTGTTTCGGCCTCGCGTTTTGATATGCGTGCCGTCCAATGTAACCAGCGTGGAAGAGCGCGCCGTTATTCAGGCGGCGCGGGAAGCGGGCGCCGGCGAGGCGCACACCATTGAAGAGCCGATGGCGGCCGCCATCGGCGCGGGCTTGCCCATATCGGTGCCCGGCGGAAATATGGTGGTGGATATCGGTGGCGGAACCACCGACATCGCCGTCATCTCCCTTGGCGGAATCGTGATCAGCAACAGCTTGCGGATCGGCGGCAATAAGATGGATGAGGTGATCATCCGTCATATCCGCACTGCCTACAATTTAATGATCGGTGAGCGAACGGCCGAAGAGATCAAGATAAAGATCGGCAGCGCATACCCGCTTGATGAAGAGTTGGAGATGGATGTCCGCGGCCGCGATCTGGTAGCCGGATTACCCAAAACGGTGCGGGTCAGTTCGGTTGAAATTCGGCAGGCGCTCGCGGAACCGGTAACCGCCATCGTTGAAAAAGTGCGTTCGGTGCTGGAGCATACACCTCCGGAACTCTCCAGTGATATCATCGAGCGAGGGATCTGTTTGACCGGTGGTGGCGCTTTGCTTCGCAACTTCGATAAGCTGCTGGGGGCGGCAACCAGCATACCGGTCTATATTGCGGATGATCCACTCTCCTGCGTTGCCATCGGCACCGGCCGCGCACTGGATGAGATGCAGACGATCCGAGAGAGTTCATCGCACAACGACTGAGCCGTGATGAACGGGATCGGTAATTTAGAAGGCATGAAATTCATCCCGACTGCCGATAATTAGTCAGAGTTCAGTTCTGTGGGAATTAAATGTTGACTGGTCGAGGTCTATCGCGCTATCAGAGCCCCAAGCGTAAGCGAGGGATATCCGGTTGAGGAAATGCCTATGGAGGAGGTTTACCAATATTGGTCAGAGTTCAGTTCTCTGGGTAATTTAGGCGGGTGTTGCAGGGCGGTGTGTCTTGACCCCCATCCCGCCCTTCCCCCTGGGAGGGGGAAGGAGCACGGAACGGTTGCGAGGAGGAAGAGAGTAGGACAAGTTTAAGGTGGAAGGCAAGGATGGGGTGCGACGTAGTAGTCGCCAAGACCCAGTCCGGATCCCTTCCCCCTGAGAGGGGGAAGGCTAGGATGGGGGTCGGCCTAATGCACTCCCAAGCTCCCCTTCTTCTCCCAGGCCAGGATGGGGGTCGAACGAAGATCATTCCCATAAAACTGAACTGTTACCTCTTTCGATAATTATTTTATTAAGTGGATATAAGAGGTAAGATATAACCGGTATTTTAGCGGGTATTGATATGTTTTTGAACCGCGCGACGAGTGGAATTTCTAGGGGATCAGGCAGGAGGGAATGATGAAATTACGGGTTTTTCTTATTGGGTTGCTCGTATTGGTTTTAGCTGTTCCCGGTTATCCAAGCGGAATGCGGCTGGTGGATGTCCCGGCGCACTATTGGGCCCGATCGGCGGTGGAGCAGGTGATTGCGCGGCACATAATGACCGCCGTACATGGCCGGTTTTATGGAAACCAAACGGTCACCCGGTCCGTGTTCACGATCGCGCTGGTCAATTTTGCGGTATCGCTGCAAAAAAGTGAGTGGGCATTGCCTCCCAAATCCTACCAGGCTCCCCGCCCTGTCATTGCAAAAAGTCTCACCGTGAATAAACATCCTCTTACCCGCTACAAGCTGGCCGCTATTTTCGCTCGCATTGGGCCGTTCGTCCAAGCCGGTTTGCCATCAAACCATTCCCACCATTATGGGAACTCGATTGTGCTTCCGGCCGCTAATTCAGTAAAAGTTCCTCCCCATCAACCGGACAGTTCCGCACTCCTCTTTCTTACACATCATCGCATGATCTGGCCCGGGTCACCTCTCATTCAGCACGCTTCACAACCGATCACGGTTCAAGAAGCCTCCGTTGGGCTGGCACAGATGATTCTCGGTTTAAACGATGAGTACACCGATGAGCCGGAAAATCGTCCCGGCTATACCGGCCCTTCGCCCAACACGAGAGTCCGGCTTCCAGGCAAGCAGCCATCGTCAGAAAAGTAGATTTATTCATTAACAGGCCATAAAATCCGATAATTAACCATACAATTGCTATTTGAGCGTTGGTTGTCGCAATGAGCAGAGAACGTTCAATGACATGAAGAAGCGTCCTTGCCGACGGCAAACACCCAAAAGAGCTCAGAAGGAGAACCGGCTGGGCGCAGCCGGTAAATCTTACGGTTCGTTGGCAAAATTACTGAACCGATTTTATGGCATTTACGTCTAAATCCAATGGAAACCCGTTTTTGCCTTGGATGATGGGCTGATGGCTTAATGCCAGAGAGGTGATTCCGTTGCTTACGTTGAAGCGAACGTTGCTTGGCGCCATACTACTGCAAGAAGGAATGATTACGACTCAGCAGCTTGAGGTCGCACTAGCGGAACAGGTGCGCTCCGAGAACAAGAAGCTGGGTGAGATTATGATCGGCCTTCGATACATCACCGAAGCGGAGCTGATGAAGGCGCTGGAAAAGCAACTGGGTTGTCCGGCGGTTGATCTCAACGAGAATCCGCCCGATCCGAGCGTGCTTGGCAGCATTCCCAGCGAGTTTGCATTGAGAAATCAGTTGCTGCCGCTGCGCACCCATGACCACACCCTGCGCGTTGCAATGGCGGATCCACTCGATGTGGCGACCATTGATGACCTGGAGCTTTTAACCGGTTTGCAAATCGAGCCGGTCTTGGCCAGCCCCACCGAGATCCGAAGGGCGGTTGAGCAAGCCTATATGACTCAGATGATTCAGGGCGCGCAGGATTCGGAGCAGGCAGCCGAAGCGGAAGAGAGCCTCGACGTCGCCGATTTGCAAAAGATGGCGCGAGAAGAGCTCGTCATCCAGATGGTAAACCTGATTATAAACCAGGCCATCCAGGATCGCGCTTCCGATATTCATATCGAGCCGTTTGAGAAAGAGCTCCGCGTTCGATACCGGGTGGATGGCGTTCTCCACGAGGTCAATTCTCCGCCCAAACGGCTTCATCCAGCCATCGTCTCCCGCATCAAAATATTGAGCGATATGAACATTGCGGAACGCCGGCTGCCACAAGACGGTCGCATGCGCATCCGTTCAGCCAGCCGCCAAATAGACCTTCGTGTCTCTTCCATCCCAACCCTGTTTGGGGAAAGCGTCGTTATGCGAATACTGGATAAACAGACAGCGATGCTGGGCTTAACCGAGCTGGGTATGAACGAAGTGATGTTTGATCGGTTTTCTCGGCTTATCAAAGAGCCGCACGGCATCATTTTGGTTACCGGACCGACCGGCTCCGGAAAAACCACCACGCTCTACGCCGCCATCAGCGAAATCTACTCGGTTGAGAAAAAAATCATGACGATCGAAGATCCGGTTGAGTACCAGCTTAACGGGGTAAACCAGATTCAGGTGCACCCACAGATCGGCTTGAGCTTCGCCAACGGCCTCCGGCACATCGTCCGGCAGGACCCCGATATCGTGATGGTGGGTGAAATCCGGGATGCTGAAACGGTGGAAATTGCCATTCACGCCGCTTTGACCGGTCACTTGGTTTTTTCAACGCTGCACACCAATGATGCGGCCGGTGCAATCAGCCGCTTGCTGGATATGGGTGCCGAACCTTATTTGGTTGCCTCTTCGCTGATAGGGACCATCGCCCAACGCCTGGTCCGCTTGAATTGCCCTCGTTGCTCGGAGCCGATTGAGGAGTCCCCCAGCGCATTGAAAGAGATCGGCATTGATCGGGGCGATATCTTAAAGAATCCGCTGCGAGCCGGCCGCGGTTGCCCTGAATGCCGAGGGGTCGGTTATCGAGGACGATCCGGCATTTATGAGATGATGACGATTGATGATAATCTCCGGCAAATGATCGTGAATCGAAAGCCCAGCAACCAGATGAAACAGTACGCCCAAAAAGCCCAAACGATGACCTCCCTGTTGCAAGATGGCCGTGACCGGGTTCTGGCTGGACAGACAACCATACAAGAGGTTCTGCGCATTTGCCAGCGCGAGGAGTTTGATGTCTAACTTTCGATATAAAGCAGTGGACCGAACCGGCACTTCGATTGCAGGGGTAATTGACGGCCGCGATCATGCCGAAGCTGCGGTAAAGGTGCGCGCGCTCGGTTATTACCCGGTCGAGATAAAATCGGCTAATGCCGCTGAAATATCACGCAATGGAAATGCGGCCGCTCCCGCTGGAAAAAAGAAAATAACCCGCCTTGAAATCCTTCTTTTCACCCGAGAGCTGGCCGATCTACTCGATGCGGGGTTGCCGATGGATCGCGCGTTGACTGTTTTAATCGAGCAGAGCGATTCGGAAGGGCTTATTGGGATGGTTAAGCGGCTGCAGGGAGAGATCCGGGCCGGACAGCCACTATCCGCTGCACTGGGGCTGTATCCTCAAGCATTTCCACCGCTCTATGCCAATATGATTCGAGCCGGTGAAATCAGCGGCCAGTTGCCAACCGTAATGACCCAGTTGGCCGAATTTATGGAGAAAGAGCAAATTCGCCGCAGCCAGATTATTGCCGCCCTTACCTATCCGATGGTGCTGATCTGTATTGCTACCTTAGCCGTCACCTTTTTATTGACCTTTGTGATCCCAAAGCTCACCGCCGTTTTTAAAAGTCTGGGCGCCGCGCTCCCACTGCCCACTCAAATGCTGCTCGCAATTGCGGCGGTGGTTACGCATTACGGCTGGTTGATTGGGATCGGCATCGTGGTGATTGTGGTTGGTTTTCGAAGGTGGGTGCAAACACCATCCGGCCGCCGCTCGTTCGACCATTTTCGAATCAACGCACCGCTCTTCGGCGGGTTGGTGCGGAAGATCGTCAGCGCGCGCTATGTGCGGACGCTCGGAACGCTGTTGTCAGGTGGAGTGCCGATACTCGATTCGCTGGAGATCTCATCCACCGCAGTAGGGAATACGGTCATGTCGGATGCCGTTCTATCCGCCCGATCGGGGGTGCGGCAAGGTGAAACGCTTTCCAGCGCAATGGAGAAGACCAATCAATTTTTACCGATCGTAGTCCATATGACCGGTGTCGGGGAAGAGACAGGCAAACTGGGCGGTATGCTGCTCAGAACGGCCGGCACGCTCGATTTCGAAGTGGACAATGCAATGCGAAGATTAACCAGCCTGATTGAGCCGCTGGTTGTCTTACTGATGGGCGGTTTTGTCGGCTTTATCGTTTTATCCATTCTGTTGCCGATCTTCCAGGCTGATACAATCGTGAAATGACCGCGCAATTGATTAAGCCATCCATTGTGGGGTCGTGTGAAGTGAAAGGTAAGGAGAAAGGTATGCAAGCATCAATCTCAACTCGGCGCGGCCGCGCCCAAAGCGCATTCACGTTGATTGAATTGCTGGTCGTGATCATTATTTTAGCCATATTGGCGGCGGTGGTTATCCCGCGCGTCATCGGTAGAACCGAGGACGCCCGAGTCGCCAAAGCGATGACGGATATCGCCACATTTCGAAGTTTGCTGGAGACTTACAAAGCCGACACCGGCACCTATCCCACCACCTCACAAGGACTGCAGTCCCTGGTCGTCAATCCCGGCGTGCAGGGTTGGAACGGCCCCTACATCGTGGGTGGAACGCTGCCGCTCGATCCATGGGGACATCCATATATCTATAAATCACCGGGCGACCATGATCCCGACTACGACATCATCTCAGCCGGGCCGGACGGACAGGCCGGTGACAGCGATGATATTGATAGTTGGAACCTGCAAAAGAACAGCGTTAAATAGTTATAAAATGAGATGATTCGGGGAGCGGGATTTGCTGGGGCTTGAAACGCCGAAATATCGTTACGGTTTTACCTTGATCGAGATGCTGGTGCTGATTATTATTATGGCGATCGTCTCCAGCTTACTCATTCCGAGGTTTCAAGGGGCATGGCAGCACACGCAGTTTCGGTGGGAAAAAGAGTCGGTGATCAGCTTTTTTGCCGATGCGCGTCGAACCGCAACCAGTTACGGAGGGGATGTCGTTGTCATTTATTATCCACAACAAAATAGGTTGGAAGCGAACCTCGACCCCTCATCCCTGCCAACCGATCTGCCTTCCGCGATGTTGTCGCATAATCAGCCGGCCGAAATCCCGAGAACCCTGATGCTGGGTGATGCATTTCAAATTACAAACTGGAATACGATTCCGGGTATTTATTCGACCGGCGCCGCCACCGGTAACGGTGCATTATCATCGAACAATAATCCCTACCAAATTGTATTTCATGCTGACGGTTCCAGTGATGATTTGGGTTTTACCTTCTTAAGCCAATACGGTTACCAAAGTCAGTTTGAGTTAAACGGGATAACCGGTCATCTCAGCGAGATAAAACGGTAATGGATAATCCTAAATTAAAAAGGAGCCGTCGAAACGGCGGTTTCACCCTGATAGAAATGATAGTAGCGACCGTTCTGCTAGCTATCGGGGTAGTGGCATCTCTGTTGTCATACGCCGCCGCGGCACGGCTTTCCGTCTCCGCCATCAACCGCACAACGGCCACTTTTTTAGCTCAACAGCAGCTCACGAGCCTGCAGGATAATCCAAACGGCCTTCCGACCGGCAATCAAAATGGGGATTTCGGGCCGCAATACCCGGGGTTTACCTGGCAGTCCGAAGTCGACTCGAGTGAATTCCCTTCATTGGATCAAGTACGATTGGTGGTGCAGTGGCAATCGGGATTGTTGACCCATTCGGTCGAGCTCGATACCTATTTGCCCACCAGCCAACCGGGCTCAACCACTTCGACAAGCACGCCCAGTGCAACAGGCGGAAATAGCAATGGACCTCGAACGCCGTAATCGAGCCTATACTTTGATCGAAATGCTGCTGTCACTGGTGATTTTTACCATTATCTCGGTGGCTATTTCGGTTGCCTATGGCTCGGTGATTCGCGCCCAAAACAATATCAACACCGCCGATGCGACCAATCGAGAGGCAAGCGAGGTATTTACGGAAATCTGTCGTGACTTGCAGTTCGCATACACATCGGCCAACGATCCGAACACGATGTTCATCGCCAATATGGGAACCGGGCTGGGGCAGCCGGTATTGCTGTTTTCAACCTGGGCGCGGCGACTATACCTTTCTCAAAACGATATAACGACACCCGACCAATCTCAAACTCAATATGCGATACCGAGATCCGATCACGAAATCGTTGCCTATTTTTGGGACCCCCAATCAAACGCACTCTATCGCTGTACTACGACGATCCCTAATACCAGCTTGCTGCCGCAACCAGGTGATCCTGGATCAACCCGCTTTCAAAACATCGAGGCACTGGACGTCGAGTGTTATGACGGGTCATCTTGGCAATCCAGTTGGGACTTCCAAGGCGGTTCCAGCAATCGCAGCCAGATGAGCCAGAGCTCAACACAACCCTCATCCAATACTCAGCTTCCAGTGGCGGTGCAGATCAGGCTTCGAATCGGTGTGCCCGGTGGTCAATCGCGCAATTACACTACCAGCGTGATGATCTACATGCCGCAACCGCTCGCCGCCGGCCAAACCCCGCCGACCACTTCCTCCAGCAGGCCAAACCATTCCAGCTCGAACAGCAACTCATCCGGGCACCCGAATCCGCCGACCGGGACGACACCTTCATCTACCGGTGGGACACCGCCGACCGGAGCCAGACCATGAAGATCAAACGAGATCGCTTCAATTCCGGCCAGGCACTGGTAACTGTCATCTTCGTGGTGGCGATATTGACTGCGGTGGCGGTAATGCTGACCACCCGCAGCATTCGGCAGTTTAGAGATGCAAGCGCTAACCTCCGTGAGTTACAGGCCCAAACCGTTGCCTATGGCGCGGTGAACTACGTGGCTAACGAATTACAGCAGATTACCTTGAATGGGGCAACGCCGCCGCTAAACTACACGCCGCCGCCGAATACCGATAATAATGGCTGGACGCAGTTCAGTAACGGGTGGTACAAGGTGGACTTTGTGGACACCGCTTCACGGTTAAATATCAATACGGCCAGTCTCAACGAGCTCGAACAGATGCCGAATATCACCACCGACATCGCGTCGGCGATAGTGGATTGGCGCAGCTCCGGTGAGCAGACGAGCGCGAATGGAGCAAAGTCGGATTACTACCAATCGCTGCCAACCCCCTACAACTCAAAGGATGCGCCGCTCGATTCGATTGGTGAGCTGTTGCTGGTCAAAGGCATCACCCCGTCGGTCCTTTACGGGCCATTTGCCTCATACGGTGTGCCCAACACGACGAATCCCAACAGCCCCAGCGCAAGTACCGGCATCGGCAATCAAGCCTTCTCTTTGTTCGGTCAATCGGCCGCTCCGCCCGGCGGCCTTTCTGAACTGCTGACGACCTATTCACAAGAGCTTAATGTGGCCAGCGATGGAACCCCGCGTGTTGACTTGCAGACGGCCAGCGAAAGCACGCTCACTCAACAGCTTCAATTGCCGTCAAACGTGGTTAGCAACCTGATTAACTATCGAAATAATAACAGCTCCTCGTTTAACAGCATGGCGGATCTAGCGAATGTATCCGGTTTCAGTAAGCAGGTTCTCTCGCAAATTGCGGATCGAATCACGATGACAAGCGGCCAATATCGAAATGGGGTCATTGACATCAATGACTGCTCTCCCTACGTGTTGGCCACAATTCCGGGTATCAATTCCGACACCATCAACGCGATCATGCAATTTCGAGCGGCCGGTGAACAATTTACCAGTTTGAATGATCTATTTCAATTGTCGGGCATTACCGAACAACAGCTTTTGAACCTATTGGATTATGTCTGCGTTAAGTCGTCCGCATATTTAATCCACGTGCGGGTGATCCTCAACGGCTCACGCGCGATTTACGGGTATGTGGCGATGGTGGAATTAGGTGCTCCTTCCACCGCGAGCGGCAGCTCAACCGGCAGTAGTGGAAGTAGCGGTTCGCCCAGCTCGGCTTCCACTGCAAACTCGGCGAGCAGCTCCACACCAACACCGAGCGTACTGATATGGCGTCAAGTTCCCGAGTTTCCGGGTTGGGAATTTTGGCAGATGAACAGCGCAACTGGAGGGTATCTTGGCAACTCCTCGCCGTCCGCGACGGGCGGCACTCGCAACACGAACCCTGGCTATTGACGTCAGCACCAACTACGTCAGAGCGGTAGAAGCGGATTTTCAGGCCGGACGGGTGCGGGTTTTGCGGCATGGGAAGGCGCGCACGCCTGCCGATGCGCTGGTAAACGCCCGGCATGGCGAGAACCAGTTAGCGGATGCGATAAAAGAAGCGCTCACGCAGGGGGGTATCGTGGCGGGTCCGGCGGTGGTCTCGATACCGCGCCGTTTTGTGACCATTAAATATGCTCGATTGCCAAAGGCAAAACCGGAAGAGCTGGCGGGCATGATCGGTTACGAAGCGCCGCAATACATCCCATTCCCGCTTGACGAGGTGGTGATGGATTACCGCGCCTTCTCGGAGCCGGCCAATGGAAATGGCACCAAGCAGGGTTCGGAGAGCGATAATGCCACCGTAATGATCGTGGCGGTACGCCGCGAGCTGGTGAATGATTTACTGGCAGCTTTCGATCAGGCCGGCGTAGAGGTCACGCGGCTCACCGTATCGGCTCTGGTATTGGCGGAGCTTGGGACCGAAGCGGCAGAGCCGATCGCTCTGTTGAACATTGATGAAACTCAGATTGATCTAGCGGTGGTTGAAAACGGCAATCCCACTTTTACCCGCAATAACGTTTTGGATGAACTGATCACCACACAGAGTGGGACCGAGGCGGTGGTGCGAGAAGTGGTGCGCTCGCTGGCTTCTTACCAAAATGAAAATGCGGGCCGTCGAATTGAGCGGCTTTTAGTTGGAGGGATGGGTTCGCTGTTCGATCCTTTGGAGCCGCTGCTTACCCAGGCGCTTGAGATGCCGGTTGAAAAGTTAGCCGTCTCATGGCTGGATCCGGTGAAGGGTGCCTCAACCACCTCAGACGGTCTGATGGATGAGATGCTCTCTGACCTTGTCACCGCGGTTGCGCTGGCAAGCCAGCAGCTTCGCCAAGCTGATGGTCTCATCAATTTGGTGCCGACCGAGCGAAAAGAACGGAAGAAAGTAGCTCGACGCAAAGCCCGGCAGAGGCTGGCTGGAGTAGCGGCCGTATTGTTGTTGCTGGCCTGCACGATATACGGCTATTATTGGTGGAAAGACATGCAGCATGAGGAAATTATTGCAATGGCAGCCAATCGCCGTTTGACCACGATTTCCAATCAATTGGATAGTGTTAAGAAGACAAACAAATCTTTGGTTGCAATGATGGATCGAGTAACTGCCGGCTTAGCTCGCACTGCGCCGTTAATTGATTTAATCAAGGCATTGAGTGATTCAATACCACAGGATGGCAGCGTTTACTTAACTCAAATAGCCTTTGATCGGAAGGGCGGCGTATTGACGGTAAGAGGCGATGCGGATACCACCGTGGCGGCAACCAATCTACTGCTGGCGCTCCAGCATTCGGCGTCCATGCAGAGCGTACAGCTTAACTATCTGGGAGACAATCCCAATCTAAGCCAGGCGGCGGCCAAGAAAAGCGGTGGAAAGATAAGCTACATCATTACATGCCTGCCATCCAGTGATTGGGTGGCGGTGGAAAAGTTGCCATTGCCCAAGACGATTCAGGTGGTGAAAAAACATACGGTAAAGAAGCCCTCAAAAGGACCCCGCCCTGTCAACAGTCCATCGCCCGGTCAGAATCGTAGCGGTGGTGGCTCGAATGGTTTTAATGATTTCGGATTTGGGAACGGAGGGTTTTAAGCGGTGCGTGAATTTTGGACCTCTCGTACGCTGCGAGAAAGAATAATGATAATCGTATGCGTGCTGGCCGTTGTGATTGGAGTACCGCTCGCGATACCTACCGGGAAATCGGCCGTTGCACTGCTCAGTCCGGCTGCCGCCCAGGCAAAGCTAACCAACGAGCAGAGCCAAGTTGCAAACCTACACCGGCAAAACGCAACCATTCGGAGTTTGCTGACCACGACGTCTTATGTGGGAGGGCCCGATGCGGCTTTACCGAAAATTGTGGAGAAATTACAAGCCGATGCGAAATCAGCGGGCATTCACATCAAGGAGATCAAGCCGATCCACCCTCACATCGTGGATGGAGTGGCAAAGATGGCATTCGATATGAGTTTCAGCAGCAGCTTGGGCCAGGCTTTATCTTTCATCTTCTACCTGGAAAATCCAAAAGGCAAGCTGGTGATTGAGAAGATCAACCTTTCAACCAGCGAAACGCAAAACCAGCAGATTCAGGTAACCGTTGAGGTTGCCGCTTTTGCGTTGGCACAACCCCTTTCATGATCGCGATGGGGAAGGAGATAGCGGTGCAACCAAAGAGGAAACCCTATGAGGCGATTGCACTTCTCGTTTTGGGATGTGGGGCATTGACTTGGTGGGCGCTCACCCAACCGAGAATAAAAGCCGATAGCAGCGTCAAAGTGAACCACAATCGCAAGGTGGATGCGCCGCCCGGTGTCAACCCGGATGCAAGGCCGCCGCTAAGCTATTATCTGCAGGCGATACGACCGAACCTTTTTCACTACACGGTAGTTGCCGACAAAGCGCCGGCACCGCCCCCGATGAAACCGGTATTGCCGCCGGCGCCGGTCAATCCTTTTGCGGACTGGGTTTACGTAGGAACGGTGCTGGTGCGAGGTCAAACCTATGCTCTGGTACAAAACAATCAGACGAAAGAGGGGCAGTATCTCAAGGTGGGTGATCTATTTCTGGGTGATAAGGTCGCCTCGATCAGCGATCAAATGTTAACCTTGAAGGCGGGCGGCCAATCGGAGATTTTACCAAAAAATCAAAATTACACGCTGGTGCCATTGGATAAAAGCGCGTCTTATTTGGGATCCGGTACTACCGCCACGCCTGGCAATCCAGCAGCATCAAAAACGGAGACGCCCAAAAATAACCAGACACCACCCACGGCGGCGCCCGGGAGCCTGCCTGCACCGCCTGGTATGCACGTTTTACCAAACGGAGATATCCGGTTGCGCAATGGGCGGGTAATAACGCAACAACAGTTTCAGCAGCGGCGCGCACGATTTATGCAACGAAGAGGGTTTTAAGGCTCCACCGGGCCGACAGGAGGTAAATAGTGGTTCCGACTGTATCATATCATAACCGATCATCTTGCCTTGCCATTGTTACCGCGCTTGTTCTTCTATTAGGATGGGTGGCAATCCCGTCGTTTGCGGGACCGTATGATCTGGGGACGTTGCCGGCCGGAAAACAAGATCCCAGCACACATAAGCAGAAGGCATCCCGGTCAACCCACACAAAAAGCTCAAAGCGGGAGAAGAATAAAACCGGTTCCCATACCACCGATCGCCATCTGAAGGGACATTCAACGACACGATCTGAGCGTGGCGGAATTGGAAAGCTGCACGTCATCCCGGGTTCCGGGCCATCACCGGTTTCGGGCGGCGTTACGGGATCAAACCAGCCCGGCGCCGGTAGATCGGCTCCTGGAAATCCACTTCAAAGCGGCGCCTCTGCCGGTTCCGTTCCGCCGGGATCACTGCCTGATACGATACCTTCCAGCGCGAACAGCGGGATGATCTCGATGGATTTTCGGGGAGCCGATATCAACAACGTGCTGAAGTTTTTCGCGCTCGCCACCAATTGGCAGATCGTGCCCGATCCCAGCCTGAGCGGCCCGGTTACTATTATTAGCCCCATGCCGCTGACCATTGACCAGGCATTTCAAGTACTGCAGGCGGTGCTGGAAATTCGTGGATTTGCAGGTCAATTGACCGGTAATATTTTACGCATCGTTCCGCTGGACCGCGCCGTACAGAGTACGGTCCTTCTTAACAGCGCTGAACTAAAAAATCTCGGCAACCAGGTGATAACCCAAGTGGTGCCGGTTCAGACGGTGGACGCGACCAAATTAGCCCAAGAGCTCCAGCCGCTGATGAACAAAGGAGCCAGCTTGATTGGCAGCGCCGGAACCAATGCGCTGGTAATCACCGATACGGCCGACAATGTCAGGCGAGTTATGGATATCGTTAAGATGCTGGATATGCAGGCATCGAACAATGAAATAAAGGTTTTTCCCCTGCAGCGGGCCACCGCCACTGACGTGGCCGATACGATCAACAATATTTTCAGCTCGATCTATCAAAGGGCCACCGCTCAAGCGGCGCCGGGAAAAGGCGGCAAGGGAAGGCCGCAAATGATGATGGCGCCTCCCGGTATGCCGGGACAACCGGGCGCTGCGGCTGCGCAAGAGAGTCAGCGGGCGGCTGTCATCGCGGTTCCCGACCTAAGAACCAACTCGGTGGTGTTGGTCGCTTCAAAAGATGATATGAAAAAGGTCTCCGACTTAATAACAAAGCTCGACGCAAAGACGCCGAGCGAGATACAAAATACCCTGATCAAGTTGAAATACGCGGACGCAACCGACGTGGCCAGTACCATCAACATGGTGCTGTCCAATAATATGCCGACCGCCGGCACTCAAAGCCGGGGCACCCCCTTCCAACGCCGGGTCTTCGGTGGATTTTTTGGAGCACAACAGCAACAGCAGCAAACAGTGAACAGTACCAATCCCTTCGCCAAAGTGGCGGCCGATGAGCGGACCAACTCACTGATCGTGAGCGCCACACCGGATCAGCTCGATCGAATCAAGGCTTTGGTAAAAGAGCTGGATGTGAACGTGCCGGTGGAGACCACCACCTTTGTCATCCCCTTAAATAACGCTCAAGCCCAAAATGTAGCCTATACGTTGAACCAAGCCTTCAGCAACACCGCCGGCCAATCGCTCTTTTCGAATAGCACGGTTTATAACTTCGGCGGTTATCAACAGACCGGCGCCTTTCAACATACACCGATCAAGCGCACGCTTGGGAATTCTGCCGGCCGTTCAGCGATACAGCCGGTGCCGGGAGTACAATCGCGCGCGGAAACTCCCGGCGATCCAACAAGCAGCGATCCGAGCGCGGTTCCCGGAGTGATGACGCCGGATGGGTTTATACCGGATAAAACAACGCAGTCATCCGGTAGCTCCGACCAAAGCAATAAGCCCCCCGCATCAAGGCAGTTCTTTAGACCTTTCATGGGTGGGTTCGGCATGCAGCAAAACCAACCTCAGTACGGTCGCAGTGAAACCGGACAGTACGTAAACCTGTTGCAGCTTCAAGGAAACGTGGTGGTGGTGCCGGATACCAATACCAACAGCCTCATCATAACCACCCAGCCGTCTAACATTAAAGCGATCCGCCAGATCGTTCAGGCGCTGGATGTGGTACCCAAGCAGGTTATGATGCAGGTTGTGATTGCCGAAGTGACTTTAAACAAGCAGTCTCAGTACGGCTTTGAGTTTCAGCACCTATTCAGCGGTAAAACGATGGAGCAGCTCAACCTGAATTTCCCGATCAACAGTACCGGCAATATCACTCAGAATCTGGCCAATCCACCCAATCCGGGTGTTCAATATGGGATTTTACGGGGTACGAATCAAGCGCTGCTACAAGCGCTCGCCTCGAATCAAAACGTGCGCATCCTGTCAACTCCAAGCGTATTTACGTCGAACAACCAGCCGGCTGACATTGATATCACCACGAATATCCCCTATATCACGAATACGTTTATCAGTGGATTCAGCGCCTCTCAAAGCCTCAGCTACAGCTTTCTGCCGGTCGGCCTGCAGCTTTCGGTGACACCGCAGATCACAAGCGATAATTTCGTGACGGTTGATGTGGTGGCGGAGGCCAGCGACCTGCTTCAGTTCGTGCCGCTTTCCAATGGAACAAACCAGGTATTGGCGCCGGAGACGGCCGACCGATATGCCGATACCGAAGTGACGGTGAAGGACGGTGACACGGTGGTGATCGGCGGGTTGATCCAGGACAACAAGAGCACCAGCAACACTAAAGTTCCGATCCTGGGCGATATTCCGATCATTGGGAACCTGTTCCGATTTCATTCGGTCAACAACTCGCGCAGCGAGCTGATGATCTTCGTGACGCCGCACGTGGTCACCAATGAAGCTCAGGCCAAATCGTTAACCCAAAGTGAATCGCAGACCATCATCAAGGCGATGCCGTCCATGATATATTCGCAGTTGCACATTCCACCGCCATCCAACGAATCTCCCAAGTCGCCCAAGGACGAAAAGAAATGACGGTTTGGACGGGATTTGAAAATAGCAGCGCAATTTGAAATAGGGCACGGCGTTTCGGTCCCCGCTTAGTGAGGTCATTTCTGTATTTGGAAGCTAGCGGGTCCAGGCACGCTGTATCTTGTGGATGGCCGCCGCAACGTCGCTCAACGAAGATTCGTCGGCCAGCAACAGGTTTTGGGACAGCCAGACGATTTCCCGACAAGCTGCCTCGGTGACCGGACATTGCACCGCCGTGTAATCCACCGGCCGGCCGGCCGCGCACCATTTGCCCTGGCCATTTGCCTTACGATAAAACAGCTTTTCACGGTATAGCGGGACATAGCCGGCGGAGCAGGGAACGCCTTCCATGGAAAGAGCATCCACAAACTCATCCCGCGAGTGGCCACCGAATGCTTCCGAGATGTACCGAAACAGATAGAGGTGGTACGCGTGAGCGGTAACCGCCGGCTCCGGAATTAGCGGTTGGATGCCGGGTATTTCGGATAGCGATTGGTTCAAAACGGCTGCTCCACGGGTGCGCTGCTGCATCTGCTCGGGCAGCCTTTTAATCTGCGATCTGAGTATCGCGGCCTGAAATTCAGTCATTCGGAAGTTACCGCCCAGCACCTGATGCTCATACCATTTACCGGAGCGAACCCGTCCCACATTATGAACCGACCAGCAGCGTTCGGCCAACTCCTCTTGGTCGGTTAAAATGGCGCCACCCTCACCCGCATTCAGGTTTTTACTGGCTTGAAAGCTGAAGGTTCCCATCTCACCGATTGCACCGACCTTTCTCCCTTTCCACTCGGCACCGTGGGCTTGGGCGGCATCCTCGATGAGGGCCAGGTGGTGTCGCTGGGCGATCGCCCGTAGCCGGTCCATATCGGCCGGGCAGCCGGCGATATGAACCGGTATGATGGCGGCGGTGCCGGGGGTAATGGCCGCTTCAACCGCATCCGGGTCTAGGTTCAGGTTGTGAGGGCAGATATCGGCGAATACCGGCGTGGCGCTCACCTGAAGCACACTGCTGGCGGTGGCGACGAACGTGTAGGGTGGAACGATGACTTCATCGCCGCATCCGATGCCCAGCGCGCGCAGCGACACCTCCAGAGCGGCCGTGCCATTTGTGACGCAGACCGCATGGGACGCATGCTGGAAATCGGCGAATTCCCGTTCGAATGTAACCACCTCGGTGCCACCAACCGACCACCACTGGCCGCTCCTTAAAACACGGAGAACCGCAGCTTCCTCCATTAAATCGAAAACCGGCCATTTCGGCCATCCACCCGAATGCGTTTGCGCTCCACCGGCTATTGCGAGCTTACCGGTTGCCGTCTGATCCATTGCTGCCCTCCTTCATTGAGAATTATCCATAGATAGGTTACCAATCACAATTCATCCCGGCGAGGATGTTAAAAAATAAGGTCACTTCTACCGGATCGTCATTCCGGGGCCGCGAAGCGGAACCCGGAACCCGGAATCCAGAACATCGGTATGTCTATATGCCGATAGGCCGAGAACTGGATTCCCGCTATCCACTCCACTGGAGTGGATGGCGGGAATGACGAAGCGGCAGTATCCAGCGGCTTTTTTAACAACCTATTCTGAGGTGATTCTCGATTCCTGCACGTCATGCTCCTGGACGAATTTTGGTGAGAATTCAACCAGATGGAGCGGGAATTTAGTCCAATAGTACTGGTGCTTCGTGTTTCTCCATTCTCGATAGATTTCCTCCCATGTGAGCTGCGCGAAATGGGGAAGCAGGGAATCTTTGGTTACCGGTTGGCCGATACCCTGGTAGCGGTAGTCTACTGAGAGGCGGATTTGATTGGGGCTTCGATTGAGCAGGCCCTTGTGGACGGTTAAGCTGTGAAAGAGAACGAAATCACCGAGATGAAAATCACCGCACACCCATAATAGATCGAGGGCATCCGTATCGATTCCGCAGGCGCCGGCGCCGTAAGCGAAGTGGGTTGGCAGTAGACCGAGCCGATGTGATCCGGCAAGAATGGCGAGGCTGCCCAACGATTGCGGGCACTCGCCAAGCGGGATCCAGGCGGTGTAGGTCTGCTCAGTGCCCTGGATGTGGATATAATCCTGATGTGCCGGAGTGGTGTACTTTTCATTATTGGGAAAGATGATCCGGGCGATATTACGAGGGTGCACCAGCACCTGATCCTGCGTTATCTGCTCAACGACCTTGCTGATGGCCGGTTGATGTGCGAGGACATGGAAGCATTCCAACCTCATCACCTTATTGTAGACCGCCATAAACTCCGGTTGAGGTTCAACCCATTTCACATCGGGAGCCGCGGTCGCTTCCATCGGATCGGAATCCGGCGAAATCCAGCCCGCCTCCGCGCAGAGTCGGGTGATGGACCGACGAACCTCCAATATCGAGTCTTGATCCAGCAGTCCTTGAAAGAAGAGGTAGCCATCGCTGTTCATTCGTTTATTGAGAGCGGCACCGTCATTGATGATTGGGTTAGCTATTTGAAACGGGATCGTTTTATGCCGTGTTATTTTCAATCACCTTCCTGTAAATTTATCTCATGAAAAATGCCGATTCAGCGCTGATCTTCTCGAAAAAGATCCATAATGGCGGCCGCAAGTCCGTTTTGGTCATAGGGTGGAGCGATATAATCCGCAATTTTCAATACGTGCGGCTTGGCGTTACCCATTGCAACACCGACACCCGCCCATTGGAGCATGCCGATGTCGTTGTCGCTGTCACCGAAAGCAATTACCCGATCGGCTGGAATTTTTAGACGCTTACATACGATTTGAATGGCGCTCTCTTTTGAGGCGGTTGGATTCATGAACTCCAGATATTCCGGGTTGGTGGTTGTAATATAGAGTCGATCCCCATAGCGGGAGCGAAAGCGGGGGAGCATGTCGGCAACCACCTCCGGCTCGGCGATTAAAATGAGTTTGGTCGGTTCTTTACCTTCAAACTGTTCCAGATCGCCTACCTCGTGGATGACCGACTGTGTCTGGCGGAAATAAAACTCGGCCCATTCGCCACGTTCCGCCACATACAGTTGGTCATCTAAATAGTAGTTAAGATGGTGGTGGTTTTTAATGCAATAGCTTACAATTTCAGATGCACAATCGGCCGGCATTCGAAGGTGTCTCCACGTTTCACCGGTTGCCGGGCGGCGTACCATCGCCCCGTTATAAGAGATGATCGGATCATCGAGGTCAAGTTGGCGATAATAGCGAAGGGTAGCCTCATGCATGCGGCCGGAGGCGATCACAACGTGAATTCCCATATCGAACAGGCAGTGTACAGCTCGCTGGTTTACCTCCGGAATCTGATGGTCGGGACCGAGCAGCGTTTGATCCAGATCAATTGCAACCAGATCGAATCGTTTTTTCAATAGATGGCTTCCTTCAGCGGATAAACATAACCTATAGTTGTGATAATGCGTTGAACATTTAATTATTTTGTTCGGGCCGAACAATGACCGTGACGTAATGAGTGAGGTACTTGTGAGCCATCCGCTCAACGTCCTGCATCGTCACCGCTCTAACGCGAAGCGGGTAATCGGTATCATAATTATAGCCGGTGCCGGACGATTCCCAGAAGCCAAGATAAAAGGCTCGAGCACTGGTGCGCTGGTGAGCTCGGAGATAATCGCCCACCACCAACCGGCGCGCCCGCATCAGCTCCTCTGGTGTGGGTGGGCTTGATAATATTGAGTTGACCTGTTTTCGGATCAAGGCAGCGACCTCATTCGCCGTGATCGGTCGGCCATCCGGCGCTTTCGATACTTTGGGGTCGTATTCAACATAGGCCATCATCAGACTATTCTGCCACAACGGCGGATTGTTGGATTCTACCACGTAGCCGATGCCAAGCTTACCGCGGATTTCGGTGAAGAGGCGCGATGTTTTTCCGGCACCGACCAGCGCGTTCAAAACAGCGAATGCGGGATGGTCGGGTGAAACGGTGCCGGGCGCCGGATAGGCCACCATAACCGTCTCAAAGCGGACCGGCGCATACCGAATTAAAACATTGGGTGATCCTTGGAAGATACCCGGCGTATCGGTTGGCAGGTTGAAATCGGGGCGGGTATAGTCGTAAAGATCGTCATCAAATACGTGCCGGGCATGGGTGGGTGAAATATCACCGACCACCACCGCCACCGTGTTGTGGGGAGTGAACCAGCGGGCGTAAAATCGGAGCGCTTGCCATTGTGTCAATCGCTGAATATCGGAGGGCGTGCCAAGAAATGGCTCTCGGTAGAACCCATTCTCAAAGATAACGCTTCGCGCCGCTTGATACGCGATTGCATAGGGATCGTGCTCGGCATGAAGCACCTCGGATAGAATATCGGATTTCGCCTCGCTGAGATAGTTCGGTTGAAACTTCGCGTTTTCAATCGCCTGACCGATCACGTAGGCGGCATCGTCGAAGCTTTCCGGCGCGCACACACAAGAGACCTCCACGTAATCCGGCGCCCACTTCACCTGAAGGTTGCCGCCCACCGCCTCGATGTAATCGCTGACCTCCGAGGCGGATTGGTTCGAGTTGCTGGCCAGCAGCGTGCTTGCCACCAAGTTGGATACACCACGTTGACCCAGCGGCTCTTCCACCATTCCAGCCCGGATAAATACGGCAATGGAGACAAAGGGGTTGTGAGGCTCGCGCTGGACAATTAAAGGGGTGCCATTATTCAGGGTTATTTTCACCGGTTGAGGTGTAGTTAATTGAGTATGTCCAAGCGCCATGCCTACAATGACCGCCTGAAGCCATGCCATCATCGCATTATCCTCCGCTAGCCCGCAATTCAACGCAGACCGCCTTGGCTGGATTGAGGTATGTTTGTGCCGCCTGAACTAAGTCATCCTCGGTCAGCTCGTTGACGACGGAGACACGGTCTAATGAACGTTGGTAGCCGGCAAGAATGTCGCTGATGCCGAGCTCGCGGGCTGCGCCACCGACCGTTTCGGTATCGTAGAGAAAGCGCCCAATGACCCGTTGTTTAGCCAGAAAAATCTCACCAGGGAGCGGAGGTTGGTTGTTGGCTAGGGCGCCGATCACCTCGATGATCTTCTGTCGAGCCGATTCGAATCCGCTATTCGCGGTAACTAATACCGTAAAGATGCCGCCTTCCTTTTCACTGATGTAACGGCAGGTTGCATTCGGCGGCGTTTGTTGACTGGAGAAGGCAAGGGCTAGCCGGCCTGTTCGAGGTAGATCGAGTATTTCGGATAAGACGTCCAGCGCGGCATCCGCCTTTTGATCTAAGGCCGGCGGACCTTTCCAGCCTAGCCCGATCTCCCCGCTCATTCCAACCTCCGGCGTGGTGAGCTGTATCGCATCGGTATTTGGCGGGGTACCGGCGGGGGGGGTGATTGTGTTTGTGGTGGGCGATGTGTCGCCGGAAATCGGTTGAAATACCAGTTCGGCGGTCGCCTTAGCCTCATTTGGGTTAAAATCACCGACCAACACCACCGTCATTCGGTGGGTCGTATAGTACTGATGATAAAATTGGACGATTTGATCCTGGCTCATCGCGGAGATGGTCGCTGCCAGTCCCTGGTAGGGCATTCCATAAGGGTTGCCTGGAAAGAGAAGCTCGGTTAGCCGATCCGATACGATTCGGCGTGGGTCACTGTGATCGCGGAGCAGCTCCGTTAAAATGACTGGCCGTTCGGTATTGATATCTTGCTGGCGAAAGGCGGGATTGCTGAGTGCATTTCCGATGACGGCAAGCGCTTTCTGCCAGTAGCGGCTTTCGACAACGGTGTGGAAGTGAACCCCATCCCGCAGCGTGCCGGCATTTAACTCCGATCCAAGGTCTTCGATCTCTTTATCCAGGTCACCCGGCTTCATTGCGGGGGTCCCTTTAAAAATGAGATGCTCGATGTAATGGGTTACGCCGCAGGTTTGGGCCGTGAAGTCCGCATTGCCGGCCCGAATCCAGACATCAATCGCTACCAGCGGGATATTGTGCCGGACGAGGGTAATCAGACGGATGCCATCCGGCAATATATTAAGTTGAGCATTCTG
The DNA here is from genome assembly GCA_021842405.1 of bacterium. Classification (GTDB taxonomy): domain Bacteria; phylum Armatimonadota; class Chthonomonadetes; order Chthonomonadales; family JAMCWF01; genus JAMCWF01. The sequence goes on from JAKBZR010000001.1 coordinate 96,664, forward strand.
AATGGACTGGGCACGGCAAGTATCACCCATCGTGATACACAAGAGCAAAGCCGCACCCGCTATGAATATCCAACGACGGAATCCATTGGCATACTTAATCAATACCCGGCGATCCTTATCATAGAGATACAAATTGTTGCTGGAGAAAGGAAAACGATTTCTTCACACTGCAAGGCCAAGTTCGGTGGCATCCTTTACCTGTTGTTCCCAATCCGTAATTGCATGTTCGAGCTTCTGCTGGGCCGTTGAATAATCGCGGGCAACTGCCGCAATGTCATCACCGGGTGAGGGATCGGAAAGGATCTCTTCAAGTCGCTTTACCCAATCCTCCAGCTCTGCCACTCGATCTTCGGCTTGCTCGATCTCCTTTACGATCCGCTGCCGGGCTTTGGAGATTTCTCGTGGCGAAAGCGGCTTAGGAGGTGAACTTGCCGCTGAGCTCCGATTGCCGTTTGATCCCGGTTTGCTCGCTGCTCTCTTTGTTTGCTGCTCTAATTTGGCCAGCTCATGGGTGTATGCCTCATAATTGCCATCGAACAATTCAGCTCGGCCCTTTGCGATGACCAGCGTTTGACGGGTCACTCGGTTTAGCAGGTAACGGTCATGGGAAACCAGCAGAAGGGAGCCGTCGAAATGTTCAAGCAGTTCGGTCAGCGCTTCCCGCACGTCAATATCCAGGTGGTTGGTCGGCTCGTCTAGGATTAAGAGGTTGGGCCGCGATAAAATTAAAATCGCGAGCGCCAGCCGACTCTTCTCTCCGCCCGACAGCGCCGCTACCGACTGATATACGTCATCACCTCGAAAGAGAAATCGGGCCAGAAAGCTGCGAGCCTGCGGCGGTGTGAAATCACTCACCGCCATAACCGCCTCAATGACGGTGCCGCTTTCATCCAGATCGGCAGCCTCCTGAGCATAATAGCCCATATCAATCGCGGCACCGATCCGTATCTCGCCTTCGGTAGGCCACTCCTCACCGGTGATCAGGCGGAGCAGCGTGGTCTTACCGGCGCCATTAGGGCCGACGATGCCGAGCCGGTCACCCCGTCGCATCAGCAGGTTTACATCGGCAAACAAGGTTCGATCCCCGATGTGGTAGGTCACTCCTCGCATCTCCAATATCTCATTCCCGCTACGGCGGGATGAACTGAGCTTCAACCGCATCTTGTCGGTTTCCGGTGGAGGCTTGGCGCCGCTTGCCTGTATGCGGGCGATACGCTTCAACCGACTTTTGGCTAAGCCGGTATTTTGTGTTCCCATGTTGCGCCGAACGAACTCTTCGAGCCTAGCGATCTCCTCCTGCTGGCGCTCATACATTTCCAGTTGTTGATTCCGCTGCGCTTCGCGCTCCCGACGATACAGGCTGAAATTGCCGGAATATAACTGTAGCTTACCGTTTTCCAGCTCGGCAATCTGGCGCACTACCCGATCCAGGAATATCCGATCATGCGAAACGATGACCATTGCACCGCCAAACTGCGTCAGGAACTGTTCCAGCCACTCCACCGCCTCGAGGTCGAGATGGTTGGTTGGCTCATCCAGCAGCAGGGCGTCCGGAGCGGAAAGCAGCAGTCGAGCCATCGCCAGTCGGGTTCGCTCACCACCTGAAAGAACCGAAACTGACTTACTTTGATCTTCGGGGCTGAAGCCGAGTCGCTGCAGGACGGTATGCGTGTCTCGTAAAATCTCATAACCGCCCATCCAGTCGAAGTGGGAGCGGAGCTCGCCGTACTCTTCCACAATGGCCGGCAGATGTGTGCTCTGATCCGGATGTGACATGAGCTGTTCCAGCTCATGCAACCGCCGCTCAAGCTGACGTACCGGCTCGAAAGCCAGGTCCGCCTCCTCATATATGGTCAGCTCATCGTGAACCATCTGCTCCTGGCGAAGAAAGCCGATTCGCGAACGGCTTGCCCAGCGAGCGGTTCCTCGATCCGGCTCTTCTTCACCGGCCAAGATGCGCAACAGGGTGGTTTTACCGCAGCCGTTACGGCCGACCAACCCTATCTTCTGACCGTAAGCCAGACGTAGCGAGACGCCATCCAAAACGGTGTTGGCGCCGAACGATTTTTCAATCCGGCTTGCTTCCAGTAAGCTCATTTTTGAAAATTAAGAGGGAGATTTCATCTTACGAAGAAATCCCGATATTTCGATTTCCTGTGCATGGCCCAACAAATTTCGTGTAAAGGAGTTGATGGCTAGCTCATCGCTTCGGTCACCATTTCGGCCACATTCACCAATGATCCACTTTGAGAAGCCTGAATCGCGGAGAAGAGCATCGCGGCGCTCTTTATGTTATCGGTAATCACCGTCTCCGGTTCCGGCGCATCTTCCAACCAGTTTAAGAATTGATCAATAATGCCGTTGTGACCTTCAAAGGTGGGGCGCACGTTGGGAATTTCCTCCATTCTCAGGTTGTGATTTCGCTCGTAGACGCGCACCACGTTGTCATTGCCCACTTCCACCGAACCCAGCTCGCACTCCACCCGGTAGAATTCATGGTGCCAGCCGTTAGCCTGGCCGCCTTCGAGCCCATTTCCTTCGTATTGGGCCATCACCCCGTTCACCATCTTGGCGGTGTAGAGGCCGCAGCACTCGCCGTCAAAACTCTGCTGCCAGTAGGGTTTCCACTCCCAGCCCGCAATCTCTTCACAATCGGCGCCGGCCAGGTTACGGATTTGGTCGAAATGGTGGATTGCCCCCTCTACCAGCAGGCTGTGCGGGATTTCATGCCGAAAGGCGCCCCAAGCACCGCGCTGGCGGTAGTCGTCGGCAAAACGGCCTATGATGTAGTTCACCCTCCCCAACCGATCGCTGGAGAGCACCTCTTTGACCGTTAAAATCCGGGATGTGTACCGGTAGTTTTGCACGACCTGCATCTTGACGCCCGAAGTTCTCACCATCTTGACGATGTCCAGGCAGGCCTCCCAGCTATCAGCGATCGGCTTTTCGCTTAAAATATTCATCCCCTTGCCGGCAGCCAGTCGCACCGCGTCGCGATGAAAAGCAGGTGGGATCACGATGGTGCAGAAATCGGCATCCACCTTCTCGAAAGCGATGGCCATATCGGTGAACCGTTTGCTTTCTTCCAAGTTGAGGAAATCACCCGATTCACGCAAAGCATCGGGATTGATGTCCACTAGCCCTACAATTTCCATTCGCTGCCGGAACCGCGGGAAAAAGTTTCGAATCCAGGCTGACGCCATCCCTCCGGCGCCGATCATCAAACACTTTCGCTTTGGAAAGCTGGTCAACGAAATCCTCCCTTGCCGGTTAAACGGCTCCCTTTGCGTGGATATGAGAAAGGAGCCGAAACCGGTTGATCATCTGTCTTTTGTCGAGTAGCACTGAATTTTTTTGAAATGTTTCGAAGATAGATTGTAGCATACCGGCGATGGCTGGGCTATTCCGGAAATACGTTGATATAGAGGCCGTTTCTACGCTTTTATCAGCCGGTATTCCGCAGTCCCGATGCGATACCGCTGATCGTGATGTCAATCACTTCGCGAAGGGCGTCCGCTTCAGTGCAGTTCGGATCAGGCATTGCTCGCAGGCGCCTCAGCATCTCGATCTGGAGGTAGTTGAGCGGATCAACATAGGGATTGCGGAGTTGTACGGATCGCTGGATGACTGGATCGGCATCCATCAGTTCGGAGTGATCGGTGATGGTCAGAATCGCCTGGCGCGTTGTCTCATATTCTGCGCTGATGAGGCTGAAAATCAGTCGCGCCAACTCACGATCCGGCACCAGATCAGAATAGAGCGCCGCAATGCCCATATCGGCTTTCAGCAGCGCCATCTCCGCGTTGTCGAGCAGCGCGGTGAAAAACGGCCACTCAGAATACATCTCCCGTAGTAACGAGGCATCCTCCCGCGCAAGGCCGGTACCTAAGCCGAACCAGCTCGGCAGGTTGAAACGCGATTGCATCCAAGAAAATACCCAAGGGATTGCACGGATCTTTGTGATCTGCAAATTAGTTCCGCTTCGAGACGATGGCCTTGAGCCGATGCGGATACGGGTGATCTCCTCGATCGGAGTTGCAGTGCGCCAATACTCCGGAAATCCGGGTGTTTCGTAAACGAGCGTGCGATATGCCGTGTGCGCCGCTGCCGTTATGGCGCTCATCGCTTGGCGCCATTGAGCGGGGGTTGTATAGGATGAACACCTGGAGGCGGGGCACTCATCCGCAGCGCTTGCCAGGATTACGGCGCTCGCGATTTGCTCTAAATGGCGATGCGCTAGATCGGAATTGGAGTAGCGTGAGGCGATGGTTTCACCTTGCTCGGTGAGGCGGAAGCGCCCGTTCAGCGTGCCGGGCGGTTGCGCCCTTATTGCCCGGTTTGCCGGTCCACCGCCGCGGGCAACCGTACCACCGCGCCCGTGAAAAAGGGTGAGCCGGATGCAGTGGTCGCGGCAAACCGCCGCAATCTGCTCCTGTGATTGGTAAAGCGCCCAATTCGCAGCCAGGAAGCCTCCGTCCTTGTTGCTGTCGGAATAACCGATCATAACCATCTGCTCGTTATCACAGGTTGCCAGATGGGAACGATACACTGCGAGCCGAAACAGCTCTGCCAGGATATTCGGCGCTGCCGCCAAGTCCGCCATCGTTTCAAAAAGTGGGACGATGGTAAGCCTGTCGGCGCAGCCCGCCCATCGCGCAAGCAGTAGAACGGTTAATACATCGGCTGCACCGCGAGCCATCGAAATAATGAAGGGACCCAGCAACTCACGGCCGTATACATTTTGGGCGCGTGCGATGAGCCGAAATAGCGACCACGTTTCGGCGGTGGCGGCGGTAACGCCCGGATTTTTCGCCAGTGATTGAGGCCCTTCTGGGTATTTTTTAAGGAGATTGAGGAGTACCGCCCGGCGCGAAGAATCGTCCTTCTGCTCAAAATCGGTATCGAGGTTCAGCGCGCGGAGTATTTCGCTGATGGCGGCCAGCAAGCGGCTCGAATCCTCACGCAAATCCAAACGCGCAACATGTAAGCCGAATATATCCAATTGGCGGCGCACCGTTTGCAGCTTTGAGTGGGTCAGGCGGGAAGGGAGCGCGGCCGCAATCAAATCCAACGGAACCTTCAGATCGGAAACATTCAGGCGCGCCTTGTGGGGAGCGTCATCCATTAAGTGTGATGTCATATCTTCTTGCGATGCCGATTCGAGGTCAGAGGCAAGAAGAGCGGAAACAAGCCGGTAGGGTTCGTTGGCGTATCGCTTTTCGAGATATTCCACATGAGCAGGCAAAGGTCGTCGTGAGTTAATCAACGTCAACAGCTCCGGCGGCGCTGGGATGCGCTGATCGTTCAGACTGAGCCTTCTTGCCAAATCATGAAATGAGCGGCAGTGGCGTTCAACCGCCAGCCCGCGATGTAATCGCAGCGTTTCCGCCGTTACGGCGGTCGTTACGTTTGGATTACCATCGCGGTCGCCCCCGATCCAAGAAGCGATAGTAAGCCATCTGGGCGGGGTTGTGACGTCAGGGTAGTATTTGGCCAGGGCGTCGTCGAGATCCTTGTAGATACGCGGGATTGCTTCCCAGAAAACTTCATCTACGAAATAGAGACCGGTTCTCACCTCATCCGTTACGGCCGGGCTGTCGGTGCGAACTCGACTCGTCAGCCAGAGGCCCGTTATCTCGGTTAGCAGCGCATTTTCATATTCGCGGCGCTCACGGGGAAGCGGCTCCGTCTCATAAAAGATCCGCACGATATCCGAAATACGCTTGAGGCCGGAAAGTATGGTGCGGCGTTTGGCTTCGGTTGGATGGGCGGTGAGAACCAGCTCGATCTGCAATGTGCGCAAGAGCGAATCCACCTGATCGGGTGAGAGACCCCGATTCTTGAGCTGCATGATAGCTTCGCCAATCGATTCGTCAATCGGTAAAGGGTCGTTGATGCGCTCTCGCTCTCGAAGCGTGTGAACGCGATGCGTTTCTTCAGCCAAGTTTACGAGATCGAAGTAGATCGTGAATGCGGTTGCAACGGCGCGGGCCGTATCGGTGGCGAGTCCTGCCGCCTCTTGCGCCAATTGCGCCGCCGCCGCCATATCCCCGCCGCGCCGCGCTTTCGCATTGGCGCGTATTCGCTCTTCGGTTTCAAAAAGACGGGGCGACTCCTGCTCGCTGATAACCTGGCCCAGCAAGTTACCGAGATAATGAATGATCGAAGAGATATCCAAAACGAAGTCACCCCCATTCACTTAGAGTTTACCGTAAGAGTTCAGTTCTCCGGGAATGATTTTCGGTAGTATTGGTCGCCCCACTTATCTCAGCATTCCCCTAGTGTAGTGCACACCATATAACTTGACATCTGAATGGTTATATGGTAAGATATAGTATGAACTCAACACGCCTTCCAACAACCATTTCCAAAGATGAGCGCCGCTTTTTGGAGCGGCTTGCTCGG
>JAKBZR010000044.1 GCA_021842405.1 bacterium
TTACGCTCCGGCTCAAGCCCCATCGCCTTCAAGGAGCGGGCAGCGGTCATGACGACCTCCGGATTACGATCGTAGAGAGGCCGCCGCAAGGTGCTGCGGCCTCCGGCACTAAGGTGGCCTGCTGCCCGTTCAGTGACTTTCTATGGCAGAATTAAGCCCGGCGTGCGGCCCAGCGCACCGCGTTGTAAATAACCCGCCGCACGTTGGGGTCGAAGTAGGTCGGGATCGTCTCATGTCCGGGACGGAAGTAAAACACCCGCCCCTTCCCCTCGCCTTCACCGACACCGCCACCCGGACCGGAGGTGAAGCCCTCCGTTTTGCCCTCACCAACCGTCCAGGCCAGCCCGGATGGGAAATATTCGCCGCCGGCCGGAAAATAGGACTGCAGCACCACCGTGGTCGGAGGCGGCACATCAAAGGGAGAACCATACATCTCTTCATGGGGCAAAGTGAAATCGGTGACACCCTGCGCGATCGGGTGCCATGGCGCACAAACCCGTATCTCCTCCGGCTGATTATCCTCCCTCCAGCCGCCTTTCAAGTGGCCGTTCGCTCCCAGAACCGCCTTGAACGGCTTCGAATAGTGGGCGGAATGAAGCGCCACAAATCCCAAACCGTGACGGTGTACGCGCTCCACGATTTTCGCGGTCGTCGCTTCGGACACCTCGCCATGGCGAGCGTGCCCCCACCAGATCAGCACATCGGCGCCGGCAAGTCTAGAGGCGGTAATGCCCTGCTCCGCGTCATCCAAATTCACGCAGGTCGCCTCGATGTTGCCGCCGCCCAACTCCAGCAAGCCATCCGCCACCGCCCCATTGATGCTCTTCGGATAGACCTCCTTGGGTGCGTGGCGTGGCTTCTCATCCCAGACTAAAACTCGGATCGGCTTCGTTTCCGCCATTTGGATAAATCTCCTCGATTATTAGATTGAAAATACGGCTTGCCTTTTAGCGCCCACCACCACCATCCAAGAAGTGGTTGAAAAAGTCGCCGAAACCCTCCACTTCGTCATTCCCGCCTGCCTACCGCAGGCAGGCGAAAGCGGGAATCCAGTCCCCTGCTTATCGGCCGGCGGGTGCTGAATTTCGTTTTGACATCGTTACGATGCCCCGCGCAAAATTGAAGCGCTCTTAACGGTTGCCGACCTGCTCGCGGACATCCGGCGCAATCTTTATTTCGGTGGACAACGTATAGGGATGCCCATTCAGCTTGTACGTCAGCTCGCCGAAAACGGCGATGTTCCCTTCTTGCGGAACGGAAGCGGTTCCCTCATACTCCCCACCATCTTTGGTCATCGGGGTTGAGCTCCAGTGCGACGGCCGAAAGTCCAGCGTATCCGATTTGGCCAGCCACAATCGGGCGCCCGATGCTTTTTGAGACGATTTCAGCAGCAAGGTAACCTTTTTGTTGCGCACCTCATACTTCCACTGCAAGGAGGGCAACTCTTTGCCGGCCGCCACCGTCTTGATGAAGGCGACCATTGTATCGAGCACGCGGGTTTTATCACTCAGCCCGTGGCCGGAGTTCGGATCGTAGAGCACCCATTTCGGACCCTTTAAACCGTTCCAATAGAGGTTCATCGCGTCTTGTGGCCAGTAAGGGTCGTTGGTGCCGTTGATGATTAATTTCGGCATCGTCAGGCGATCTCGATAAGTATAGGGGTCCACCATTTTAGCCAGCACCTGTCCCCGCGGGGTGCCAAGCTGCTGCTGGATGCCCGCTTTAGTGTAATCTTCGATCTCCTGACTGTATGAGCCCCAGGTTGCGAGCTGATGCTTCATCTGGGCAGGCAGATTTAACATCTCAATTACCATCGGCGCTATCCCGATGACTCGGGCTGGATCCGCCGCGCCGGTCAGCCAGGTGGTCCACCCCCGCTTTGAGGCGCCGGTGACGATGAAGGATTTTATCGGCTGATGCAGGTCGGTACGGGAAAAAGCCTGTAGCATATCCATCGCTTTGACCGCACTCTTCACCATCGGGAAGAGCAACGGCCAGTTTGCGTCGCCGGTATGGAGGTATTGAACAAAGGTGTAGGCGATCAGGGCATCCTCGGAGCGGCCGTCAAAAAGGGGTTGGTTGGGGATCTCGAAGAGCACTGCAAACGGTACCCCTGTCGCATTGGCAACCATCTCGCCCAGCATAAGATCGCTTGCATCCGGGTTGCCGCCGGTAATGAGAAGGGTCGCCTTACCGGGGAAGGTCACTTTCTTCGGGTAAAAAAGCTCCACATGGTGCTTCCAGGTGATCCCTTCCCAAACTTGAGAAACCATCGAAAGATGGTAAATGGTGCCATTGAGCGTTTTGCTCTTGCTGACAAGCTGCCAATGAAATGCCGGATCGGGTGCTTTAACGTATGAGAAAAGGTCCGCTTTGGCGCTTTGCAGTCCGGCCATCATCATCCAACATGCTCCTATCAATAGGTATTGGAAACGCAATGCAGTCAACCCCCCAATTTTTAATTTGTATTAACCGTCTGAACCACGACCATGTGATATTTTTAACAGTGATATTATATTACCCGTAAAGATGAAAATTCCTCGGTTAGAAAGATCTCAGTTTTACGGGAATGATTTTCGTTCGCCCCCCACCCTTGCCCTCCTTCTTCTACCAGGCCAGGATGGGGTACGAGTCAATCAATGGAAGAAACAAGGGTAAATATTAGAGTACACCCGTCTACCCCCATCCCAGCCTTCCCCCTGGGAGGGGGAAGGAGCACGGAACGGTTGCGAGGGGGAAGAGTAGGACAAGTTTAAGGTAGAAGGCAAGGATGTGGTGCGACGTAGTAATCGCCAAGACCCAGTCCGAATCCCTTCCCCCTGAGAGGGGGAAGGTTAGGATGGGGGTCGGCCTAACGCGCTCCCAAGACCCCCCTTCTTCTCCCAGACTCAGGATGGGGGTCAAGACACATCGCCCTGTAACACCAGCCCAAATTGCCCGGAGAACTGAACTCTTACGGTTACGCGGAGAAAGGGAAAGAGCTCAGTTTTACGGGAATGATTTTCGTTCGCCCCCCACCCTTGCCCTCCCCCTTAAGTGGTTGTTGAAAAAGTGGTTGAAACCTGCCGCTTCGTCATTCCCGCCATCCACTCCACTGGAGTGGAGCCATGCGGGAATGACGAAAGAGCGGGCTTCAGTGATTTTTTCAACAACTTCTTAAGGGATGTACAAAGGGAGAGGGGATGCCGGTTCTTCCTGCTTTATGGTGTCAACATCATCCCCACCTCGATGGGACCTGTCTGCAACACCGGTCTGCCGCCTGCCTGCCGTTAGGCAGGCCGATCGAGGTCTCCAATAAAATTAACCGGCCTTCACCGCCATTCTCAGCAAAACTGAATTCATTCGGAGATTTATTCGAGAGGGGCAATATCTTTCCACGCCAACTTGCCGGTAATGGCAGGAAATGACCGTCCGAGCGCGTAATTTTGACCTTGAACAAGATCATTACATTATTGAGAGGATATTCGAACATGGTTTTTCTGGCGTCGTTGGTGCTAGGCGTTACCCCAGCCGTCGGCCTGTCAGGACAAGCACTGGTTTCAAGCGGCAGTAGTGCCCGGCTCTGGCACGTCTTCGCTCGCGCTGAATCGGGAAGGCCGCTGGTAATCGGCGCTATCGGCGGCTCAATCACTCAGGGCGCGGGAGCCAGTGACCCCGAGCACCGCTGGGTGAATCGGGTCTCCGGTTGGTGGCAATCTACGTTTCCCGGTGCGCCGGTCCAATTGATCAATGCCGGCATCGGCGCCACCGGCAGCGATATCGGGTCCTATCGCGTTCAGCGCGATCTGCTGGCTCACCAGCCCGATTTCGTGGCGGTGGAATATGCGGTTAATGATCCGTCACAGGCCGACCCACTCCACCTGGCGATGTTTGAAGGGATGCTGCGGCAGATTCTGGCTTCGCCGAAAAAGCCGGCCGTGGTGCTGCTCTTCACAATGGATCGAAACGGCAATAACGCGCAAGGCTGGCAGTCCGACATCGGCCGCCACTACCGGTTGGCGATGGTGAGCTACCGGGATGCGATCTGGCCTGAAATCGAGGCGGGTAAGATGAAGCTCGATGATGTCTTTTACGATATCATCCATCCGAACGACCACGGACACCAGTACTGCGCTGATTTCATCACCAGCTATCTCGCCGCCGAGCTTGAGAAATATCGGGCCGCATCAAAAGCGCCCCATTTCCACATGCCGCGCATTTCACCGCTGCCGAAACCGCTGTATTCCAATGAGTTTTTTCACACTGCGATCTTGACCGCCGATAATGTAACCCCATCGCGGGCGGATGGCTGGCAGTTGACCGGGCCGGAAGCATTGGGCAAGGGCTGGCAGTGCGATCAGGTTGGCGGAGTTCTGCAGATACCGGTGAAGGGCGCCACCATCGGCCTGATGTTCCGGCGGGTTCATGGCAGTCTGGCACGCGCTGAAGCCTCAGTGGACGGCTCAAAACCGGTCATATTGGATTCGAGCATGGTGCCGACCTGGGGAGCCTACGCCGCTTATGAGACGGTGGCGACCGGATTGAACCCGGGCAACCATGTTTTAACGGTAACGCTCATCAACACTTCGGGCGCAACTGCCGATTCCAATCGTTTCGAGGTATGGGCGGTCGGTGAAGGGGGACTTGGCATTTCCCAATAGTATCGTGAATGGGGTATTGCGCCAGCATCCATGCCGACTGACGTTGATGGTTATTTCGACACATATCTTCCGGCGTGCCATGAGATGGCGAACAAACAAAACGTGACGCTCCGCGCATTGGATCGAGCAATGTGGGGATGGAGCAAGCGGAATAGTATCTTGCAATGGAGCGTATGATTTCGAGGAACATCCTTTCATCCCTGAAGGGATTTACATCGCTTATCACACTTTTGATCAACCATGAACGGCTTGGCCATCTTCGAGGAACGACGACGCAAAAGCCCGTGGCGTTACTGAAGCGCATCATTCAATCCAGCTCCAATCCGGGCGATCTGGTGCTGGATTGCTTTTGCGTGAGAAAAGGCACAAAGGTACTGACCCCCTTAATCCCCCCGTAAACGGAGGGAGAACTCCCTCCCCCGTTTACGGGGAGGGCTGGGGTGGGGTCGAACTAAAACCCCTCCCACAAAACTGAACTCTTTCGCATCTTCTGCTATAATTCCTGCAAAAGGTTTTTGCGACAGACTCATAATAGGGACGCAGCTATTGGCTCGTTGTGGACGAAGACGACAGGCATGAATAGAGAGGTTAAGCTAATTACGCTATAACATTGCCGGAGTAATAACTCAGCACTCGCTGTAAGTTGAAAAAGGCAACACCGATGCAAAAACAGCCGACATTCCGAAGCTCAGTCGCCCGGCAGGAGATATTAGTTCGAACTTATGAGACTCCTACTGTTTACATTATTTCGATCACTGGTTCAATGACCGGTCGGAACGGAGCTTACATTTTGAAGGCAGTTGAACGGCTGAAAAATATCAGTAAAACAACGGTTGCCATCGAGATGCATAACGTTCTACATATCGACAGCGCCGGTCTCGCTGCACTTGTCAACACACGGAAGTATTTAATAGAACGGAGTTATCGCGTGGTGTTGGTGGGCTGTGTGGAGGCGGTCAGGCAGGCGCTATCGTTAACTCGCATTGAGGCACTTTTCCCAATATACCCCACCATTCATTCCATTCCCTAATATCGAAAGAGTTCAGTTCTACGGGAATGTTTTCTAGCAGCATTTGTCGCCCCCCCGGCCCACCCATGTCCCAAGTCTATACAACCACGAGGGGGGAGGGAGTTGATGATTGCTATAGGGGTAAAAGCCTGCTGCCTAAATTACTCAGAGAACTGAACTCTTTCCTAATATCTAAATGAATAGCTGTGCATTATCAAACGTTTCTGGGTCCATTGTAGTCTCCGTATCCCCGCTGACCCATTGATTTTTTAAGCCCCTCGACTAGATGTCCAAGCGCCGTATCAAGGGCTGTTACTCGGTAGCCCAGCTCCTTGATTGCCCGCTCGGAGCTAAACGCCCATGAACGCGAGATGGTGCGAACCGTATGTCTTGCCAGCAGCGGCCGCCGGTTACCACCGATCCGCCCCACCCACTCCAACGGGGGCGCCAGTGCGCTCAACAAACCGGCCGGCAGGGTGTGGATGGAGCGCCGATAGCCCGTTAACAGAGCCAATTCTTGTGCCAGTTCCTTAACGGTGACGTTATGGCCACCCAAAATGTAGCGGCCGCCTGGCTTTCCCTGGGTCAGAGCCGCCACAATCCCCTCCGCCACGTCATCCGCCCAAGCGATATTGATGAGCCAACTGGGTGGAGCCGGCATCCATACGGCCTCATCCCTCAGCATTCTCAAAGCGAAGCGGCGCACGATATTGCTGGACGTATCCACATCGGAGCAGTAGACCGAGGAGGGGTAAACCATACGAATGTCGGCGCCCTCTGCAATTGCCAGATTGAAGTCCTGTTCGTTAACCGCTTTCGTCGCCTGATAAGGGCCGTAGGTTCCAGGTTGAGCCAACGATGTCCCCTCATCGCCCAACTCACCTACAGGGGGTGGGCTGAATACGATCAGCGATGAGGTATGCACCATGGTTAAACTGCATCGGGCGATGGCTGAAATCAGGTGGCGGGTTGCACCCACATTATTTTCCCAGTAGTCCTGGTAATTGGGGCTGTGGTGGACCAGCGCCGCCATGTGTATCACGCTGGAACAGCCCTCCACCGCCCGATTTACCAGCGATTCATCGGTGAGGTCTCCCACCACCATTTCAGGCGGGGGTGCGGCGGGTTGCGGCGGCTCGGGCAGATGGAGGCGAGCGGGATCTCTAACCAACATCCGGACAGGAGTTTGCCGGCTCCGCAAAATTGCGGCAACCCGGCGGCCGATCAGTCCGGTCGCGCCGGTGACTAAGATTGGCTGATCACTCATTAATCCAGTGATGCCGGCTCAATGATGGTTTTTGCGGAGATAAGGCCGTGCCGGATACACTTTTCGCGAAACAGATTGAGGCCGCCGATTTCATCCGGTCCCAAGCTGTAGCGCATCACCCTTTCAAAGTAATATCGGCACCGGTCGTAAGGAAGCCGCATCTCATTCGACCAGTGGGACGAGAGATCAGCCAGGTGGGATAGACCCCAATTTTTCGCCTGCAGCAGGGCATTGATAAGAGGACCGCTCACCGCTTCCGGGCGCACCAGCCAGGTCGCATAGACGAACGGCCGCTCGGTCAACCGGAACCAGGCTTCACCCAGGTCAATAATCTCCGAAACGGGGGTTTCAAACAGCTTCAAGTCACCAATGATTAAAGCGGCGTCAAAATCGTTCAGCATGCGATCCAGATCGGGGGGGCGCGGCTCGTATTGCGGTTTCAGATGGTAGACCTCGTCCATCACAATGCGGGTCAAGGCGGCCGAAGTCAGCGAGCTGGTATCGAGCGCGACATTTTTTACCTGCGCGATGGGCTTTCGGCAAAAAACGCGCACGCTCTGCACTTCACCGCGCGCGGCGACCGATACATCGGGCGCAATATGAAATTCAGGGTGTTTTAACGCTTCAAAGCTGGAGAGCAGCGCCGCATCCAGCTCTCCGCTTTCAAGCAGCATCGCCAACCGGGAGGGCACCGCGTAGCTGATTTCGGCAGGAAAATCACACTCCGGCGAGTGGAACCAGTCAATTAACGGCTTCCCGTTCAGATAGGGCACGCAACCAATTCGATAGACCGTTTTCGAGCTTCTCCTTTTAAATTAATTCTCCTGCTTTGTTGTGATCCACTCTTTAACCCCTTCCGATATTCGCCAAATATATGATCATCATCATCTAAATATACTACTTTATTGTTACGGATATCATTTAGAAAAGTCACACAATTTAATTCGCATTCCGGACCGGCCTGGGGATGTTGACGATCGGCGACCAGCAACACATTCGTATCAATGACAAATCCATTCACGCCGGCTTCTTCATCTTGCGTTGAGCCGCCGCAAGTTGCGTTTCCGCTAATTCGCCGAATTCATCATCGAAGAAGTCTTCAGGCCAGTTTTCAATCTCGCCGAACATATTCAATTTCAAGCGCTCTATAGATGAGTTGCCATTACGAATACCGCAGAAATAGAGCGATGTATCGTCCGGTTGGATTTTCTCTTCCGCTATACGGTGAGCTTATCGTAGGAGGACGGCCACGTTTGCTCCTTAAACCCAAGTCGTCAGGTTGGACAGTGAGTACGTAGTTATCTGATTTATTGTCGTTGGAATCTCGCCTAATACCGCCTGAATATTGGTTGAACTTATATTCAAAATTCTCTAACTTTACCTGTCCAGTATCGTTCTGTGTAAAATTTGCCGAAAATTGTAATTTGATAGGTGATGACGATATTTCCGACGTCTCCTCAATTGGAATTTCCAATGGGTGTGGAAGTTGCCATTCAATCTCGCATCCAATTTGTGCTTCTATATTGTGACGATACGCAATATCTTTAAACGATCCCAATTCCACCAGTGATCTGTCATCGCCGAAGTTCAGCACCAACTTCCGATCCGAAGATTCAACGGTTTGTTTTAACATCAGTAAAAATTGAATTAAGCTGCTCTTTCCGGCGCTGTTTGCACCGAAAAAAGCGGTCAGCGGAGCGAGCTTAACCTTTTCTGGATTTGGCCCCCACGATTTAAAATTTTGTAATCCAATTGAGGTGATCATCGCACCATCCTAAAAGTGCAACCGATCCAGCAGCACAAAGATAAACATGCTAACGCTCACCCAGCCGTTCAATGTAAAGAAGGCCAGGTCAACCCGGCTTATATCCTCCGGCTTGACCAGGCTTTGCTCATAAGCGATGAGGCTGCCCACAAACAATACCCCGAAATAGTAGGCCCAATGCAAACCGTCCAACCAGCCGACCGTCACCATCAGCAGCAACATCGAGGCATGCATGATCCGAGATACCAAAAGTGCGCGGGAGGGGCCGATCGCCTTGGGCAGTGAATGAAGGCCGGTCTTCAGGTCGAAGTTATAGTCCTGCAGCGCATAGATGATGTCGAAACCGCCGATCCAGAGCATCACGGCGGCGCCCAGCAATACCGGAACGATCTTAAGCTGTCCGGTCACCGCCAGCCACGCGCCGATCGGTGAGAGACCGATTGCCAGCCCAAGGCAAAGATGCGAGAGGTAGGTGAACCGCTTGGTGAAGGAGTATCCCAGCATGGCGGCCAGCGCCAGCGGAGAGAGGACAAAGCAGAGCGGATTCAGCTCCCAGGCCGCCCACTCAAATAGGCCGACCGCCACAATGGTGAAGGCAATCACTTGCCCCAATGTGAGCAGGCCGCTCGGCAGAGCCCGCCGGGCGGTTCGTGGATTGATCGCGTCATAGTCCGAATCGACGATCCGATTGAAGGCCATTGCGGCGCTTCGGGCGCCGACCATCGCGGCCAGCACCCACCCAATTACGCGGGCAGCCGGCCAGCCGTCCGGAAGTTGCTGGGCAGCCAGCACCACGCTGATCAATGCGAACGGTAGTGCAAAGATGGTGTGTTCAAACTTCACCATCTCCAGTAAAATACGGACGGTTCTCAAAAATTTAATAAGCATCCGGTGATTCCTCCACGCTCCATTCCGGTGCTAAGTTCTGTTCCATATTATACTGCTGTAATACTCTCCCCACCACATGATTGACCAGATCGTCAATTGTTTTGGGCTGGTGATAAAAGCCGGGCGCCGCCGGCAATATGGTTGCTCCCGCCTCGGCAAGCTGGGTCAGGTTGCGAAGGTGTATCAGGCTCCATGGTGTCTCCCGGATCACGAGCACCAGTTTCCGCCCCTCTTTCAGGCAGACGTCGGCCGCGCGGGTCATCAAATCGTCCGATATGGAATGGGCGATCCGGCCGGCGGTGCCCATCGAGCATGGGGCGATGATCATGCCGGCGTGCCGGAAGGAGCCGCTTGCCGGCGGGCTGAAGAACTCATTTTTACTCAAAAGTGCAATGTTTGAAAACTCGCGCCCCAGTAAGGCTTTCACCGCATCGGGCCCGTATCCGACGTTCAAACCCAGCTCAGCCCGTATCACCTGTCGAGCGGCGTCCGAGATCATCAGGTAGACTTCGTCAAATCGGCGAGCAACCTCTTCGAGGATTCGGACTCCATAGATGGCGCCGCTCGCACCCGTTATTCCAACCAGCAGGCGGTTTATCGCTTTTGCTCTGCTCATTTTATCTGATTCTGCTTCTACCGATCAAAGAATGTGTTCAGTTCTCTGGGCAATTTAGGCGGGTGTTTCAGGACGGTGTGTCTTGACCCCCATCCCGCCCTTCCTCCTCCTCCAATTCTGGCTGGTGAGGAAGCATGGTCGGTCCCTTTAATAAGATGGATGAACGAAATCCTAATATTTTCTCACAAAGTTGAATTGTTACTTCCAGCCGCCTCCACCTGTGCGGCCTGCCTTGCCCGCTTCCTTAGTATAACCCGATAAACGATACCGCCGGAGATAAGCCCGACCCCGATGCCGCCCAGCACATCGAGCGGCCAGTGCGCGCCCACGTACAGCCGGGACAAGCCGACTCCGATTGCGACGATCAATAACAATCTCGCGATCCAGCGCTCTCCTTTGCCTCTCAGCACCAAGCTAGCGGTGAAAGCAATCGCCATCGAGGTGGACTCATGGCCGGATGGAAACCCTCGCACCCTCAAGTGTTCACCCAGTACGTGCACGTAAACGTGAGGATTATGTTTGAGATAATACCACCAGGGCCGTTGACGTGGGATAATTTTCAGTAATTGAGCCATGATACCACTCACCACAAACGACCAGAGCAGAGGCGCCGACCAATATCTCTGATCGCTCCACGCCTTTTTCAGCCAAGATCCCTCACCCGGCCGTTTTCGGGTATGCCAAAATCCGATCACCAACGCCAAAATTGCAATAATCGAGACTTGGACTTCGCCCAGGCCAAGATCGGTCAGCAGCGGCATGATCACATTCAGCGGACGGCATTCCCATCCGTGATTGACCATGAAGAAGATTTTTCGATCCCAATGGATAAAAAAAGATTTCAAAGCGCGCCTATGTTACGGCTCCAAGTCGGGACTACAGCCCCAGCTCATTCCACATTGCGTCAACCCGAGCCTTGACCTCCGGTGACATCCGAATTACATCGGGCCACTCGCGCACAAAGCCTTCACTGGGCAGCTTGCGGGTGGCGTCAAACCCAATTTTAGATCCAAAACCGACCATCCGAGCGCTGTGATCGAGCACGTCAATCGGTCCCTTGACGATTAGGGTATCCCGTTCCGGGTCAATATTGTTACCCAGCCGCCAGATCACCTCATCCATGTTCTGCACGTTGACATCTTCATCAAATACGCAGACGATCTTGGTCAACATCATCTGGCCGAGGCTCCAGACGGCGTTCATCACCTTGAAAGCCTGGCCGGCATACCGCTTCCGAATTGAGATTAGTGCCAGATTATGAAAAATTCCCTGCACCGGCAGGTTGATGTCTACCACCTCCGGCAAGGAAAGCCGGATCAACGGCAGAAAGATTCGCTCGGTCGCCTTGCCGATCCAGCCGTCCTCCATCGGCGGGATACCGACGATCGTGGTGGGATAAACCGGATTCCGGCGGTGAGTGAGCGCGGTTACGTGAAAGATTGGATATTGGTCTGCCAGTGAGTAGTAGCCGGTGTGGTCGCCGAACGGCCCTTCGGTACACCGTTCGTGGGGATTGACATAGCCCTCCAGGACGTACTCGGCATCGGCGGGAACTTGAAGGCTCACCGTTTTGCAGGGCACCAGAGATACCGGTTTCCGCCGCAAAAATCCGGCAAATAGCATCTCGTCCAGATTGGGAGGCAGGGGGGCGGTAGCGGCATAAATAACGGCTGGGTCGCCCCCCAATGCCACCGCCACCTCAATGCGGCGATTGAGCTCCTCGCTCTGGCGGTAGTGCTCGGCCCCGCCATGATGGAGCTGCCAATGCATGCCGGTCGTGTTGCGGCTCAGAACCTGCAGGCGGTACATGCCGACGTTGCGCTTGCCGGTGGCCGGGTCGAAGGTGAAGACCAGCGGTAGAGTGATGGTGGGGCCGCCATCCTGCGGCCAGCAGTGAAGCACCGGCAGCTCGTTTAAGTCCACCTCATCGCCGGTACGCACCACCTCTTGGCAAATTCCGTTGGAGACCGTTTTCGGCGGCATCGCCGAAAGACGGCTCAGCTTCGGCAGCATCTTGATCTTATCCACCAGTCCGGCCGGCACCTCCGGCTTGAGCAGGTCGTCGATCTCGGATGCGATCTCCTCGATATCATTGACGCCAAGAGCCATCGAGATGCGCTTGCGAGAGCCCAGCGTGTTGATTGCGACCGGTACACTGCAGTTTCTAGGGTGATCGAAAACCAGGGCCGGACCACCGTTAGGCGACTTCATAACCCGATCGGCGATTTCAGTGATTTCAAGGTGAGGATCCACCTCGCAGCGAATATGGCGCAGCTCGCCGGCGCGCTCAAGGGCGGTAAGAAAATCCTGGAAACCGTCGAATGCCATAGCGGTAGCTCCATGACTGCGAAAATGGTAGGAGGAGATCGTTCAACATCAGGGTAGTATACCCGTGACTGAGCAAAAATGACAAACGGCGGCATTCAGAAAAAGTTCAGTTCTGTGGGAATCATTTACGACCATATTGGATGCACCCCCACCCTAACCCTCCCCCGTAAACGGGGGAGGGGATTAAGAGGGACTGGTGAAGGAGATTGCTTAGCTTCGCTCGCAATGACACCCTCCCCGCTTGCGGGGAGGGCTGGGGTGGGGGCGAACGAAAATCATTCCCGCAAAACTGAACTCTTACCTGAACTATTTCCTCGTGCATAATTTAAAATTGTATGGTATGATTCAAATGTACCGGCTGAATGCCGGTTACGTCCTGAAAGGAGGTCCATCGGGTGACTCCACCGGACACTCTTGAGGACTGCAAAGGGAGAGGAAAGACGCCACATTAGTCGTCGAGCATACCGTTTACGCCCATCTAGTGGCGATGCCGGCTCCGACGATACTAAACGACGCTCAGAATGCGTTTGGTCGTCTTTCCTCTCCATCATTTCAGCCAGTAAACGAGAGCGATCAGAAGGTTTATTCCGTGACCGACCATGCAGATCGGGCACGGAATTTTTAGTTTGAGGATAAGATAGAGCGCCAGGAAAAGGCTGATCGCCAGCGCAATCAGCGAAATGGTGCGCCCGATGGTTACCGATAGCGCGGGGTAGTGTGAAGCTATTAACAGGTTGAGCAGGCCAACCGACAGGTAATAGGCGGCGCCCAGCCCGGTGTTTGGCAATCCCCACAACAATCGAGCTGCACGATCCCGGCTGACGAGCGAGCATTGGCTATCTTGCCCGCCACAAGCGGATCGGACGAAAATTGCCATATTGACGAGGCCGGCCAAAGCCAGCAGCGCAATAATTAACCGGGATCCCATTTAACGATTCACCGGTACGGGGAGAAAAAGCTTTCCTCTCAACCTAAGATTATTTGTATTCCAGGCAGCCAAGCATGGATTGAGCGTTTCGTCCTAGATAAAACCCTATGCCCCTTGAACCTCCGGTGCGGCTGTTTGGCGCTCATGGAAGAGCAGCGGGAAGATGATGGCGCAGGCAACCGTCAAAGCACACGGGATCAGAAAAACCAAGTGCCAATTCGTGACCTGATTGACCGTTACATTGTGCCAGATGATTGCCGGATGCAGAGTTTTGGTATAGATGTTTTGGATGTAGCCGGCAAACTTACTGCCTACAAAGGAACCCATTCCCAACACGACCAGCGCAACCAGGCTTTGAGCAGAAGCGCGGATGTCGGCCGGTGCTACCTTGTCCACATAGATAAATCCAACCACGAAGAAAAAGACATAGCAAAAGCCGTGCAGCGCTAATGCCGGTATGACCAGCCAGGCGATCGGAAGAAAGGCAAAGATCGCGTATCGTATGGGCCAAGCCAAGATGCCCACCACCAGCGTCTTCCGAACCCCCAGTCTTAATAAAAAGAATGGCAACGACAGCATAACCGAGAACTCCGCGATCTGAGCCACGCTCATCACGAACGAGAGGCTGTTCTCTGATAACCCAATGCCGCCGAAATGGGTCGGCGCTGCTAGGAATTGGGGCGTTAACATATAGTAGAACTGGAGCTCAGTCCCAACGACAAACGAAATGATGATGAAAAACAAGAAATCGAAATTTTTTAGCAAGACGAGAGCCTCAACGAATGCGAGCGGATTAGCGCCCTCTCGCTTCGGCGGTGTTTTCGGGAGACAAAAGCAGAACAACCCCAATAAAATCGAAAGTATCCCGGCAAGATAAAAGAGGTCGCCGGGAATCGGGTGACCTACACCCCACCGCCATAGAGCAAGTATCCATCCGGCGGCTACCCAGCCGACCGTGCCGCCGACCCGGATACCGCCGAACTCCCGCTCGGAGCTGGTCAAATGGTGAAAGGTAATCGAGTTAGTCAATGCCAGCGTCGGAGCGTAAAAGAGAGAGTAGATGAGCATCAGCACGACGATCATATGATAGCTGGTCTGAGTGGCCAACGCTAGCATGACGGCCCCGCCAATCAGATGAAGTATCGCTAAAAATTTCTCCGTGTTGAGATAGCGATCGGCGATCTGTCCACCAAAAAATGGTGTAATGATGGTGGCCAGCGGTAAAAGGCTGAAAATCCATCCCATCTGGTTGCCGTTAAAACCCATATCCTGGAAACTCTTACCAGCGACTACCGACCAGGCACCCCAGATCGCGTACTCCAGAAACATCATGGCGCTCAATCGCCAACGAACGGATAAGTTCACTGCAAATACCTCCTCAGCTAAAGCTATGCGATTATAACAATTCTTCACATTATGGAAAACTCGATCCGCTCAATGAATCGCCGATTTCCACCAAGGCCTTGCACGGGAAATGAGGCTGACACCGGAATTTTCCCATCATTAAATTCTCCCTTTATCCGCCTGCTTCCTTCTGGTTTACACGCTATTTCATTCGGTTACGGGTACAATTTGTCATCATTGTTTCAGCAGCTCCGATAAGAACCTTTGGCAGGCCTTGCAAAATGCACCCTAAGTGGATGAGTTCAGCTCTTTGGGCAATTTAAGCGGGTGTTACAGGACGGTGTGACGGTAGAGAGGGTGCGAGCTCGTTTTTCAAAAACGGATAGAGAAGGGGAGAGCGCAAACGATGGATAATCACGATAAAGAGCGACTCTTTGCTTGGCTCGATTTAAACCGGGATTGGATGATCCAGCGGCTGCAAGAGGTGCTGCGAATTCCCAGTGTCAAGGATGTATCACAGCCGAACGCCCCCTTCGGTATTGAGATTCGCCGCGCGCTGGATTACACCTTAAATCTCTGCGCCGAAATGGGCTTTACCGTGCACGATGACGAGGGCTATGCAGGCCATGCCGAGTTCGGACAAGGAGATGAGATGGTGGCCTCGTTGGGACATCTCGACGTGGTGCCGGCGGGGGACGGCTGGCACTTCGGCCCATTCGAGGCTGAAATTTCGGATGGCTACATCTATGCCCGCGGTTCATCCGATGACAAAGGTCCCATCTACGCCGCGCTCTATGGTGCGAAATCGCTGATGGAGAGCGGCTTGCCGATTTCGCGGCGAATCCGCATCATCTTCGGCGGCGATGAAGAGAGCGGGTTTGAATGCGTGGATCACTACTGGAACATCTCTCAAAACGAGCGCCCGCGCTACGCCTTCACCCCCGATTCCAGCTTTCCGCTCACCTATGCCGAAAAGGGCATCGCCAATGTCACCATCAAGCTGCCGTTGGCCAATTCCTCGGATAACACTCCCACCGATTCGGATGGGCTGCAGTTAGTCAGCTTTTGCGGCGGAAATCGGCCCAATATGGTTCCCGACCTGGCGGCGGCGCGACTTTCGGCAAGGCCGGAAATATTGCTGGAAGCGGCGACCCAGCTTCAGCGGTATTGGGATCACAACGTGAGCGCCGAGCTGAAAATGGGCGAAATTTTGATCCGGGCGATCGGTAAATCGGCCCACGGCAGCACGCCGCTCGAAGGTGACAGCGCGATCGTCCGCCTCGCTAGAGCGCTGAAAGCGGTCTTGCCGGCCCAAAACCACAGTTGGCTCGATTTCATCATCCGCTCCAGCCTGGCCGACGGCTTCGGTCTGGGGGTCGCCCGAACCTGCCCGGTCACCGGCCCCTTGAGCTGCAACCTTGGAGTCGCCGCTCTCGAAAGCCGGGCGCTGAAATTGACCTACAATATCCGCTATCCGGTGCACCAGGATGCGGCCGAGCTGCTGAAGGCTATCGCAGCCGGGATCGAGCTGGTTCACGCCGCAATCGTTGAGCATCACGATATGGCGCCCCTCTTCATCCCGCTGGATCAGGAGCCGGTCAAAACCCTGCTGAAGGCCTATCGGGAAGAGACGGGCGACACTCAATCTTTACCTGAAACGATGGGTGGAGGCACCTACGCCCGCGCGACGCCCAACGCGGTGGCCTTCGGCGCGACCTTTCCCGGCGGCTCCGACGGCCCTCCCCACCAGCCCGACGAGCGGTTCTCGGTGGACACCTTGTTGAGGTCGGCCCGCATCTTCGCGCGCGCCCTCTACGAGTTGGCGCGATGAACGCAAAGCCGAGATGCGCGCCGGCGCCGAGTATTACGCCTCAATGCCGCCCGGTGAAATGAACGGAATGCGGGCAACGACCGGCCTGCCGGTTGCAGACAGGTCTCAGAGAGGCGAGGACGATGTTGACACCATAAATCAGGAAGAGACGGCATCCCCCCTTAAGGGGGTAGGGGCGACCGGCCAGTCTCCCGATTTTCAGTCAACACGGCTATTCGGGTAAAATAGTCACCAATTAACGATTAACCAACCTCTGACCTGCACGGATGTAATAAACATGGCACTCGATAACACCAATCATTGCGGTGGCAGGCCGGGGCGGTGTCATATTTGGCGATTTACACCGACCAATCTTTGAGGGGCAGCTCGCCAAATCGAGGGTACTAAGATGAATCAATATAATGTGGCGGTAGCCGGTGCCACCGGGGCGGTCGGCACCGAGTTTATTCGCCTGCTGGAAGAACGCGAGTTCCCACTGGGATCGCTGCGGCTGCTGGCCTCCTCCCGCTCAGCCGGCAAGCAGATCACCTTCCGCAAGGAGAAGCTCACCGTCGAAGAGATGACGCATGACTCCTTTCAGGGCTGCGACATCGCCTTCTTTTCGGCCGGCGGCGCGCGCAGCAAGGAGTTCGCGCCCAGCGCCGTTAAATCCGGAGCGGTGGTGATTGACAACTCCTCCGCATTTCGTATGGAACCCGAAATCCCGCTGGTAGTTCCCGGCATTAACGATAACGACCTTCACGACCATAAGGGCATCATCGCCAATCCCAACTGCTCCACCATCATTATGCTGATGCCGCTGGCCCCCCTCAACCGGCTATCGCCAGTGAGGCGCGTGATCGTCTCCACCTATCAGGCGGCCAGCGGCGCCGGAGCACTAGCGATGCAGGAGTTGATTGACCAAACTCGGCGCTCACTGCAGGGCGATGTGCTGGACCCAAAGGTTTTTCCGCATCCCATCGCCTTCAACCTCTTCTCTCACAACTCCAAAGTGGACGAGGACGGCTATAATGAGGAAGAACGAAAAATGATCCAGGAGTCGAGGAAAATATTACACAACCCCATACTTCGGATATCACCCACCTGTATCCGGGTGCCGGTATTGCGCGCCCACTCGGAAAGCCTGAACGTGGAGTTTGAGCATCGCCCCTCGCTGGAGTCGGTCTATCATGCACTGCAAAATGCGCCTGGTGTCGTCATCGTGGATGACCGGACCGGCAATCGCTTTCCGATGCCGATTGAGGCGAGCGGCCGCGACGAGGTGCTTGTCGGGCGCATACGCCATGATCTCTCCAACGAGAATGCGATTGATCTGTTCGTTTGCGGCGATCAGATCCTCAAGGGCGCCGCCTTAAACGGCTTCCAGATCGCCGAAACGTTGATCCGACGTGGCTTGCTGGAGAACTGGAAACGACACCACGAGCTGAGCGTTGCATTCCACAGCCATTGACCCATTGAAGCGATCCGATCGAATGGTTTCATCCCTTCCGCTCATCCTAACAGCCACGCAAACCGAAAGGAGTCAACGATGAACCCGGAGTTTGGCACCGTCATTACTGCAATGGTAACCCCCTTCGATGAGCGCGGTCAGATTGATGAGGGGGCAACCGAAGGACTCATAAAGCACCTGCTCGCCAACGGCACCGATGGATTGGTGGTCTGCGGAACCACCGGCGAATCGCCGACCCTCAGCCACGCGGAAAAGCTGAAGCTGTTCGGCTTGGTGAAAGAGATAACCGGCGGGCGGGTGCCGTTGATTGCGGGTACCGGCTCCAACAACACCGCCGAAAGCATAACGCTCTCGAAGGAGGCGGTTGCTCTCGGCTACGATGCCGTGCTGCTGGTCGCGCCCTACTATAACCGCCCGTCGCAAGAGGGATTGTACCGCCATTTCCGCACGATTGCAGAAGCGGCTCGAACCCCCACTTTGCTCTACAATATTCCAGGCCGCAGCGCGGTCACCATCGAGCCGGCAACCATCAAACGGCTGGTCAAAGATTGCTCCTTTATCTGCGGCGTAAAAGAGGCAACCGGCAACCTGATGCAAGCCTCCGAACTATTAATTGGCGCGCCGGGTGGATTCTTGCTCTACAGCGGTGAGGATGGATTGGTGCTGCCGCTGATGGCAATCGGCGGAGTCGGTGTTATCAGCGTAACCTCTCATCTCGTGGGCCGCGACCTCAGCGCGATGTGCAGCGCCTATCGCAACGGAGCGGTGGCTGAGGCGGCGCGCCTGCACTTGAAGATGATGCCGATCGTCCGGGCATGCTTCCAGTCCACCACGCCAAGCCCGGCTCCGGTTAAAGCAGCGCTCAATCTCATCGGAGTGCCGGTCGGCGAAGTGCGACTGCCGCTGGTTCCGGTTAACGATTCGGAGCGCCAAATCGTACAGAAAGCGGTGTATGAGTACGGGTTATTGGGAGAGAAGGTGAGGAATTAAACCCGGCCTGTCATTACTGGCCGCTGTCTGCCACCTCCTTGATTTTCCCCATGTGGCCGGGGAGGGAATTGCCTGTCCGTATCCTCGATCTCAGAATTGCGGGAAGTGAGAAAACCGATCCAGTCAATAAATAAAGTAACCATCCCATCTAAGCTGCAAATTATCGCTCTGGGCGGCGCCGGCGATATCGGCAAAAATATGCTCGCCTTTCGCTACGAAGATGATCTCTTCGTGGTAGACGCCGGCGTTCAGTTCCCAAACGAAGAGCAACCCGGGGTTGACCTCATCATTCCCGATTTCACCTACCTCCGCCAAAACAGCTCCAATTTGCGGGCCATTGTGCTCACCCACGCCCATGAAGACCACATCGGCGCGCTGCCCTACTTGCTGAGGGAGCTGACGATCCCGGTTTACAGCACGCGGCTCACACTGGGGCTGGTTCGCATGAAATGCGAGGAGCACCGTTTGCCCGCCCTCGATCTGAGAGAAATTACGCCCGGGCAGATGATCGAGATCGGCTCGTTTCAAGTGGAAGCGGTTCGTGTAACCCACTCCATCCCGGACACAGTCAGCCTGGCTGTCCATTCACCGGTGGGCACCATCGTCCACACCGGTGATTTTAAAATTGACGCCTCACCCATAGATGGCAAGCACTTTGATGCCCAGCGATTTGCCGAGTTGGGCGACCAGGGGGTTTTGCTGCTCATTTCCGACTCAGTCAACGCCGAGAAAAAGGGCTGGGTTCCCTCCGAAAGTTTCGTCGGCACCGTTTTTGACCGCGAGATTCGCGCTGCAACCGGCCGCGTCTTCGTGACCACCTTCGCCTCCAACATACACCGGGTTCAGCAGGTATTTGATACGGCTGCCCGCTATGGGCGCAAAGTGGCGGTGGCCGGGCGCAGCATGGTCCGGAACATCGAGGTTGCTTCGGAACTGGGCTATCTCAACATGACCGGCGTGGATCGAATCAAAGTGGAGCAGATTGATGATTTTCACCCGGCCGAGGTTATAATCCTTACCACCGGCAGCCAGGGAGAGCCGTTATCCGGTTTGACCCGGATGTCCCGCGATGACCATAAGATCCAAATTATGCCGGGTGATACGGTCATCCTCTCCTCCACCCCAATCCCAGGCAATGAGGATGCGATCTGGCGCACCGTCAATCGCCTCTTTCGTCGCGGGGCGCGGGTCATTTACGACCTATTGACGCCGGTTCATGCCAGCGGACACGCCAACCAGGAAGAGTTGAAGATGATGTTGAACTTGACCCGGCCCAAATACATCATCCCTTATCATGGGGAGCCGCGCCACATCTTTGCCTACACCGAAATGGCCGTCTCGATGGGAATCTCAACGGATCGGATTCTGCCGCTTGAAATCGGGGATGTGCTGGAGCTGGATCACGATACGGCGGCTTATGGAGAGCGAGTGCCCGCCGGCTCGGTGCTGGTGGATGGAGTCAGCAGCGCCGGAGTGAGCGAAGTCATTTTACGGGACCGTCGCCATCTTTCTCAGGACGGCACGGTGGTGGTTACGTTGAGCCTTGATCGCAATACCGGTGAGGTATTGGCCGGGCCGGAGCTGATCTCGCGCGGCTTCTTGCACCCGGAGGACAGTGAAGGGCTGTTTGAGGAGGCAAGGACGCTGATTGTGGAGGAGCTGGAGACCCTCACAAGCGACGCTGAAACCGGTTGGGATGAGGCGCAGAGCCACATACGCGAGGTGCTGGTACGCTTTTTTAATCGAAAAACCCGCCGCCGTCCGGTGGTGATCCCGGTGATTTCGGAAATATAGGAGGGGTCAAGTGAATATATGTATCCCTCTCTCCATTGCGACCAACCTATTCATCGCCCGCTCGAGGCCAATGCAGAAGGAGATTCGATCTTGCTGAGAATGAGTTCAGTTCTCTGGGTAATTTAGGCAGCAGACTTTTACCCCTATAGCAATAATCAACTCCCTCCCCCCTCGTGGGGGAGGGTTGGGGTGGGGGGCGACAAATGCTGCTAGAAAACATTCCCCGAAAATTGAACTCTTTCCTTGCTGAGAGGTTTCTCGGTGGCCGTTCTAACCGGTCGATTCAACGTTAATCAGTAGGTGCTCCTTATAGGGCAGGAACCGCCAATTCATTTGTTGAAATGATTAGCTATAATCCAGTTATCACTTGATTACTATCCTTTGGCATAAGGAGCTTTGACTTGAAGGTTTTCGACATCACCACCACCCTCCGCCCCGAAATGCCCACCTGGCCGGGTGAACCGGGGCCTAAGCGCGAGATGATCCACTCCATTGCATCCGGAGCCGGTGCCAACGTCTCGGCGTTCAGTATGGGGTCCCACACCGGCACTCATATTGACGCCCCATATCATTTTGTGGAAGGCGGCATCACGGTTGAACGCCTCTCTATCGAGACGCTGGTCGGACCCGCCGTCCTGCTGGATATCCACGGCGATGAGCATGTCAGCGCGGAGCAACTTGAGGCCGCCCATCTGCCGACTGGAACCACCCGCCTGCTGATCCGCACCCGTAATACGGAGCGCCAACTATTGAACCGAGACACCTTTGACCCCACCTTCATCGGCATTGCGAAGAGCGGTGCGGAGTGGCTGGTAAATAATGGGGTTAAGCTGGTGGGCGTGGACTATCTGTCGGTTGAGCCCTACCACAACCCCGGTTCGCCGGCTCACCATACCCTGCTGGGTGCCGGATTGGTGGCCATTGAAGGCTGCGATTTCACCAGCGTGGCGGCGGGCGAGTACATTTTAATCTGCGCACCGTTAAAGATGCTGGGGGCTGATGGCGCACCAGCCCGGGTTTATTTGATCCAACTATAGGTTAACAGATCAGACCACATCCTTGTCATAACAAGTAAGAACTGAACTGTTACCTTGGGACACATTGGACATATAACGAGCTATACGTCCCACCGGATGTGGTGGAGCGATATTTGAGGCTCACTCCATCGGAGTCGGAGGAGGCAAGCAAGATGGTGAAGGGTTCAAAGATGTTGGATGCCCATTCGTTGGCAGAGATGGGACTGATGGATGATGTATGACCGATTTTGAACACCAGTTAAAAGCGGGCTTATCGAGCGCGAACGCAGATCAATGGGAGGCAGCCATAACTGCTTTTCACAATGCGGTGCAACTGGCGCCCGATTCTTTCGAAGCCAACTTTCGCCTGGGTTGGGCGATATGGCACCGAGCTACCTTTATCAAGCCCAGCACCACCGATTTGGCGATCGGCTACAGCGCCCAGTTGCTCGGAATCAAAGACATCGCACAGAGTCGGGGCCGCAAGTTCACTCAGCATCATCGAATGTTGAAAGATGCCTCGTTCTGGCTCCGACGAGCTATTGTGATTGAGCCCGACTCGGTGGCCGCAAACTCTGCCCTTGCTCTGGTTGTCAAGGAATTGGGCCACCGGGCGGAGGCAATAGAGATCGCCGAGCGCACACTGGGACTAGACCCCAACGATCGGGATGCCCTAGAGCTGCTCCATAGCCTAAAGCCAAATTCCGCCTCACCCCATCATACCGCTGAGACTTCAGTCGCGCAAAAGCTAACCTGGAACGACCTGGTGCTGCCGGAGCAGACCAAACGGGAGCTGCGGCAGATGCAACTGATGCTGGAGCAACCGGATTTAGCCCGCGAGCTGGGAGTAGAGCCTCCGAGCGGTATCCTGCTGAAGGGGCCGCCCGGCACCGGTAAAACCACCATCGCGCGGGTGTTGGCCAACGAGGCGAAGTGCGCCTTTTTCTCCATCACGCCGGCCGAAATTAACCAGATGTACGTCGGCGAATCGGAGAAGCGGGTCAAAGGGCTGTTTGAACAGGCCCGCGCTGCCGCGCCATCCATTATTTTTGTAGATGAGATAGATGCCCTGCTGCCGATTCGAGCCGGCGGCGTCAGCGTCCACTCCGATAAGGTCGTCAATCAATTTTTACAGGAGATGGACGGCATGCGACCCAATCATCGCGTCTTCTTAATCGGGGCCACCAACCGCCCCGATATGTTGGATCCGGCCGTGCGCCGCGGCGGGCGGCTATCCCGCGAAATTGAGATACCGCTTCCCGATCGAAACGCCCGCCGGGCCCTGTTCAGTCTATATACGCAGATCGCAAAGGTGAATCCAGAGGTGGATTTAGATAAGCTGGCCGATGACTGCGCCGGGCTGTCGGGCGCCGATATTCGGGCGATCGTAAATGAGGCCGGCTTGCAAGCCATGATCCGGATCAACGATCACGCCGATTCAGAGCGGCAACTCCTGCCCGAAGATTTCGAGATTGCACGGCGTAATTTAGCGGCGGAACACCGCTGAAAAGGTAACTTCTAATCATTGTTTTGTAAAATTGATTTACCGCTGCTTGAAAAAGGATGTAACTGTTCAGTTTTGCGGGAATTAAAAATCAGCAAGTAAATCGCCTCATCTCCCGGCCACCTCCCCCAGCCCTCGCTCCAAGTTTAAAGAAGAAGATTCCGATCCGGCTCCACTTCCCAATGTATGAGAGAGGACTGTGCCGCAATCACCAACTCCCTCCCCCCGTTGACGGGCGAGGGCTGGGGTGGGGGGGGCGACAAATATGGTCGAAAATCACTCCCACAAAACAGAACTCTTACCTGTAACAACTCTCTTACTTCAGTTGGCACGATTTATGCAATACTAACAGCTAAGCAAGTTAAATATAGTGCGAGTAGTTTTTCAGAGATCCATATTATCTGATCCAGGAGGAACCGAAATGCACTGCAAGCAATCTCGCACCCCGTTGTACTTCTTCTTGGCAACCTCGCTCCTCGTTTTTGCGGGGGGGGGCGCAATGCCAAACCAGTAATTGGAGCATAACTCACACCTCCACCGGCAGCGCATCGGTGGACGGCAGCGGCAAGGTTATGCATCGGCATTTCACAAACACCACGCGCGACCTTTCCGGTCAGACCTCCATTGATTTTTGGGTCTACCCCGATTACTATTCGGGGGCGGCCTCCACTGGAGATGCAACGCTTGATGTCACCTACACCATCACCTGGACCGGCAGCGGTCCGGCGCCCGATCACGTGGTGATTAAAACCGCTAAGACTGCCGGAGTTGGTCAAGTGCTCGTAACAAACGCAACCACCGGCGGCGGCTCCGGAAAGGTGAGCGGCAGTGTTGGCGGAACCGACGCTGATGTCACCAACAGCATTCTGAATACGACGGTCAATCATTCCCGCTGCGTGAGGTTGCCGGTATCGGGTGGCCAGGCGACCTACACCTCCACGATGCAGATCAACTTGACCAGTCCTTCCGGCGTGATTGGCTATATAACCAGCTACACTTATGTTGAGGGATGGGTGAACGATACGGTAACGATTGATGATCGGGA
This sequence comes from bacterium, assembly GCA_021842405.1. Classification (GTDB taxonomy): domain Bacteria; phylum Armatimonadota; class Chthonomonadetes; order Chthonomonadales; family JAMCWF01; genus JAMCWF01. The sequence goes on from JAKBZR010000044.1 coordinate 24,416, forward strand.
GGTGGATATCACTTCCAACCGGGATCCAACCTACTATCGTGGCACCGATTCCAACGGCAATCCGGTTCCGGTGCAAAACGTTCGTTCGCCGGATGGAACGATGTATGGAGATACCGTGATCCCCTCACCTAATGACAGCAATTTCATAGATTACCTTGGACAGGCGGTTGGATCATGGAGTCAAGATAGCTCTTATCGCTGGTATAGCTCCCTGACTTCTGCTTATGATTATGGGGTATTCAGTCCAGATCCGATCAATCCTTTTGAAGTGTTTTATGGCTTGAATTCTCCCATTTCAGATGGACAAGTCGACCATATCTATCTGCATCTAACTGATATGGATAACACTGATGCAACGAATAGCTACTACATGAAGTTTCATTCCGAGGTGCCTAAAGATGAATGGTTTCAAACCGGTGTAATAAAACACCCGATTCCCATTACCGGTCCTACCTATTCAGAAAATCCCGACGGCACCGTAACATGGAAAGACTTGGGGGAATGGAGTGCGGCAGGCCCCTCGTCCAATCTATCTACTGATTCATCAGCTACGTGGGGATTCACTGAAACAAACAACGTAACCAAGACAATAACCGGTACTATCGGTACTAGTCTAATGTTGCCGATAGAGGAAGTGGCAGCCGCTTTTCAGATGAACGAAGGCATTACACTGGGTGAAAGCTATTCAAGTGGAACCTCTCAATCGTTTACGATATCAATTCCACCCATGTCACGAGGGTACATAGTATGGGGACCCGGTATTGATGAGTATTACGGAAATTGCGGCGTCTACAACATACACGGATTTGAAGGCGAATATGGTTGGGATGCCATGGTGCCTCAATCCGGACCAGGCAATCTGTTGGTGATAGTGTTTGGTGAGATAATCGGCACCATACAACCAGGACCCTAACACAAGTCGAGCCTGTCTGACGAAAATGGGGTCGGTCAGGCTCGAACAAAACGAAAAGGAAAATAGTCATGAAATTACTTTCTTCTATCGGGTTTATATTAGCGCTGACGCTATCCATTCCAACAAAGGAGAATCAGATATCGCTCATTAACAACGCTTATTATCAGGGATATATAGATTTCCCTCTTCCGCTTTCCAAGTTTGCGCCCCATTATCTATATCCTGCTTGCGCGGCGCTGAAAAACGGAAATTTGTCGGTTGCAAAAAAAGCGTTCGCTGAGGAGATGAGGCGGCATCCAACTGACTATGTTGCGACAATTGGCTTCCTGCAGTCAGTGCGGATTCACCTGCGTCAGTTGCTCCCTCAATATGAAAAAGATGTAAGGCTAAACCCTTCCGTGTTCAACCAATTTAAGCTTGGTGTGCTAGCCGTTTATGTCTTCAAGAAGTATTATCAGAATGTGGTGCTCACGCCGGGTATCAAAGAACAGGGCGTATCACCGAAAGATAAACTTGAAGCGATACACCTCCAACACCTGCTGCGTAGTAATCTATCATCGGCATGGGAACGTTCTTATTCACCGGTGATTGGGTTTTTCCTTGCATCGCTTTTCGGTTATGTAAACCCAGGTTCGGTATTAAATTCGATGTTGCTCCACTGTTTTCATGATCCTTCAATCTACCATGCTTATGTCTATGCCGTAAAACACGATTGGAAGGGTCCGCAACCTCCCATAAAGAAAGTGTCGTTGCCGGGTTTAATAGTCTTAGGCTGGATTGTCGCAGATCTCTATTCATGGAGCAGCGTATCGCGTTCAGCTAATTACTATATAAAGGGGGGAAGAACAATAATATCGAAGAAACCTATAACCATTCCACCTCCCCCTTCCCAAAAACGGGCCATGGCTTATCTTAAGCTTTGGTTGAATCGGATTAATAAGCAAATCGATGAAATGGAATCAAAGACACATCGCCGATAGGGTTCAGTACAAGGAGCTGACCTATCAACTCCTTTAAGATAGGCGCCAACTAAATCTGAAGTGGAAAGATTATGCT
>JAKBZR010000144.1 GCA_021842405.1 bacterium
CGTCTCCCGGCCCGAATCGTCCGATTGCGCCGGCTAAAACTTAGGCGCCGTTCCGCCGTACGACGTATTGACAAAACCCGTATTATATTGTAAAGTATTAATGAAAACAGCATAGCGAGTCTTATCGAGAGTGGCCGAGGGACCGGCCTGATGACGCCACAACAACCTTCCCATCACCCGATGGGAAAGGTGCTAATTCCGGGCAGTTACCAAACTGCAAGATAAGAGAACGTGTGCTTCCACTGAAGCAAGCTCAACCTCTTTCCTGCAGAGAGAGGTTTTTTTAGTGCTTTCGTCCTTTTGTCTGGCTCGCTAAGCATCTCCAATCGAAAGGACCCTATCAATATGTCTGAATTCAGGCTGTTTACCTCGGAAAGCGTGACCGAGGGGCATCCCGACAAGCTGGCTGACCAGATCAGCGATGCCGTGCTGGATGAATTGATCGCGCAAGATCCTACGTCTCGGGTCGCACTGGAAACCTTCCTGACGCGCGGCCTGGCAGTCGTCGGCGGCGAGTTGACCACCAATGCCTACGTCGAAATTGCCGATGTGGTACGAAAGACGATCGTCGGTGTAGGATACGTCCATACCGATTACGGCTTTGATGGCTATACCTGCGGCGTAATGCTGGCCATTCAGCAGCAGTCTCCCGATATCGCTTTAGGCGTGGATACGGGCGGCGCCGGCGATCAGGGAATGATGTTCGGTTATGCTTGTAATGAAACCGAAGAGCTGATGCCGCTGCCCATCACGATCGCGCACCATTTAACCCGCAGGCTGAGCGAAGTCCGCGCTCAAAACGACGAGCTGGGCTTGCGGCCGGATGGAAAATCTCAGGTCACCATCGCTTACAACGGGGATGGACCGGATCACATTGATACCGTCGTGGTATCCACCCAACACGACGGCAACCTGACCAAGGAAGAGGTGGAGCAAATCGTTCAGGAGCACGTGATTCAGCCGGTGCTGCGCAACTACGCCAAATACCTGAAAGGCCGTATCTGCTACTTCGTCAACCCGACCGGCCGATTCGAGGTCGGCGGGCCCCAAGCCGATACCGGCGTAACCGGTCGCAAAATCATCGTGGATACCTACGGCGGAATGGCGCGTCACGGCGGCGGCGCTTTCTCCGGCAAGGACCCGACTAAGGTGGATCGCTCCGCCTCCTATATGGCGCGCTACATCGCTAAAAACGTGGTGGCGGCCGGCCTGGCCAAGCGCTGCGAGATACAGGTCGCCTATGCTATCGGGGTGCCCGACCCGATCTCCATTCTGGTGGATACCTTCGGAACCGGTAAGATCGGCGACGATAAGATATCGGAGCGGATTCGGCAGAAGGCCGAGTTAAAACCGAAAGCGATGATCGAGCGGCTCGGCCTGCTCGATTCAAACCGGATCAAGTACTTACAAACGGCGAAGAACGGCCACTTCGGCAATGCCGCATTTCCCTGGGAAAGCACCGATCTGGCTGAAAAGCTCGCCTAAAATCGGCCGACTTGCAATCAGATATCTAACCGGGCGCCTGCCATTCCGTAAAACGCTGTCTTACGGCGGCAACGTGGAATTCGGATCAGAGGCGCCCATCACTCCAGCCCTCCCTCTATATAAGGGGGAGGGCATTTTCACTTTTTAGAGGAGATACGGCTGATCGGGTTGAATATGCGCCGATGGTGAAGGGAGGTGCCGAATGAGCCGCGCGCTGCTTGGACTGAGCTTTGTGATCTTATTACTTCCAATGATCGCCCGGGCTGAGCGGGTGGACTATCGCTGGCAAAACGTCAATCCACAATCGCTCATCGGAGTGATGAATCATTCTAAATCCATCATCCTGAAGGATGGAACACTGGTATTGGCGGGTTGGCGGTTCTCCTTCCGTTTCGGCCATCCCAGCGAAGGCTCTCAGCCCAATACCACCCAATCCCTATATGGCGGTTACTACCCTATCGTTCGAACCGTCTGTGAAAAGCGGGGCATACAGTATGAGCTGTTAGCCTTTGGATGCCTGATTCATAAAAAGGCGGTGGATGTGGTGCGGGTTCGCTTTCACAACCTCGCCCCCAACTGGCAGAAGGCCGAATGCCGGGTTGATGTGGGCGGCGGCGCGCCGGTCACGGTGCAGGGAAATGCGCTGGTCGGCGGCTCGACGGTCGTTGCGCTGGCCGATCGGCCTCGGTCGGGCAGCGCGAAGGTTGCAGTGGCCCAAAACGCCTGGGGAAACGTGAGCGGCTGGAATCCGCAGCCGAATTGGGCGGCGCCCGTTATGCCGGCCGACCCGGCATTTCGCAATATTACGGTGGGACTGGCCGGAAAGCCGATCGTCTACCGTTTCAAAGTAGAGCCTGGCCAGCGATACCGGGTGGTATTTGGGTTTTGCGAGGGGTACTGGTCGCAGCCGGGAAAGCGGATTTTAGACGTCTCGCTGGAAGGGAAGCTCATCCAGACAGTAGACCCCATTGCGGATGCCGGCCAAAATGTGCCAGTGCTGGTCAGCGGTGACGTAACCGCGCCGGCGGATGGGTGGCTCGATACACAGGTTCAGGCAGATAGAAACGCATCGGACCAAAACGCGATCCTCAACGCGATTTGGGTCTTCCCGGCCGGTGAATCGCTCGATTTAACCGCGCTGAAGGAGGGCACATCAAATGCGATTCCGATCTATCGCGTAGCCTGCGGATCGGATGAAGATCGCCGATTGACGAGCGGTCGCATTCGGTTGAGCGAGGATCTGGCGCCGGGAGAGCGGGCGACCTTCTGGCTTCGATTTCCGCAAGGTGCGACGGCCGACAAAATTTCCAAAATTGGCTCCGGCGACGGTGAGAGCCTGCTGAAATCCACCCGGCGATGGTGGGATCGGTTCTTCCGGCGCGGCGCCCAATTTGGTGTTCCAGACCGGGATGTTTGCGATTTTTACCGCGCCTCACTGGCCTACACCTTCTTGTTGCGGGATCGGGTCGGCCGATTCTATGTAGTGAAGCCGGGCGCCACGATCTACAACGCATTCTGGTACCGTGACGGCTCTTATATTACACATGCTCAAGATATTGCCGGTTACCCAAAGGAGGCGCAACGCGATTTGCGGGTGTTCATCCATTCACCGCTGCCGCCCGCGGTGAACGCGATGGGAACCGCGCCGATACAGCAGCACTCTAATGGGGCATGGGATGCGCCCGCCACCGAATGGGACGGCCAAGGTCAAGCGCTCTGGGCGATCGTCTCCCATTATGAGCTGACCGGCGATAAATCTTGGTTGAAGCGAGCCTATCCCGCCATCGAAAAGGGGGCGGGGTGGATAAAGAGCGCGCGCCAGACAACCATGCAGCCCCAAGATGCAGGAACCGATCACTACGGGCTATTGCCGAAAGGTTTCGGCGAGGCGATCGCTCCGGGCAGCATCTACTGCTTCTATCATGATTTTTGGGGAGTATGGGGGATTCGAGAAGCGGCGCTCGCGGCGGCTGCGCTGGGTAAAAAACAGGATTTGGAATGGATGCAGCGAGAGACAAATGATTTCCAAAAATGCGTGATCGCCGATGTCAGAAAAGCGCAAACGGTGGATAATCGCGGCCGCAGCTATATCCCGGGCGCGCCCGGAAGCCCGGCCGAAGCGACCAAGAATGGATCGAATATCTGGGGCGATATCGCCGCGCTCTATCCCTGTCAGGTGATGGATCCGCATGATCCGCTAATCGTATCCACCTTTGAGCGGATGTGGGACAACCGGCTTCAGGACGAGTACCAATATATCAATCATCCTAAAATCTGGACCTATATCACCGCCGATTGGATCCAGGCGCTCTGGCTGCAGGGGCATCGCAATCGGGCGCTAAAGCTATTTTGGGGCTATCTCAACCATGCCTACACCACCAAAGGCTGGATTGAGGAGATGTATCCCGATACAATGGTAGGAACCGGCGACCAGCCGCATGGGTGGGCGGCCGCTAACTTTGTGATGCTGCTTCGTAATATGCTGATCCGCGAAGTGGGTGATCGGCTATATATAATGTATGGCATTCCCAATCGGTGGCTGAATTCCAATCGTCCCATTGAAGTTGAGAGGGCGCCTACCACGCTGGGCGGACCGATCAGCTTCCGTGCGGCGCGCGATAAATTATCGGATGACATTAAAATTCAAATCGCACAGGTCCCACCCCATGCGAAAACGGTTCGGATCTGGCTGCCCGGCTATCATGTGGATCGAGTAGTCATCGCCGATCATCCGCCGATTCGCATCGGCGCCGATTATGTGGATGTTGCTCCGATGGCGGGCCGATATGAAATGGCCGGAAAATTTACAAAATAAAAGGAGTTAAACGAGAAATGATGAAATCATTACCGATTTGGCGGCTTACCGCTTATGTTGCGATTGGATTCGTGCTTTTCATGGAAACCATCAGCTTGCCGGCTCAAGCGATAAAGCGTGCCCAGGTTGGGATTTACTACTTTGATGGCTGGGCCGATACAACCAGCCAAAATTTCCACATTGGAGACATGCCGACAAAGTATCCGGAGCGGGAACCGCTCAGCGGTTGGTATGACAATACCGCCCCGTTGGTTCACCAGCAGATCGTCTGGGCGCGTAAAGCAGGAGTTACGTTCTTTATCTTCGACTGGTATGACACGCGCCGCGATTCCAACCCCTCCGACCAGACGATAAATACCGCCTTGAATTTCTACAAAAAAGATCCGCACAAGCTGGGTATGAAGTATGCGCTGCTATACGTTAATAACGGCGCTTTCAGCATCCCTCAATCGGAATGGCGACAGGCATGCGAAAACTGGGTGGTCAACGATTTTAAAAACCCCGCCTATTTTAAGATTGACGGCAAGCCGTTGCTGGTCGTTTTCAGCGTCGGCGATATGGAAAAAACATGGGATGGGCCGGATGGGGTGAAGCGCGCCTGGCAAATTCTCAAAGATACCGCGCGTAAAGCGGGCTTTCCCGGCGTCTACGTAGTCGCTTGCGCCACGCCCGGTCCTAAAAACGGTTGGACCAATTTAAACGTGACGAATACAGAGGGATATGATGCCTATTCCGCCTATAACTATCCAGGCGTTCCAGGTACCAAGAAGGGAGCCAATCCCTACTCTTTATTGGCGCAGGGCAGCATAGATATTTGGAACGATTTCGCGGCGGATGGCCGCAAACCCTACATACCGATTGTTGGGGACGGCTGGGATTCGAGACCATGGAATGAGACACCATACTGGTATGTCCGCACGCCGAGCGAGTTTCGCGATTTTGTGGCTGATGCCATTGAATGGTGGAAAAATAACCCGAAAATGAGGGTGATGAAGAACACGCCCCTCATTTTCGTGGAAGCCTGGAATGAGTTGGGCGAGGGCAGTTATATTATCCCAACGAAAGGTGAGCGATTCACCTACGTTAACGCGCTGAATGATGGCATAAAGAAAGGGATGAGAGCGATTGAGCATTGATGGATGCGCCCATCATCACCGCAACGGCTTCTAAACAATCAAGCCAATTTGACGCTGCCGATAATATAGGGTGCCCCGCAAAACCGTGGGCTGATATGGCTGGAAAGTCATCAGATTGGGCTACATATAGCCGGTCGTGAATTGGAAAATGTCATCGCCTCGACTTTTAATGAATATATCAGTCTGGTCTTTCGGTGATAAGCAAGCGATCCATCGCATAAAACCAATGGGTTTCATCAAAACTGATGTCCGTGGTAATTTTCGAAAATAGATCATGGAATGAATTCAGTTCTCTGGGTAATTTAGGCAG
>JAKBZR010000145.1 GCA_021842405.1 bacterium
AATAATCAACACCCTCCCCGCTTGCGGGGAGGGCTGGGGTGGGGTCGAACGAAAACCATTCCCGCAAACCTGAACTGTTACGAAGTGCCGGGTTGCTTGACCGGCTTGATTGGGTCGGCTATAATGAAAAACCATGACAAGCACCAACAAAATCGTTAATTTTCAGGTCGGCCAGCGGGTGAGAACAAAAAAGAAGCACCCATGCGGCGGCGATACCTGGCGGGTCACCCGCATCGGAGCCGACATCGGCATAGCCTGTGAGAAATGCGGACGGCACGTAATGCTGGATCGTGAAACGGCGGAGCGACGCTGTACCTTGTTGCCCGAAACGAATCGATCTCAGAGCTTCAATGAGGATAATCAAAACGGAGGGGTCCTTATAAAAGCAATCATCCTGCTGGGGCTGGCAGCCGGGATAATTCTGGGCGTAACGGTCGCGTTCGCCGAACCCACTGCTGCATCGGTCTCCGTGCAGACCCAAAATCCGATCGTCCTGCAAGCCGATTACCGCCGGTCAGGGCATCCCGTCACCGATTTGGACAAGGCATTGAACCTTCCCTCCGGCACATTCAGTCGTTCGTTAAACGGTATATCAGCCCGCCAATGGGCAGACTTGAATGACGGCAGCCCGATCGTCTCCCGATTCAGCGTAGGGGCGTATGGCAATACACCCGTACCAGGGGCGGATGGTCTGGCGCTTGCGAATGGAAACGGCGTGGATATGATCGTGGCAAACCATTCCGATCAGCCGCGGTCGCTTACCACACTGGTGATGATGCCGCGCGGAATCTATACGATAGAGGCGCTGAAATTTATTTCTTCGAAGAACGGCCGGTGTGGCATCCAGCGCTTGGAAGGTGTGATCCTTAACTCAGCCGGGCCGATCACTAAAAGGTTAACTCTCGCGCCGAAACAGATCGCGATTTACCGCTATCGCAATGAGCTCACCTCAGTTCTGGCTCGGCAGCAGTCCTTTGCGATCAGCGCGCGGCGACTGTTCATCTCCTATCCGTACCGCTCCTCGCCGCTTCACCTGCCGGTTATCGAATGTAGCGGTGTTATCAGCGCGGTTGCCGGCTCGGTGACCCCGGATCGTCGCTCTGGCCTCATCCGGGAGATCCATCATGGCCTGCTGCTGACCGGGCAAATTGAGGCGGAGGCGACAAACCTCAAGTCGGCGATTCCGATAAAATCCCCGAGTCTGGATCTCTTTAAGCGCGATGTCCATCGCCTGGTCGCCACTCTCTCTCAGATGAGCGCTGACTGCGCTGAGCTGACCATTGATGCCAGGATTCACCAGTTGCCGAATACAGCGGCCTCAGTGACCATCGAAGCATCAAACGGCGGCCCGATTCCGCTTCGCGCCTTAAAAATAGCCATGTCGGTGCCGATATCCTCATCGTCCGGCGGTGGAAGAGCGGTTGTGTTTCCGGTCGTTAATCCAGGTCAGGTTGCACGCGCTGAATTCAACCTCTCCAGTAGCTCGGAAGTGACCTTGCCGATCTACGCCGACCTTTGGTACTTTTCCAACTGGGGTCCGGCTCATTTACGCTTGGTTGCACTATAAAATGAATATATTCGGGTGAAAGGATGTTCCGATGCGCTTTTGGTTGCACTTAGGCATTCAAGCTCTTTGTCTTACCGCGCTGGTGACGGCGGGCGCCACCGCTCGCGCCGCTGATACCATCTCGCTCAGTCTCAACATCAAAGACGGCGCCACTATCTCCGATATCGTCCGCGTGAAGGCGGAAGCCTACTACTCTCAGGGGATCAACAAAGTGGATTTTTTGGTGGACAATCAACTGCGCCACACCGATTCCAGCGTCCCCTATACGTTCGACTGGAACACGCTGGATGACAGCGAAGGGCCCCATACCCTGACTGCGGTTGCAACCGATGTCAACGGAAACACCAAATCGGTGACGATCCATGTGGTTATAAACAATGAGCTGGGCAAGGGAGCTGCCTATTACGCCGATTTGACGGTAGCCGGCATAAAGGCCAACAATCTGCCGGCCGCAGAAAATATGGCTCGGCGCGCCCTCAAAATCGATCCCACAAACCTAAAGGTGAAATCGGCGCTGGCCAGTCTCGATGAGGCGAACCATGAGTACGGGAAGGCGCTCGATGAGTTGAAAGGCGCCGCAATTCCATCTGATGACTACAAAACGAAGCGCCAGCTCGCTTCGCTTTACATTATGGCGGGACGGACTGCTTCGAGCACCAGTGACTTTCTCTCGAACGCCCAAACCGCACTGGACTTGGAGAAACAGGCGCTTCAGACTGAGGTGAATAGTGCTCTGCACTCCCCAAACGCTCAATCGGCCGAAGGTCAGATGGCGGTCGGCGACGCCTATTTCTATTCTCAGCAGTATGATAAAGCGGTTCAGATTTACGAGCAGTGCGCCGACCGCTCGCAAGCCCCGCTCCCATGCGTGAATCGTCTGGTGCTGGCAAACTATCGGGATGGCCATCTGCGGGCAGCCACCTACCGGCTGGACCAGCTCCGCCGCGATAAGCGTGAAGATACCGTCACGAAAGCAATTCGGGGTATGGTTTTGATCTACCAGCACGATTTCAAAGGCGCATTGCAGGAGGTGGCAGCCGGAGCTGCCGATAATAACCTCGCTTCCATTATGATTTCCGCCTACGCCCACAGTGCGACAGGGAAGGCCGATCTTGCCGAAAAAGAGGCCAAACAGGCTGCCGCACTAGCACCCAACCTACCGGAGGTCCAATACCTTTTATCATTGACTGCTCAGGGATCACTCGATTCACGGGATGCCTTCTTTAAGGCGGTGGCCGCCGACCCGAGTTTCGCCTCCGCTTATGCAATGAGAGGGTTTCAAACGCTGTTGGCGGGGGGGCATGAAAGCCTGCAGCCCGCGATGCAGTTTTTTAATTTCGCCTTGAAAATTGAACCCATCAACCAGTACGCGCTGATCGGGAAGGCAATTGACGATCTGATGTTGAAGCAGTATGACGATGCCGGCTCGACTTTGGATCAGCTTCTCAAGCTCAACCCCAATGCGCCCGATAGCTGGGTGGTGGATGCGGCTTACGACCTGTACAGCAACCAGTCTTCGCTGTACACTCAGAAGGCGATGGAGAAGGCCTTTAAGTTAGATCCGAACTACTGGGGCGATACCTTCGTTCCCCACCTTTTTGATCTGGCGAAGCGCGTCTATGTCTATCGGGCGCTGCCGATACTCACTCCAAACAGCCTCTACCCGCCGGCAGCGGCTCCGGTGCCGCTATCGGCCCCGAATCAGCAAAATGGCTCCGGCAACTAATTCTTTAGGAGAGATGGAAGCCCGACTGGCCGAAATCAAGCAGAAGGAGCGGATGCTCCGGAAGTGGATGGATGCCCGCCGGATTCAAGCGGTCGCTCTTTCGCTCCAGAGCAGCTTCGCGTGGGCAACCGCCGGCGGTGACAGCAAAATCGGGATGGCCACCGAGATGGGCTGTGCCACCCTGATTATAACGGGCTCGAGTGAGAAATCGGGCGGATCATATCTCCTGGTCAATAATATCGAAGCCCAGCGTTTGCAGGCGGAACAGCTCCCGCCCGGCCATTACATCCCGCTGATCTATCCTTGGTACCAACCCGATCAAGCGGAGCAACGGATCAAGGAGCTGGCGGGTTCGGGATCGCTGGCCGGTGACACCCCGCTCTATCAAGCGCAGGCGGTTTTACCGGAGTTGGCCCGGCTTCGTTACGCATTACATCCGTCCGAGCAAGAGCGATACCGGATCATCGGCGCCGATGCGGCGCAAGTGGCTCGCTGCACGCTGCAGGAAATACAAACCGGTCAGTCCGAATACGAAATGGCAGCGATCGCCGCCCATCACCTGCTCGATACCGAGTTGCAGCCGGCGCTGATTTTGGTCGCAGCCGATGAGAGGATCGCCCAGTATCGCCACCCCCTGCCGACCGAAAATCGCCTGAAGCGTGCGGTTCTGCTGGTGATCTGCGCTCGCCGATGGGGGTTAATCGCTTCGGTGTCCCGGCTGGCCCATTTTGGGACCCTGCCGGACGATATGGCGCGGCGACATCGGGCGGTTTGTCGCGTGGATGCCGAGCTGATCAGCCGAACCCGGGCTGGTGCGGAAGTGAAAGAGATTTTTCAGGCCGCCCAGCAGGTATATGGGCAAACCGGCTTTCCCGATGAGTGGAAGCTCCACCATCAGGGCGGCGCAACCGGCTACACCAGCCGTGACTACAAAGGGTCGCCCGATTCGAGTGAGGTCGTTTTGATGGGGCAAGCGTTTGCCTGGAACCCCTCAATTGCTGGCACCAAATCGGAGGATACCGTTCTGGTTACCAACGCGATGCCCGAAATTCTAACTGCGGATCCGGATTGGCCTATGATCACGGTCGAAACGGTTCGGGGTTCAATAAATCGCCCCGATATATTGATACGGTAATCTAAGCCGGGCGGCCGATTCAATTAAGATTTACCGGCGAATACGGATAATTTTATGGCCTGCTTTGGGATGATGGGTGGGAATGGGTGGCGCCGCTAATAACGAATCCAGCGCGAGCTTACGGCGCTTGATGTCAATGGTGACCCGGAAGTGCCGCCAGAAATCCAGCCCCAGCACACCGGTATCGGATGGCTTCTTGATACCAGCCGGCGGCATGATGTAAGCTGCTGATACCTCCCTCACCATTGCGCGCCCAACCGAAACCTCCGGCACATTAACCAGCACCGCCTTTGCCGAATGCTTGTTCAGCGTGTTTGCATCCACCTCACCAACCGATTTGAGCTTCAACTGCTCGGCTATTTGAGCCGGAATAAGGCCCGACTGCACCCCAAAGCTCACCAATGCCTTGAATTTCTTGCCCTTGAGGGCGCTCGCCATCACGTAGAGGCGCTGATTATTGATGAGGAGCGGGACGACGACTGCCGACTTATCGAACGGCGTTCCGCTGCGGTTTATGGTGACGATGCCACGGCTGAAATCAACCGTAAACTGGATTTGCCCCAGGGATGTCTCACCGATCCAGCCAACCGGAGCGTTGGGCGGTACCGGGTTGGTATAAGCCTCCAGCAGGTTGGTGATCGCAATTGGCGTCTGTTTTATGGTGATGGAGCCCAACATCAGCTCTTGGGCGACCGCCAGCGGCGCATTGACCGGACCCAGCGGTGAAATAACGGTGACCTGATTCCCGCCGGTCAATTTGGATTGCTCCGCCACCTTCGGATCAAGCGTGGTAACCGGCAGTCCCGGATCGAAAAGGCAGTTGATGAAGGGACCCGAGTTGACTCGAATGGGCAGCACCAATAATCCGCTCCAGCTCTGGTAGGGGATGATGCTGGGGAAGTAGCTGTGGGCATCCAGGATCGAAGCATTGGAGATAAACGGGCCGGATGGGTGCGGCTTTTTTGCAGCAACGGCCCAATTCTCAGTTAAAATCAAAGCGAATGCGGCGAGAATCACCGCCCGAAAAGGAGGCTTGGTTGGTTTGCCGTTCATCGTAACAATTGTACTCTTCCCAGATTGAAGGAGATTACCAGATTTCTCATTGTAGCATGGGTCCCGCATCGGTCAATCTGAAAGCCGGAACGCCGGCGAATATGGCGGTTAAGGGGCAGCGGCCGACTGCAGCGCGCGCTCCGGCTCCCGAACCGCGCTCAACAGCAAGAAAAGGCCGACCAGCGCAATGCCGGCCAGCACCGCATAGAG
>JAKBZR010000045.1 GCA_021842405.1 bacterium
AAGCGGCGCTCATCTTTGGAAATGGTTGTTGGAAGGCGTGTTGAGTTCATACTATATCTTACCATATAACCATTCAGATGTCAAGTTATATGGTGTGCACTACACTAGCGCCGGAAAGGGGCTTGCAATGAGGAAGCAAGCGCAATTTATCGGTTTGATTTCCATTCTGTTAACCGGACTGGCAGTCGGGGCGGCGGGGGCGCAGACCGTCCCTCACAGTGGCCCGCTCGCCTGGCCGGTTCCCTACTTTGGAACCCATACGTTGGGTGACCCGCCGATCGTCTATCCGCCGTCCAATTCACAGCCGATGAATCCGCTCAAGTATTGGCGCTCCCAAATCCTATTCGGCCACGGCGGGTATGGCGGGTCAACGATAATCATTTCACCGGGTTACTATTATCCGGGTGGTTGGCCGTACTCCTATTATGAAAATTACGTCATGCCGCCCTACAACCCCTACTATGGAATGGCGGCCGGCAACGGCTACTACGGCTCGCTCCCGCTCGGTTTCGGCGCCGGAGTGTATCAAGCGCATTCAACCGCCCAATATCGTGTCGTTCAACCCAGCGAGTCAACGAGCGCGCCGACCAGCAAACTGAGTGGCGGTATGGTCGTGGCGACGAGCGGCCATCGTAAAGATCAGGCGCTTTCGAACTATTATCTGGCCACTCCGACCGTCAGCAAAGTAATCACAGGGGTGATGGCGAATATCGAAAATGCCTGGCAGACGAACTCTCCAGACCTGCTGGCCAAATATGTGGACCCGAGATCAACCATAGAGGTGAGGGTTGAGGGTTCGTCACCATACCGTTTAAGCGGGGCGGAATATCTCAAGAGAACTAATGCCGCCCTAAAGAGTATGAAGACGCACGCTTTCAAGCTCAACAAAGCGGAGGAGATGAGCAACGGCCAATGGGTGGTGAGCGGCTTTCACCGATTTGAGATGCCAGACGGACAGTCGGGTGAATTGAGGATTTCTTTTACCCTCCATCAATCGGGAACCCAGGTCACGATCACCAAGGAGAGCGTAAGCAATTCAAGCGGCGGATAGCTGAAAATGAAGGGCACGAAGCAGGCAAAAGATGGGCGAAGATAAGGGAGTGAATGTCGGAACAGATCAAACCAACACTCAACTGATGCAATCGCTACAGCGCGCGCTGGACCAAGAGCTGAGGGCGGTCGTCCTCTACCGGATGCTGGGCGACCGCCAACCGGACGGGAAGAGGAGGGATCTCTTCTATAAGCTGGCCGATTCAGAGCAGCGTCACGCCGATAAATTCAGTGAGAGAATAATCGCCCTGGGCGGCACTCCTTCTCATCGAAACTCGAAGCCCAGATTGATGGATCGCTCCATCACCCGTATTTTGAGCACTGAGACGATGCTTAGGCGAATGGAGATGGAGGAGGAGCGCAATATCACCGATTACAGCAGCCAATCCGCAATCGCATCCGACGCTGAATCGGTGGGGCTATTTCAGCAGGTTGAGTCGGAAGAAAAAGCGCACGCGAAGGTTATAAAGGGCCTTTTTTCTCCCAATTCGGCGCAAGCCCGCCTGGACACCCTGATGCGCCGAGAGAAATGGCACGTCTCAACCGGCTCCTGGATCGGGGATGCCATCTACGGGGTGAACGATGGTCTGGGGGCCGTTTTTGGGATCGTATCGGGCGTGGCGGGTTATACCGGCGGCGGGCATGCGGTCGTGGTGGCGGGTGTATTTGGGATGCTGGCGTCGGCGCTTTCAATGGGATCAGGCGCGTATCTGGCGACGAAATCGGAACGCGAGATTTATGAAGCTGAAATCGGCCGGGAGCGGCGGGAGATCGAGGATGATCCCGAGCATGAACGAGAAGAGCTGGAACTCATCTATCAACTGAAGGGCTTTTCGGCGGATGAGTCGGCTCGAATGGCTCAAAAAATCTCGGAGCAGCCGGAGCAATTTTTGCAGACGATGGCTCATGAGGAGCTTGGGCTGGCTCAAAAAAGCTTCCCCAATCCGTTTTTAGCGGCCGGCTCTTCCTCGCTCTCCACCGCAATCGGTGCGCTGGTGCCGGTCATCCCCTTCTTTTTCACCTCTGGGATGAGGGCGATTATCATCTCGGCCATCGTCAGCACGGCGGCCCATTTTGCGGTGGGAGCCGCTAAAAGCATCGTTACCAACCGCTCCTGGTGGGCGAGCGGCGCCGAAATGACAGGGGTGGGCTTGTTGGAAGCGGGCATCACGTTCGGGCTGGGAGTCGCCTTTGGATCTCATTAGTTAATAGTGCAACAGCCGGAGCAAGATCACGGTTACGGGAGCGGTAATAAGCAAGCTGTCAAACCGATCCAGGATGCCGCCGTGGCCCGGAATGAGGTTACTGATATCTTTTAATCCCATGTTTCGCTTCAGCGCCGATTCGAAGAGGTCACCGATCTGCCCAACCACCCCGGCGATCAACCCGATCATTGTGGAAAGCCCCCAACTGAGTCCAATCCACTTTCCAGCAAAGACCCCAAAGATGACGGCTCCGATCAGGCCGGCCAAGGCGCCTTCCACCGTCTTTTTGGGTGAAAGATGCGTTGCCAGTGGGCGCATGCCCAAAGAGCGCCCGAAAGAGTAGGCGAAGGTATCGGTTACCCAAACCGTAGCCGCCACATAGAGCATGATCCAGGCACCTTTGGCGGATAGGATATCTCCGTTACGGAGAACCACGAATGCGCTGTAACATGCGGTGTAACCACCAATCAGCAATCCGGTTCCGATCCGATCTATCATGATGGAGTGTGCAGTCAACCGCTTAGCCGATACCGTTTCAAAAATAACGGTGATCAGGCCGATAGCCGCCAGTATGTTAAAAGTGGTGGGTGATGGGCAATTGAGCGTGGCCAGCAAAACCGCGGTCGGACCTAGCAGCGTTAAAAACGGAGACGGTTGAACCGAATACTCTTTTGAGCGTTGAAAGGCGCTCCAGAGCTCTACGCATGACAAGAGCGATAGGATGGTGGCAAACACCCCGAACGGTATTGGGCCGGCGAAATCGAGCGCCAAAAATACCGCGATCCCAATCAAACCACTGACAGTTCGAATCAGCAATCTCCTGAGTTTACCTTTCGCTCCCGCACGTATCGGATGAAAAACGCTCCCAAAATAAACCAGATAACTGAGCTGAAAATAACGGTGCGATAGCCGATATCGGCGCCGAATTGATTGGTTACCATCGCGGCAAGCTCACCGCCGATGAATGGAGCCACAATTTGGGGCAGCGTGTCGGAAAAGCCCCACACCCCCATGTATTTCGCCGGTTCACGGGTGGGCAGGACGTTGCATACCAGCGCCCAATCTACCGCTGAAAAGGCTCCGTACCCGATGCCGAACAACCCGGTCGTGATGATGGCAATCAAGGGCGATGTGGAGAGGGTGAACGCAATCCCCGCAACAACGCTCAAGGTGCAAGTGAAATAGATGATTCGCTTTTTACTGAAGCGATCACCGGCTGCCCCGGCTGGGAATACGGCAGCCAACCCGCTTAAGTTTACCACCAGACCGATGATGGCCAACTGCTCCCTCGCCATCGCTTCGCTTTGATGGTAGGCATAGATCAGGAAAAAATCCAGAAAGGGCAGTATCGTATAGAGTCCGCAGTTAATGATAAAACGGGAGATGAGAACCCAGTTGAAATCGGGGTACTCCTTCAGTGGCAATGAAAAAAAGGCGAGCGCTGAGCGATCGGCCGCCGCCTGTGCTTGGGGAGGCTCCTTTACGAGCATTACCGTAATCAACATCAGCCCATTCAATAACAGCGCGAAGGCGATCACCATCCAGATCAAGCCATGCTCTTGGTTTAACAGTAGCGCTCCGCCCACCATGCCGATGGTACGGCCCAGAAGCTGCCACAAACCCATATAGCCCGATGCCTTACCGTGGTGCTCGATCGGTATCAAATCGGGCAGCAATGCCTGATAGGGACCGTTCGCCATGTTGAGCAAAAGCTGAATGAGGAGATAGGCAACCAGCAGCTTACTGAATGTGGAGGCGTAAACGAAGAGCAGAAGTCCCAAGTTGGTCAAGAGAGTGCCGGCTACGATGAAGGGACGGCGGCGGCCCCAGCGGCTGCGGAAGCGGTCCGATACGGCGCCAGTCACCAGTTGGGTCAACGTTGCGACCAGCGCACCGGAACCCAAAATCCAGCTTACACGCTGGGCGATGATTGCATTCACCATTCGTTCCAGTCGTGGAGGTGATGGGATCGTGGAGCGAAGATATTCAATCTTGGTAATGTCGTGCACGCGCGTTTGAATCACGACGTAGAGCATCGCTCCCCAAAAAAAGGAGATTGCAAACCAGAAAACACTGATTGCAACGTAGTCCCGCGCTCGTGGATTAGCGATCAAGGGGTTGATCCTGACCTGAATAGGCGGGATTCATCTCAGCCGCTCACTGCCGACAAGTACATTGATTATCTTGGATCGTTCAAATGAATTTAAAAGTATTCGTCGTATTGATGGCATCCTATTATGTCTCTGATGATAAAACCGGACCCCGTCGCACTCCGCATTGAATTGGATAAGGGGTCTTAATCGCAGCATTTGTCGGCTCACTATTTTTGGCGTGCGGTAAACGATTCGGTGAGAAGCGAAGAATTCCCTTAAAATTCTAGCCGAGAAATTGAAAATAGCGAACCGATATTTTGTCATCGGACTAAAATGCGGTAAACGGATAACCTTATCGGAGCGCTCAACAAATATTTAGCTAATTATATCAAACATATTTAAGATTTGACAAGTTTCACGGGTAGTAGCAAATAATATATCCTATACAATATATAGTGATAATAACTATTTTATGTCAACAGGTAGTTTATCTCATGCTTGTTCTGCAATCCGGGATACTGTTATATCTAAATCAAGTTTATCAATTATTTTTGTTCCCATTAACGTAAATCCGAAATCAACCGATAATAGGCTTCAGAGAAGCCTAAATGATGGGAGCAGGTGGAATTATTCCTGCCAATTACGCTTGGCGACCGAATTTCGAGCACCGGAACTTTGCATGGATATGAAACATTTTGTAAAAACGGGTATTATTTAAATGATGATTTATTCGGTAGCATTATTCGGATGACTTACCAAATGGAATTACCTAGAACCTACCAACGATTTAAAGATCGGTTTCCTGATATCGTCGCTGCCTATGAGCGACTGGGAGATGCGGTGGCCGACGAGGGGCCGCTCGATGAAAAGGGACGGGAACTGATTAAGCTCGCAATCGCAATTGGCTCACAATCAGAAGGCGGCGTGCACTCGCATACCCGCCGGGCGATCAAGGCCGATGCAACCGGTGAAGAGATCGAGCAAATCGTACTGCTATCCATCACCTCGATCGGATTCGCCCGCGCCGTTGCCGCCTGTACCTGGGTTAATGATGTTCTAATCGCTAGCGATTAGTTATGACTGTAATTTGAATTGATGTCGGATTAAAAATCAAGAATGCAACTAATCGTATCAAAATAATAAATATTCCACCATTTAGTACCAAAGTAATGGGCAATAGCCCAAATTACCCATTCCAAATACGAGATTGCATGCGTATAATAAACTGTGAAGAATATCACGAACAACGCTTAGCGTTGAGAGTTCGATTTCGAAAGGGATTAA
This sequence comes from bacterium, assembly GCA_021842405.1. Taxonomy (GTDB): domain Bacteria; phylum Armatimonadota; class Chthonomonadetes; order Chthonomonadales; family JAMCWF01; genus JAMCWF01. The sequence goes on from JAKBZR010000045.1 coordinate 5,633, forward strand.
GCTGATGCGAAAATTCAGTTTTATAGCGGCGATCTGTTTTATGGGCTCGGTGGGGTTGATTTCGAACGCGGCTGCAAAGCAAACTGCCAAGAGTTCGACCGCCGTAAGCACCATTTTTACAGCGCCTAAAGAGGGCTCAACCACCGTTTCCCTGCTGATTGCCGGCGGGAGCAAGGCGGTTGATGCCACCGTCAATGATAACGCCACGATGGGGGGCATCTGTCGCCATTGTGGCATGCCACTGCGATTTAAACCGGCTAATGCGGGGAAAGTTTGCGATATGTGTCCCTGCGGTGACCCGATGACCGAGTGCATCGCCTGGATCAAGCTGAAACACAACGACTGGCAAGAGATGTTGAGAGCACTTCCGGCCGGAACCGGCCTGCAAGTCGCTTTTAAGACGGCTGGCAATCCGGCATCGGGGATAAGCCGGTTGATTGTGGATCGGCGGGTGGTACTGTTGCCGATCGAGAGCAAAACCGATCCCAGCGACAGCCAGATTTTAAAGTGGGCCAAACCGCTGGGCGGCACCAAAGTGAATCTGCTGAATGGCGGCAAGCAGGTGGAGATAACTTTAAAGTCGGATTGGACCGGTCAAAAAGAGGCGAAGTTGGCGAAAGATCTCAATAGTTTAGGGATCCAGATCGCCTTTAAGAGCGACGAGGTGGCCTCTCAATAGTTTTTTCCGGTCGGTTCCATTTTAATTGGAACCGACCGGGATTTCATTTCAGCCTGATCTAAGGTCGGAAGCACGTAACGAGGGAAGTGCAACCGAACGCGGACCGGGTTGAGATTGGGAACAAGCAGACTCAACTTATAATCAATGCTGCTATCCCAATCAGCAGGTATGCAGGGGATCGCTTAACCCTATACTCAATCCACTGCATAACAACCACGAAAAGGAGGACGATTAAATGGGATCACAACGCGTTGCGTTGATGATGCGCCCGATTACTGCTGTTATTCGTAGCATTTTGATCGGGACTGTGCTGATCACGATGGCGCTGCTTTTCAGCCCCCAACGGGCGGAAGCGATGCCAATGTTCGCACGCAAGTACCATCTGAAATGCGAACAGTGCCACACTATTATGCCGAGGCTTACCAATTTCGGGTATGCCTTCTATCGGGCTGGCTTTCGGTTGCCGGGGCATAAAAAATACCCTCTTACCTTTAGTAACTCAGCCTCGTTGATGACTGAGATGATGTTCACCAACTCGAACCCGGCTGGCAATACCGGTTTCGATATGAGCGACACCGAAATCCAGGTGCTGACCGCGATCGGTGAACATTTTTCAACCCATCTGCACTACGTATTCCCGGGCAGCACCAACGGGGCCGAAATTCATCAAGCGTGGGTGCAGTACAACACCGCGCCAACCGGCGCATTTTGGTCATTCCGCGCGGGACAGTTTTCGCCCATCATCGGTTTTCGTTTTGGTGGAGATCGAAACTGGACCATTACCGATGCCCAACTCTACGGTACACTTCCAGGACAAGAGCGGGGGGTTGATGTCGGCTATACCGACAAGGGACTTACCACTCATCTATCCTGGTTGAACGGGGTTGATGCCAGTGCGGTGGATGCCATCGGCAGTGGTCGCCAAGCGCTTTCCGGCCATCGGGCTCAAGATTACATGCTGCAGTCCGAATACGAGATCGGAAAGTTGGGGAGCTCAATCGGTGGCCTCTACTACCACGGTGTAATACCGGGTGGGGGGGTATACCCCTACACGACCACGTCCGATATATTCAATCGCTCCGCCATTTACGGTAACTGGGCTACCGTACTGAAATCCGGTTCAACGCCCGGCATCCCGGATTTATCACTGGACATAAACGGCGGCGCGCTTTGGGGGCATGACGATGGAGGTTCCGGTCCAACCGGCAACACCTATGGTAGCCTGCTTGAGTTGGATCTCAACTACAAACACCGCTCCGCGCTGGCGATGCGTTACGACAACCTTAACGGCACCGGGCAGCCGACGATTGAAGAGTACACCTTCGATGCGGCCCACCTGATTAACAATCACGTGTTACTCAGGTTGGAGTACAATAAAATCCGTAAGCCGTCGGCTGATCAATTTACCGCCGACCTCTGGTTCTTCTATTGATACCAGAAATCGGATAAAATCATTGTTCTAATTCAAGGGGCTGGAGCATTTTGCTCCGGCCCCTTTCTCGTCAATCCAACGAAAGTGAAGCGATATTACTTCGGCATATAGCGTAATTATCCTAACCTCATGCTCCTGCCTGTCGTCATCGGCCACAACGCACCGATCCCCTAAACCCTAAAGGTTTTAAAAACCTTTAGGGTTTCGCCCTAATGTACGTGGCTACCCCAGCGCTTGCTTGAGGTCGGCGATTAAATCCTCCGTATCTTCAAGTCCGATGGACAGTCGGATTAGATTATCATTAATACCTCGCTTTGCTCGCTCACCCGGCGACATTGTGGCGTGGGACATCCGCACCGGATATCCGATCAGCGACTCAATTCCACCCAAACTTTCAGCCAGCGCGAAAATACGGGTGCTTTCCGACACGCTAACCGCCTTTTCCGCTCCTCCTTCCACTTCAAAGCTGACCATGCCGCCGAAGCCGCGCATTTGCCGGAGCGCCAGCTTATGGCCGGGGTCGCTTTTGAGGCCGGGATAGTAAACTCGCGAGACCTTTGGGTGCTGGGAAAGAAATAGGGCGACCGCCATCGCGTTGGAGGCATGCTTTTCCATCCTCACCGCTAGCGTTTTCAACCCGCGTAGCGCCAGCCAGCAGTCGAATGGACCGGCGATTGATCCGCCGACCGTTTGAACCAATTCAATCGCTGCCATCAACTCCGGATTTCGAGTGACCACCGCTCCGCCGATTAAATCGGAGTGGCCTCCAATGTATTTGGTGGTGGAGTGAATCACGATGTCAATGCAAAGCTCAAGCGGATTTTGAAAATAGGGGCTGGCAAAAGTGTTATCCACAACCGCCAGCGCGTTATGCCGATGCGCTACTTTGGCGAGTGCGGCCAGATCAACCACCCGGAGCAGGGGGTTGCTCGGCGATTCCAGCCAGATCATACGGGTTTCAGGTTGAAACGACTTTTCTACCGATTCGATATCGCCGGCATCGAAGTAAGAGTACTTCACTCCCCGCGCGGTGAGGATCTTTTCGCAATAACGATAGGTCCCGCCGTAGAGATCGCTCATGATCAAGGCGTGATCGCCGGGTTTCAGAATGCTAAAAGCGGCGGCGACGGCCGCCATACCGGACGGAAATGCGTAACCGGATGCGCCCTCACCTTCCAGTGAAGCCAGGCACTTCTCAAACGCGGTGCGGGTGGGGTTGGCCAACCGACTGTACATGTAGTGCGGGGGTGAGCCAAGACTGCTCCAGGTGAAGGTGGAGGTCTGATAAATCGGCGTTACGGTGGCGCCGGTGCCCGGATCGGGTTCCTGGCCGATGTGGATGGCGCGCGTGCTAAATCCGAGCTGGGTATTTTCAGAAGCCATGGCTCATTTTGTCCCTTCATTTTTGAATGGGTTCAGTTCTCCGGGAATCATTTACGACCATATTGGATGCACCCCCACCCTAACCATCCCCCGTAAACGGGGGAGGGGATCCGGACTGGGTCTTGACGATTACTGCGTCGCACTCCATCCTTGCCTTCCACCTTAAACTTGGAATGGGTTCAGTTCTCCGGGTAATTTAGGCAGCAGGCTTTTACCCCTATAGCAATAATCAACTCCCTCCCCGCTTGCGGGGAGGGTTGGGGTGGGGGGCGACGAAAACCATTCCCGCAAACCTGAACTGTTACTGTTCAAGTAAATTGGAGCCGTGTTTCGGTGTATCATAAATTGGCTCGTATTAAATTTTAAATCGGATGTGCACGATATCGCCATCCTGCACGATATACTCTTTGCCCTCCAGCCTCATAGCGCCGGTTGCTTTTGCCTCCTCCCAGCCACCGGCCTGACGGAACGCTTGAAATGGCATCACTTCGGCCCGGATAAAGCCCCGTGCAATATCGCTGTGGATTTTGCCGGCCGCAGCCAGCGCGTTTTCCCCGCGGCGCAACGTCCAAGCACGAACTTCATCCGACCCAACCGTAAAGAAGCTGATGTAACCCAGCGCGCGATAGATGGCTTGAATGAGCTGATCCCGGGCCGGCGTTTTAATTCCCATCGCCTCTAAAAACTCCATCTCCTCGGCCGGATCCATCTGGGCGACCTCCATATCAATTTTCGCGCACAGCTTTATCAGCTCAAGATGGTTTGATGATGCGTACCGCTGAATTTCCGAGATGGGAGCGCGGTCCGGCTTGCCAATCTCATCCTCAGATAAGTTGCTTACCAGGATTAGTGGCTTTTGGGTGACGAAGGCCATGCTCTTCACTGAACGCCACTCTTCTGCGCTCAGCTCCATGGTTCGAATAGGTTGCAGCGCCTCCAGGTGCTTCTGGACGAGCTGAAGGGTGCTAAGCTCAGCCGCTTCGGCGGCCGGAAGGTGCTTGGCGCTCCGGTTTTTCAGCAAACGGGCGGTCCGGTTCTCTACGATGGTGAGATCGGCGATGAGAAGCTCTTCGGTGACAAGCTCGACCTGTTGGATGGGGCTAAGCGGCTCGGTAACGACTGATTCAGCACTCGCGCTGAACGCCTGGATGACCAGAACCAGCGCGTCACTGTTGCGAATGCCGACAAAGAAGTCGGTGCCGAAGCGCTGCGGATGCGCCTCCGTCTTTTCAATCTGGGCAGCGCCGTCGCTCACCTCAATGGTGGCCGGCATCTGCTTTTTGGGTTGGCAGAGACGGACGGCCACATCGAAGCGCTCATCCGGTACCGGGATCACGCCGACGTGGACCTCATTTTCACGAGCGCCATAAGCATGGGTGGCGGCGTTCTGACGGGTTAATGCATTAAACAGGGTGGTTTTACCAACCTCTGGCAGTCCAATTAAAGCGGCTTTCATCGGTGCTCCTCAACGTTTCAAAATTTTGGTACGGCTGGTGTGTGCTGCACCCGGTAGAAGTGTTGTCCGGTCGGTTGGTGGGGACATAATCCTCCCGTGATACAGCACAGTACGTCCAGCGGAAGGACGATCCCACGGCGCAAACCACCCTGCCCAAACGATTAAAAAAAGGACAATAACGATCGGGATTGCTCTCAATGCGTAGTTCGGCGCTTTTCGTATCTTTTTTCGAGGTGATCTCATTGTGCCCTCCAGCCATCCAGTACCAATCTGAGCAGCCGGTTTGCTCCCGGCTTATCCAAGGGACGATTGTTATTGCCGCATTTCGGGGATTGCACGCAGCTTGGACATCCCTCCTCGCACGGGCAGAGCTGAATACATTCGTCCGCAGCCGAGAACAGCTCGAATGCGCGCTCGTAGGCCGCTTCCGTTATGCCGGCGCCCCCCGGGTAAGCGTCATAGATAAATATCGCCGCGCCTCCGATGTCGGGGTGGAGCGGAGTGGATACACCTCCCACATCCCATCGGTCACAAACCGAGATGATCGGCATAATCCCGATGGTGGCGTGTTCAGCAGCGTGGATCGCACCAGCCAGGTCATAACCGCCTGAAACCAGATCGGACGTCACCTCAGGGGACAAAGCAAGCCAAAGCGCCTCCGTCTCAAACAGATTGGGTGGCAAATCGAGCTCCTTACGGGCGATGACGCTGTCGGTTCGGATATCCATCTCTTTGTACCCGATTACCTGCGATTGCACAACGACCTCACCAAAAGCGACATTAATATTGAGCAGCTTAATGCGCCGCTGCTCACTTAAGACCGTAATCTGGCTGATCACGGACGGCTCGGTGTAGTAGTTGAGGTCGGCGCGACGGGCGAACGCCTCTTTTCGGTCAATATCCAGTTTTTCGACCAGGTAGGTTTCGCCCTGGTGAAGGTAGACGGCGCCGGTATGTACCGTCTCGAAGGCGCGGCTGGAATCCACCTCCCCGATCAACTCATTGGAGTGGGAGGTGTCAATGATCGAGTAGTGCTCCGCGCTGGCCGATCGGATGCTGAAATCGCCGGCCGGAAATCCGGCCCCTTGATAATACCAGCGATCGCCACGACGTGATAAAAAGCCGGCTTCCTCAAGGTCACTCAAAATTGAGACGGATCGGTCCCCGAAGAGCGCCTGGTCATGATCCTCTATCGGTGATTCGTGTGCGGCGCAGATAAGATGAGCGCCCACTATCCGGCGATTATCGGTATTGATTACCACTCGCTCGATCGGCTTACCGAATAGCGCTTCCGGGTGCCGCATCAGGTATTGATCCAGCGGATTATCGGTCGCGATTAAAATATTCAGCGCCTCACCGTCGGAACGACCGGCCCGACCCGCCTGCTGCCAGGTGCTGGTAATTGTACCGGGATATCCGGCCTGAATGGTGGCATCCAAATCTCCAATGTCCACGCCGAGCTCAAGCGCATTGGTGGCGGTCACCCCAATAAGGCGGCCGTCAAATAGGTCACGCTCAATTTTACGGCGCTCGGAAGGTGTGTAGCCGGCACGGTAAGCGGCTACCTTGCCGCGTAATGCCGGCCGGCCACGACCGAACTCTTGTCTCGCATACCGCAGTATCAGCTCGGCGCTCTTCCTCGCCCGTGTGAAGACGATATTTCGAATGCCGGTAGCGACCGACCGAGCAAATAGTCCGGCCGCTTCGATGTGAACGCTACGCCTCTCCGATTTATCTTGGCCAACGAGCGGAGGATTCCACAAGAGAAAGGTACGGCTACCGCTGGGAGAGCCATTGCTACACACTGTCTCGGCCTTACAGCCCGTCAGCTTTTCCATCAATTCAGCCGGATTTATCAGGGTGGCTGAGCAGGCGATAAACTGAGGGGTTGAGCCGTAAAGGGCCGCGATTCGCCTCAATCGCCGCATAATTTGAGCGACATGGGTCCCGAAAACACCTCGATAGGTGTGCAATTCGTCCAGGATGACGTATCGCAGCTTTTCAAAAAAGGCGGACCATCCGGTGTGGTAGGGAAGAATCCCACAATGCAGCATATCGGGGTTGGAGAGCACGATATGAGCGGATCGCTTGATGAAGGGGCGCTCCGATTTGGAGGTGTCGCCGTCGTAGGTGGCGGCTAAAACCTGCGGGCGCAAATTCCAGGCGGACAGCTTACGGAGCTGATCCTGAGCGAGCGCTTTAGTCGGGAAGAGGTAGAGGGACCGTTCCCGTTTGAGGGAAAGGGCGGCGTTCAAGGATGGGATTTGATAGCAGAGGCTTTTGCCGCTTGCGGTGGGGGTTGCGATCACTACATGGTGACCGGAAGCGATTAAATTGAGTGCTTCGAGTTGGTGCGAGTAGAGCTGTTCGATGCCCAACAACTTCAGATGCTGATTGATAATCGGTTCGTATTCTGGAATATCGGGCGCCCATTTCGCCTTTTGTGGAGGGATGCGCTCAATGTGCGCGATCTGACCTCGATAATCCAGTTCGAGCTGTAGTTGCGCTATAAACTCGTCCAGATTCATGCCGCCGGCCGCTTGCGTACTCGCTCCACCAGCTTAACCAGCGATATGCTGGCGAAGTATAGGCCGATAACCGGTAAGATCATCATCAGCATTGTGAACGCGTCATTGGATGGAGTCACGATGGCTCCCACCACCGAGATGATAACCACCGAATGGCGCCAGTACTTCACCATTCCCTTGGAATTAATGATGCCGACCCAGGCCAAGAACATCAGCACAACCGGCAGTTGAAATACCAGTCCGAATGCGGCCAGCATCTTGAGGACGAAGAGCACGTAGGTTTCAGGGTCCTGATAAAGCACCGCATTGGGGAAGTAGTTCACGTAGCCGATGAACCAGTGAATGGCAAATCGAAGCAGTAAGTAGGCGATTGTCACACCGGCTAGGAAGAGGAAAATGGAGAGCGGAGCGACAAATTTCAGCGGTTTCTTTTCTTCACGGGTGAGCGCGGGGGCAATAAAGAGCCAAAGCTGCCACGTTATAAACGGCGCAGCCAGAACGAAGCCGGCAATGATGCTGATCTTCAGCACGACAAAAAACGGCTGATGGAACGATGTGAAGACAAACTTCCAGTTTGGATGCTGCTTCATCAAAATCAGCATCGGTCCGGCGAGGAAGTCGTAGAGCGGCTGGAAAAAAATGTAACAGATAATGGCCCCCAGGACCAGAAATACCATTGACCAGATGATTCGAGCGCGAAGCTCACCCAGGTGCTCGGTTATCTCGCCTCGTCGTTCAACCCGGTCCCGCCACTCCGGGCTATCGCGCGGAATTCTTCTTAGTAAAGAAAAAATTGAAATTCACCACCCATTCGAGATACCGAAGCCGTACTATTCCAGTGCCTAACCGCTTCATAAATGATATTTTCTTGACCATTAAAATGGGCGGCAATCGGTAAAAGTATTCTACTCTGGCCGAAGATATCAGCCATTCCCGATGCCGCCCCACCCATTCGTTCAGCCAGCCATCAAACCGATGGTATCGCCATATTTACAGACTGATATGCGTCAACTCAGTGGTTAACGAAGATTTTAATGTGATCTGCGATGTCTGCTTGCGCTGGTGATTGAAGTTAGGCGCTCCGTAGCCCATCGTCGGGTACCGCCGATTGTAAGCGCCGCGCCGGCCCCCCATCATCATGCCGGGAAATCCGGGCGCCGCTCCTCCATACGGGGCGCCCGGAAAGCCGCGGCGTGCAAACCTCCTGTTTCCCTTCATCGGCATCCCCGGGCCACTCATATACGGAGCTCCGGCCGGGCCTGCACCACTGTATCCCGAAGCGGCCAGCGCACCCATTTCGGCACCCATAGGTGGTCCGACCATGCCACCTCCATAGGCCGCTCCCGTCATTCCCGGGGCGTTCGTTACAAATCCTTCTCCGGCAACCAGCTTGCCCTGAATTTGCAAGGTTCGGTACACCTTCACCAGAGTTCCGGATCGGTAGGCCAAATAGATGACTCGTTGAAATTTGATGTGCGGCGATTCGATCTCGGTCGTCCCAAAGATTACATGGTCACGCGGCGTACCATTATAGGTTTGGACGATTTTAGCGGTCGGGTAGCCGCCTTGCCATTCCAGGTCAACCAGCTTATTTTGAAGAGTGACCTTGGGCTGTTCGTTCGGCGGGGTGCCCGGGATGTCAATCGGCACGTTACTCTGTGTCCAGACATCACCGACCATTCGCGGCTCTTGGGGTAAAACCGGAAGATCAATCGAGGTATTCACCGGTAAGCCAAGCTGTGCGAACTGCTCGAAAGACTGGTTTCCGGTTTGATAGAGCACGTTCCCCAGCGGATCGAGTTGTTGGTAGAGGGATTTGGTGAGCTGGCTGGGGCTGAATTCGATCTGTTGTCCGGACCGCTTAATGGTGAGGGCAGTGAGTTTATTTCGAACGATTGCCTGATCGTTTCGATAGAGATCATCTACCGACAGATCTAGATTGCTCTGCTGTGCGATCAACTCACGATTGCCGGTGCCGCCCGCTCCGGTTGTGGTGCTGCCGACCAGCTCAACCGACCCGTTCCGCTTATACTTGGCCTCTTCTCCCAATCTAAAATGGTAGCGGAGCACAATCGGTTCATTACCGGGGTTGATGCGGTTTCGGACACGAACCTTAATCGAGCTTGTCTCCTGGGCTACGCTTTCAACTCCCTGACTACCGCCGGACGGCACAAAGAGGGTGGCTGAAATGGTATAAATCCCATCCTTAACCCCATTTTCTTTCGGGAAGGTCATTCCCGATTCAACCGGCTTTTTCGTGTCCCAATGGAAGACAAAGCTTTGGCCCCGTTTCGCATCTTCAATCTGTTTTCGGGTGGGGCCTATCGCCTCCACGAATTTGCCGTCAATGGAGTAAACGACGTAACCTCCCACCGGAATGCTTGCCAGCGGTACCTTGACGGAAACGGTTTCCCGCACCGTTGCGCCGTCGGGCGGCTGGCGAATTGTAAATGGAGTTTGAGCCAGCGCTGATAGTGAACAGACGAGCGCCGCCGCAATGAATGAACCGCTTGCTGCCAACCGAATGCTCATCAGATCGATTCCCTCCTCGTCAATGGTCGCCTATTGACATGCCCCTACTGAAGCTGGCGTTCCCCCCTCCTCCGTGCCGGTGAAGGGCCCGCTTATCATTGTTTCTCAATAGTTACCCGATTACCAGTGTAACATATCACCCTAGAATGTGTCAATCAGTTAGGAAGAGTTCAGTTTTATGGGAATGATTTCTAGCAGCATTTGTCGCTTCCCACCCCAACCCTCCCCCACGAGGGGGGAGGGAGTTGATAATTGCTATAGGGGTAAAGCCTGTTGCCTAAATTACCCAGAGAACTGAACTCATTCATGGCTTTGGTGCGCTACCGGTATTGTCGTGTTTGACACTAATCATTAAGATAGGCTAAACTTCTCCGATGTGGACTGCCCACTTTTAATACCAGCTTACATTATGAGCAGTTCCAATCAATCACGGTAGACCGGAAACCGCACCGTTTTTCGTTTCCGGCCAAGGAGGAGGTTCGGTGTTATATCGGGAGAGCGGCATCGCTGGGATAAAAGTTTCGGCGGTCGGCTTTGGGGTATGGACGGTTGGGACCCAAATGTGGGGCATCAAGGATGATCAAACTGGAATTTCGCTATTACAACAGGCTTACGATCTGGGAATTACATTTTACGATACCGCCGATGTCTACGGTGATGGTCGCGGTGAAGAGATGGTTGCCACCGCTCTGGGTTCACAACGTGACCACATCGTGATCGGCACCAAATTCGGATACGATTTCTATCAGTATCCTGGAATACAGCCGGGACAGCGTGAAAGGCCGCAAAACTGGTCACCTGAATACGTGAGAATCGCATGTGAGCGGAGCTTAAAGCGCCTGCAGACCGATCGAATTGATCTCTATCAACTGCATAATCCTCGGATCGGTGAAATTCAGCGTGATGACCTGTTCGCCGTGCTTGAAGATCTACGATCGGAGGGAAAAATCCGAGCGTATGGGGCGGCGCTGGGTCCGGCGCTGCAGGAAAGGCAGAAAGAAGAGGGAATCGAGTACATCGAAAGGCGGCCAGGCACCGTTCAAATAATCTATAATCTATTCGAGCAAATGCTGGGTGAGGCGATATTCCCGATTGCGCGGAAGCATAAAGCCGCTATCTACGTAAGGGTTCCTCACTCATCGGGGTTATTGGAAGGCCAATATACCTCCGATACTGATTTCGATGCCAACGACCACCGCCGGCATCGGGTTGTAACCGACGAGCGGAGGAAATCGTGGCTGCTGGACGGCCTCAAGAAAGTTGAAAAGCTTCAGTTCCTAACCCAAAACATGGGGAGGACACTGGGGCAGGTTGCGATCCAATTCGTTTTAGCTGAATCGGCGGTCTCCAGCGTACTTCCCAACATTTATGATCCAACTCAGTTGCGCGAGTTTGCGGCGGCGACGGAGGCTGAACCGTTAACCACCGCCGAAATCAACGAGGTGAACCGTCTCTATGAACGAAACTTTGATATTGCAACGGAGCTTGCACCCGTTCAATAGAGCGATATTTAGAAAGGCATCCTTTACCATCGCGGCTGTAGTAATCGGTTGGTGGATTGCGGCGGGAGCTTACTCACTTCCACTGCCGGTTTTGGCGGTGGCAACATCGAACAATCAAATACACATCTATGGAACAAAAGGCGGTCAGCGGGCGCTCATTTCAAGCGGCTTTTCTCCCGTTACCGCTATGATTTTTGCGCCGGACGGCCATGCCGTTTTTGGCGGATCGCAAAATCAAGCGATTCAGTGGTGGAGTCCCAGCGACGGTACGCTCATTGGCTCAATGTCACCATCCGGCGTTATCAACAGCGGTATCTCAGCCGGACCGGACGATGTGCTTTCAATGGCCACCAGTCCCGACGGCCAATTTCTCGCGACCGGCAACCACGATCACGATCTCAGGCTTTATAACATTGCAAGCTCCCACCTCGTTTGGTCCGTGCCAGCCCACAGCGCGGCAGTCACCTCCGTTGCCTATAGCCCGGCGGGTGATCAGATTGCAACCGCCAGCGCTGATCGCACGATTCGATTCTGGACGACAAAAGGGAATTTAGTCGCTACCATCGTGGCGCAAGAGGAGCCGATAACCGGCATCGCGTACCTGAACGGCGGCGCTAACCTCATCAGCGTTTCGCTGGACGGAACGGTAAAAGTTTGGGATTGCAGGAATGGAGGATTAGTTAATAGAACGCGATTGAATATGAACGGGCTTACCTGCATTGCGCTATCGCCGGATAGCACGGTTGCGGCGATCGGCGGGTCGAATGGGAAGGTGTACCTCGTCCAACTGCCAAGCTGTTTTCAATCGAGAGTGCTGAACGGTGGACTCTCGGCGGTTCAAGCGTTGGGATGGTCATCGGACGGGAACACCCTGGTTTCAGCCGATCAGGGGTCAATGCTCCGTTACTGGGATGCGCATTCCGGGCAACTGGTGGCCAAGCTGATGGTCGGTGGCGCCATCACTGCGATGGCGGTCTCTCCGAATTGAATCAAGAAATTGTGCGCGGGTTCGATGACGCTTCTTAACCGGATACAATTACTGATCGGCCAGTTTTCCTAAAAGGATGTTGGAAAATAGAGTAATACTCGTCGGAACGTCATGCTGGGGCCGCAAAGCGGAACCGAAAGAGTTCAATTTTCGGGGAATGTTTTCTAGCGGCATTTGTCGCCCCCCACCCCAACCCTCCCCCACGAGGGGGGAGGGAGTTGATTATTGCTATAGGGGTAAAGCCTGTTGCCTAAATTACCTAGAGAACTGAACTCTTTCAACAACATCCTAAGCCGTCACCAAACTATAAAGTGTCGTAAAATGAAGGAGATCGCATGAGTCAAACCGAACAAAAAAGATCATTCGTGCAGTTTGCATTTTATAAGATAGATATGGAGTGGCGGCGGCTGCCGGCCGGTGTGCGCGCCGTGAATCGCGAGCAGTTGGCCACGGTGGTGGACTGCTTTGCGGAGCGTTTTATGGTAAAAACGTACTCCACCATTGGAACCCGTGGCGATTGCGATTTTCTGCTGTGGCGAGCCAGCGATCGCCTTGAGAACTTTCAGGAGATGCAGGCCGAGCTGCTGCGGACGGAGCTGGGCGGCTTTTTGCAAACTCCGTACTCCTTCCTGGCGATGACGAAGCGCTCCCAGTATATAGAGCGCCACCAGCACGAGGGGCAAGATGGAGCAAGGCTGGTTTTAAAGCCATCCGGCGCGAAGTATCTTTTCGTCTATCCGTTCGTCAAAACGCGGGATTGGTACCTGCTGCCAAAGGAGAAGCGGCAGGAGATTATGAGCGTGCATATCGAGATCGGCAACCGATTCCCCAGCGTTAAGCTGAACACCACCTACTCGTTCGGTCTGGATGATCAGGAGTTCGTGGTCGCATTTGAAACCGATGAGCCGGCCGACTTCCTCGATCTGGTGATGACCTTGCGCGAAACCGAGTCGAGCCGTTACACCCTGCGCGATACGCCGATCTTCACCTGCGTGCAGAAGCCAATTCGGGAGGCGCTGGCCCTCATCGGTTGATTCTGATTGAAATGGAGAAAATAGTCACTGGCGTCCAAAATAGCTCTGGAAGTGGCTTTTGGATGGGTTCGACCAGCAAAGCAACAGTAGGGTAAGAGTTCAGTTCTCTGGGCAATTTAGGCAGCAGGCTTTTACCCCTATAGCAATAATCAACTCCCTCCCCCCTCGTGGGGGAGGGTTGGGGTGGGGGGGCGAACGAAAATCACTCCCATAAAACTGAACTCTTACATTCGCGCATTCTGGTCTCAATCGGTGGTAACATTACCGACAGTTACCTGTACAAAGCCTTCGGTGAGGAGCTTCTGGTATCGGGCACGACGGCCAGGCCAACCCGCTGCGGTTCGGCGGACAGGTGGGGTACTGGCGGGACATCGCGAGCAGGCTTTACGTGAGGGCCAGGCACTATCAACCTGAAGTGGGAAGGTGGATGAGTAGGGATCCGATCGGGTTTGACGGTGGGGATTGGAGTGTTTTATATTGCCGGATTAATAACGTGATGAATTGCCAGTCGTTTCGATGAAAGAGTATTCTAATGAAAGCAAATAAAATACGATGGTATATCATTACCGCTGTGATTCTGGTTGTTTCATCCTTATTCCTGAGATATTTCCTCAGAGGGGCACCCAATCTAAATTCGACATCCTACATTATCGAATACCTCCTGATAAATCTCTTGGCGATATTCCTGTTAATCCATGAGGATTTTAGGGGCCATCAATGGATTGGGTTCGCGATCGGACTAAGCTTGCAATTGTGGTATCTGTTTTTTCAATTCATTCCACCAGCTAAATTATACGCAGCATGCGGCTGTAGTTCTGGATCAGGATGCGATCCGGGATGCATATCAGTGCAGTGGAAAACGATGGTACTTTTTGCGTGGACGACACTGGCGCTTAATTACGGACTGGGACAACGACTGGCAATAAGAACGTCCTATATCATTTTGATGATCGGAGCAGCTACCGGCATGGTTTTTCTTTTTCCTCCCTATCAGAATAACAGTTCAGGGGAGGTAATTTATAAATTTCTCGCCTACCACCCCATACAATACAATTATAATGGCCCTATATGGTCGTTTATGGCAGGTGAACTTTCCTTAATACTCATATGGTTAGTCACCATATTCATTGCTTTTCTGTCGAAAACGGAGCGCCGCAAAATCATCGCACCTCCAATTCTGTGGATAATTCCGCTAGTCGTTTTTGGGATGCTCGTTGGATCGTTCTATTCTGATTACTACATTTCGTGGTTTCCTTTCCTCTCGCTGTTGGTAGGGCTTATTATAGTCCCAAGCCTGTCTGTCGTGCTCATAATACATTCAAAAGATGCAAATACCCGTCAACGGATCGCATTTTTGACAGGCTTGGGATATGAACTATCAATATTACCACTGTTTATTTATGCTTTAAGGGTAGCTAAAGATTCTGGTTCTGGGCTTATTTACGGATCTGAAATATATTTGGCGTTAAGTTGGGCTTTATTAGAACAAATAACCTATGATACATTTATCGTTGTAGTAATACTGGGACTGAAAAAAGAAATCGTTGAGAAGTATTGGAAAATATTCGATGGAATATCCAGGGTGCGCAGGTCGTAAGCACCAATTTTATATTTCTCGATTTAATGCCGTTATCATTTAACCGATGGAAGTGAGGACGTGGGCGTTGTACCATCCATAGTTGAAAGTTAAGGTTGGTGGTTCAATTCCGCCCAATTTTGCTTTTTGCTGGAATCGGGGTGTTACTCTCACTAAGAATAGGAACGAGCCACCATGAGCGCGAGATACCATTTTAGGTGCCATCAATTTATCCGTGACGGTGAGAACGTTCTAATCGAGACGGACGCCGACTTGGTCACTCAAGCCCACTACACCGACTTTTTGGGTATGTGGGACGGTTTAAGCTCGAAGCGACGGGGTTCGCAGCTTCTACGGGTTTGACCGGCAGTGCAATTCGCGTATTTTGGTCTCAATCGGTGGTAATATCACCGACAGTTACCTGTACAAAGCCTTCGGTGAGGAGTTGGAAGTATCTGGAACGACGGCCAACCCGCTGCGGTTCGGCGGACAGGTTGGCTACTGGCGGGATACAGCGGATAGGCTTTACGTGAGAGCCAGGCACTATCGGACGGATTTGGGGCGGTGGATAAGCAGGGATCCGATTGGGTTTAGTGGCGGGGATTGGGATGTTTTATATTGCCGGATTAATAACGTGATGAATTGCCAGTCGTTTCGATGAAAGAGTATTCTAATGGAAAGAGATAAAATAAGGTGGTTTGTCTTTACCGCGCTGGTTCTGATTGCCTCATGCTTGTTTCTGAAGTATTTTCTCATCGGCGCACCCAATCAGAATGCGACCTCCGTCATTATCGCCTATCTCCTGATAAATCTCTTGGCGATATTCCTGTTGATCCGTAAGGATTTTAGGGCCTACCAATGGATTGGGTTTTCGATCTGTTTGGGTTTGCAATTGTGGTTTCTGTGGCTGAAATTCATTCCACCGGCAAAATTATACGCAGCATGCGGCTGTAATTCGGCGAAGGGATGCGAACAGGGATGCATATCGATGCGGTGGGAAATGATTGGATATCTTGCTTTAGCGACATTAGCGATTACTTATGCGCTGAGGCAACGACACATGGTGAAAACAGCTCACATTATTTTGATGATCACTGGAGTAGTTATCACTTTAGTCTTTCTTTTCCCTCTCTATTATACGAATAATGGTTTTGTCATCACGGTTTTCAAATATCTCGCAGACCACCAGACAACGAAACACTTTATCTTCCCATGGTCAGAAATGGTAGAGGAACTTACTATGATAATTATATGGTTGGCCGCCACACTCATTGTTTTTCTGCCAGGGCCAGAACGCCAGAAGAACACCGTATCTCGAATTATCTGGATAGTTCCTATAATCGGTTTGGGGATGAGTGTGGAGGGGCTCATTTTAACTGCCAAGCTATATCCGTATTACGCTTCAAGGTTAATAACTAGCTTGATAATATCAATTATAATCTTTTTCCAATCTGCCATCCTTATAATTTATCCAAAAGATGTAAGTACACGTCAACGGATCGCATTATTGTTAGGTATTGGAGGGGAATTATTATTATTTTTACTTTTGTGCATTATCGTTATTGCTCCTTCTGATGAGGGTAAATCAGGTTGGTACGCAAATGCAGGTTGGTACGGAATGGTATTGTATAAATTAGAACTACTAAGTGTATTTACATTTATCGCAGTAGTAGTAGTGGGCTGGGCAGACCCACTCATCAACAAAATCTTTCATAATCCGAACCTGAAAAAAGAAATCGCTGAGAAGTATCGAAAAATATACGAAGGAATACCTGGAATGCGCAAATCGTAGGCACCAATTTTATATTTCTCGATTTAATGCCGTTGTCATTTAACCGACGGATGAGGACGTATAAACCGTCATTTTTAGCTTTTTGCATATCACCGGATAAAATCGGACGACACTCATTATGAACAAGTTTCCGGAGAACTTAATCTCCCAACACCCCCTTGCCATTAGCATTGTGGTATGGAGGGCGGTGGACCCGCTCTTCCCGTTGGTTGACGATCTTCTTGAAAACACCGGCGGCGAATTCCATATCTACATCCACGATAACGGCAATCCACCCAAAGTTGCCAAACGGATTGCGGTGCTTGGTTCCGAGAAGATAACGGTTTCACGCTCGGAGCGGAACCTGGGTTTCGGCTCAGCCCACAATCTCATCGCCGGCACCATTCCCGAAGATACGGTCTGTTTTCTAAACCCCGATATGAGAGTGATGCCCGATTGGAACGTACTGCCGCTTCGGATTCTGTTGTCCGATCCGTGGATCGGGGCGGTCGGCCCTTTTATACACAACACCGCCTGGTACTTTACGGAACTTGAGTGGATCCCGTATATCAACGGTTCATGCATATTTATGCGTACCAAGACCGCACGGGAGCTTGGCCCGTAACAGTTCAGTTTTGTGGGAATGATTTTCGTTCGACCCCACCCCAACCCTCCCCGCAAGCGGGGAGGGTGTTGATTATTGCTATAGGGGTAAAGCCTGCTGCCTAAATTACCCAGAGAACTGAACTCATTACTTGGTCCTTTTGACAGCGGAACGTTTCCCTATGCCTATTGCGAAGACGCCGACCTGTCTTTGCGCTTGGTCAAATCAGGATACCGGTTGGGACAGTTTCCAAGCGACAAGATCCACCATTTGGGAAACGCATCCCGCCGCTATACCAGCCGGGACGTGGTCGGGAGATCGGTGCAGAACTTTGTCACCTTTCAGGTGCGTTGGACCCACAACGATCCGCTTTACCGGGTGCTTCGTCTGCGTTACGACGGGATCGGGAATGACGAAACGGCGGACTCCAGCGACTTTTTCACCAACCTCCCCGGATTAGCGCTTTTGCTGCTTACTTTCAAGCTCAAGGACGCGGGGGAACAGAATGTTGTTCTCCTTGCTGATATGCTCATGGGTATCCTTCTCGATACTTAGCAGTCCATCCAGCATCGCGCGATAGGTGTTGCATGCCCAATCCGGCGCGGTGTAGTCTTTGGTTAACTCCCTCAACTCGACTAGCGCCCGGCCGGCGCGATCGTGCTCCATCTCCATAACCGCGATGGGTTGAGAGACGGATCCGAATGGGCCAGAGAGAATCCCGTTGTTATCTCCGATCTCCTTGCAAGCCGGGAAGAGGATGTTTTCTTCCTTCCACATGTGCGAATCCAGCTCCGACTTCAGCCCGCCGAAGACGGCGCGCACATTGGAGAGCTTAGCCGCCCTCGACCCGTGCGCGTTGACCACCTTATCAATGAGATTCGAAACGCGGGGCAGCTCCTGGCGCAGATATTGGTGGTGGGTGGTTATGATGTGATCCACCAGCTCGGAGATCGGTGCGCTTGCCCAATCCCGTTCCTCGGCGGTGCTTCCGCTTGTCTCACTGGCTTCCAGCATCAATATCACGGTTTTCGCATCCAGACCTGCCTCGACGCAGGCCGATTCCAGCGGCTTTTTACCGCCGCAACAGTACTCGATGCCCAGTTTTTCGAAGAGGCGGGCGCGGCCCGGTCGCTCGGCTACCAGCTCGCCGACGGTTGTTTGTGTGTTTATGCTCATCGTCGTTTCCTTTCCGTTCGTTAAAATTAAAAAAGCGTGACGGTCTCTCTTTGACCGAAATGGGTCTAATACCTTACCCCCCGCTTTCAAGATGCGCCTTGATCAGTGTGAGGAGGATTCGAAGCTCCGATTTGGCCAATATTCGGTGCGGGAGATTCGGCGGCATATAGATCCAGGTGCCGGGCTTAGCCTCCTTCTGTTCGGAGCCTAAGGTAATCTCGGCGTTGCCATCCAGCACTTCAATAATGGCCGGCATGGTGGAGGTGTGCTCCGACAGCTCCTGAGCGGCATCAAAGGCAAACAAAACAACCTTGACCTTCTCATCGTCGTAGAGGGTGCGGCTTATGATGCCTCGTTGCGGGACATCCGCTTCTTTTTTAAGATCCAAGAGGTAGGTATAGGTCATTCTTATTGCTACTCCTTTGCGGCAGTCAAAACTACCGCCATCAAATTGGGTCGGCACTTTCGAAATGCGCGGCGCATGGCGAGGACACGTCGGCGCGCTTCACGGTGGAGCATAATGTGGGTGGCAAATTGAAGCGCGCGCCAGACGCCTTCATCCTGAACGATACGGCGCGGCTCCAGCAGACTCATCGGCGCCAGCGCTTCGGTTTTCACCGTCAACCCCGCTGAAGTCAATAAGTACCGCCACTCTCCAACCGTCAGCGGGCGCGCCCCTACGTGAATGGCGTTGGACAATGCCGATTCCATATCTTCGCGGCGGGCGTAGTCGAGCCAGTCCGGAACGAAGCACAGCTCGTGCAGGCCGTATCGCCCACCCGTTTTCAAGAGCCGGGCAACTTCAGTTGCGATTCGCTGTTTGTTCGCTTGAGTTTGCATAGAGAGCATCGCCTCTCCATAGATTACGGTTGCGCATTGGTCCGGCAAGCCGGTCTCCTCCGCCACGCCGTTTCGAATTTGCACGTTGTCGCCGGGCAGATTTTTTCGGAGGGAGTCCGCCGCGGCGGCGTCACGCTCAATGGCCACATACGAGGCGGGCTGGCAGGACAGCGTCATTTTAGCGGTTATCCCCAGCCCGGGCGCGAATTCCACCACCGAATCGCAACTTTCGATGTGAAGATCATTGAGCATCGCGCGGGTGAGGGCGATGCCTCCGGGCCGCAGCACTCGCTTGCCGGATCGGGCTAGAACCCAATGACCGGGCATCTTGTGTATTTGGAGTCCTTCACCGGGAAGGACTTGATTGGTAACCATCGCATTCTCCTTTGGAGCATGGATTAGCCGATTAAATAGGATAATTATGTCCGAATTGATAATATATTACCATTAAGGTAAAATGGATGTCAAGGTCTTAATTAAGGAGGCTAAAGATTCGGTGATTTCTCAAACGGCTGAATACGCGCTGCGGGCCATCATCTATCTGGCTGAGCAGCCGGATGAATCGCGGAACAATCGCGAGGTCGCCCAAGAGACGAAGGTGCCGCTCAACTACCTGGCAAAGGTGTTGCAGTGTTTGGCGCGCAACGGAATAATTGTTTCTCAACGGGGAGCGAAAGGGGGCTTTAAGCTTGCGCGTGGGCCGGAGGCGATCAGCGTGTATGACGTCATCCAAGCGGTTGACCCCCTGCACCGCATTACAAGCTGCCCGCTGGAGCTTGAGCAGCATCGAGACCACCTCTGCCCGCTCCATCGCCGGCTGGACGATGCGATGGCGCTGGTCGAGAAATCATTTCGAGAAACCAGCATTTCAGAGCTTATTGAGCCTGTCCTACAAATAGGTTAACGGTTGGTATTTTTTTGATCGGTAAAGTTGATGAACAAGGGGTTATTTTTGAAAAATGAT
>JAKBZR010000046.1 GCA_021842405.1 bacterium
GTAACCAACCCCATGCCTACAAGGCTATCCGGGTTACTCTGATCAGTTAGCCAATCATTGAGCGTGTGGTAGCACGCCACTGCGATGTAGGGGCGTTCCGCCATCAAGCGAAAACTTTCTCGAATCAATCGGACGCGCTCGCCCTCCGTAATCCCATCAAGCTGCGCTGGGTAAGTATTCCAGCCCCACTCCGTCAACCAAAAGCTTTTATTGCTATCCCCATGGGCGACCAGAACCTGGCGGCAATCATCAATCCAATTGGCCGCGATCGGCTTGTCTCCGTTATAGGGATGCAGGCAAACAGCATCAAAATAGCGACGCCCGCCATCACCATAAATGGCTTGCAAAAATTGGGTTGAATGAACCTGTAATCCGCCCACCGCTACATTGCAGCCCGAATCGGCCAATTTGGCGTTTCGATAAAATATTTTAAGCAGCCGGGTGTAAACGTTCGGGTCACCCCCATATCGGATATCCACCGGCTGACCCTGACTGTTTTTAACCACGATCGGCATGCCCATCCCATCCGGCTCGTTCCAAACTTCCCAGCGCTTGATGGTGTTACGATAGCGCTTGACCAAGAGCCGAACAAACTGTCCAAAATCGGCATCATAGCGCGGCTCCGGTGCCTGCACCGCATAGAGATTGGCAACCCCCTTCTTTTGAAACAGCTCGCGTATGGCCGGCGAGCCGTTTAACGCCCAATCGGGGCAGACATCCACCACCGCAATGATCTGAAATCCCTGCCGCGCTACAAAGTGGACGAAGTGATCGGTTGATTTCCAATTGAAAACGCCGGGCCGCTTTTCGATGTCGGCCCAGTTGATGCCGATTCGAGTAACGGTTACTCCAGCCTCCTTCATCAAGTGAACCAAACGGTGCGCCCGATCGCCGTTATTTTGGTCCCAACCTCGATTTCCGCCGCCGTCGCCCCAAACCACATTGACGCCAAAAAGCAAGCGGTCCATCGGTTGGAGAGGCGGCAGTGAGAAATTGCCGGGTGGCGGCAAGCCAACCGTAGGCAGTCCGGGCATTGCGGAACGGGGGATGAAGGGCGCCATCGGGGACGAGTTGGCGGGCGACTTTTTTGAAGGCAGGGTTTTACCTTGTGCGCATCGGCCCGTTGTGGGGTTAAAGGTTAAAATGGTTATGATAAATAAGGCGATTGTAAAGTGCCGTGTTAGGTGGCGCATGTTGCACGAAATCTCCAACTACATTCCTGCCCGATCACTGAAAGAACATACAAAACACCGTCACTCTTCCAGCGACCATTATTATTGGGTTTTTCGATGTTCGTTTGCTATTTCCTCCATTTTGCCCCCTTTTGTAATGCGCAATCGCCTATTGTGATGAATACCCGGCACTTTCAAGCGATGAAAAAGGCGGCCATCCCCATAAAAGGCATGATGAAAAAACCGTTGAAGGGTGTAGCCGCCTTATGGCATTAAACGCCGGTAATTTGCTATCCTGTGTGGTTGGTGGAGCTGGTTGCACTGCGACACGACTGAGCCCCCAGCTTCTCAACCAACCACATCATCGGGCACCAGTCACTGAATGCCGATTGCAGCAGATTCAGCCCAATGAAAGCGGTAAAGAGCAGCCACCATCGGCTGACCTCAACCGCCAGCACGACGCTCAATATGATGAAGGCACCGGCAATGAGCCGTAGCCAGCGTTCAACGCTCATCCTTTTCTCCTTCCACGCGATTGACAGGGGCGGATGGTTCATCATACTCCCCCTTTTTCTGATCAGTGCGAGACTCCGTCCCGCAGGTGTACGAGGTTCAAGTCGGGACTCCAAGTTTCGGTAAAATCCAGGTGTTGAGTACAAACCACACCACGAAAATGCCGATCGGCAACCATATATCTTGCAAAACGGTTCCCCTCTCTTGCTTATTCTTCCCAATACTAGATACCGGATGAGCGACCCCTTCAGTTCATCACACCGTTAGTGAAAGCCTATTTCATGCTAATAATAGGCACCACGATCATCTTGAAGCTCAAGTAGGCCGCATCCCCTTCTTCATCCGTCTTCTTTTTCCGAAACTCCTCCAGCGCTTGGGTCATTGCCTCAACCTCTTCCGGGCAGGCGGCACAAAAAACTACGTTGTTGCTGCCGGGGTGCTCCCAGGTACCTTCTCGGATTCCGGTCGTTCCAGCGCCCTCCGCATCCCTTATCTTAGTGTAGTGACATTGACAACCGACTGCGTGAGCGCTTTGCCGCAGCACTTTGGTCATTTCGGCATCCAGCGATGAATCGTAAATTAAGACCATCAAATGCATCTTATGTCCCCTTTCGATTCCGACAAGTCCGATCCCTCGCTATGTAAGGAGGGTATTATTGGTTCTCTTCATTAAGCCGAAACCCCTGTTCGTTGAGTACCGCCTGACTTTCGATGTACCACATAATACAGCAGCGGTACTGAGATTTGCGACACCAGCGTGGAAGCGATTGCACCGGCCATCAACGATATAGCCAATCCCTGGAATATCGGGTCCGGCAGTATCTGGAAGGCGCCCAAAACGACGGCGGCGGCGGTCAGTAAGATGGGGCGTGCCCGTATGGCGCCCGCATCAATCACCGCATCCTCCAACGAAGCCCCTTCCTTCAATCGAAGCTCGATGAAATCAACCAAAATGATTGAGTTTCGCACGATAATGCCCGCACCGGCAATGAAACCGATCATCGAGGTCGCCGTAAAGTAAGCATGCAGCATCCAGTGACCCGGTAAAATTCCAATCAATGTGAGTGGAATCGGCGCCAATATAACCAGCGGAGTAGTGAAGGACTGGAACCAAGCGACTACCATAATATAAATGAGAATCAGCACCGCTCCAAACGCGATGCCCAGGTCCCGAAACACCTCGTAGGTGATGTGCCACTCACCGTCCCACTTTACCGAGAGATGATCGGTGTGGAATGGGGCATGGGTGCCGTAAATCTGAACCTTGGCCCCGTTCGTCTCCTGGAGGCGGGCGATCTGAGGGTTCATTTTCAAAATGGCGTAAATCGGGCTTTCGTCCCCACCAGCCACATCACCAATCACGTAAACCACCGGCTTTAGATTCTTGCGCATCCGGCTACGATCGGTTGGTACCTGTTCCACCTTAACGATTTCACTCAGCGGAATCTGGGCGCCGCTCTGTCCGGTAACAAACACCTGCTGCAAGGCATTCACGCCCGACCGCTCAGCGCGAGGAAATTGAATCCAGATTGGAACGTCCTCCCGCGCGTTCACGATATGAGCCAGTCCGACTTCCTGACCGCTCAATGCGATGGAAAGCGCCTGTTGGGCGTCGGCCACCGACACTCCGGACAGCGCCGCCTTCACCGGATCAACCTTTAAAAGTACGGTAGGCTGCTCGTGGTCCACCATCCAATCCACATCCACCACTCCAGGCGTGTGACGAAAGATATTGCGAACCTGGCGGGCCAGATGCAACCGCTGCTTAAAGGTGGGACCGTATATTTCCGCCACCAGCGTGGATAGTACCGGCGGGCCAGGCGGCACCTCCGCCACTTTGACATTTGCGTGGTATTCCTGCGCGATCTGGTCTATGGGCGGTCTCACCTTTCGCGCAACATCATGGCTTTGCAGCGTGCGCTCACTCTTTGGCAATAGGTTTACCTGAATGTCGGCCACATCGGCGCCACGCCGCAAAAAGTAGTGACGCACCAGACCGTTGAAGTTATAAGGCCCGCTGGTTCCGATATAGCTGACGGTGTTGATCACCTCCGGCACTTTGCGCAGGTAGTTTTGAATTGCCTGAGTCGCCGCCGCGGTTTGAGCCAGCGGCGTACCCTTGGGCATGTCAATGATGATCTGGAATTCGCTCTTATTGTCAAACGGCAGCATTTTGACCAGCACATGTTTTGTCGGCAGGAGCGCGATCGAAGCCAACAAGGCCAGTACAACCAGGGTGAAAAAAGTCCACCGCCTGAAAGGTGACCGGATCATCGGCGTCATGACCCAGCGGTATCCGCGTCCCATCGCCCCCTCTTGATGCTTATGCCCACCATGTTCGGCCGTTTTTTGAGCGTGTTTCCCTAAAATCCGGATCGCCGCCCAGGGTGTAATGATGAAGGCCACCAACAGTGAAAAGAGCATCGCGCCGCTGGATCCGAGTGGAATCGGCCGCATGTAAGGCCCCATCATTCCACCGACAAACGCCATCGGGAAGACGGCGGCGATCACGGCGAAGGTGGCCAGGATGGTCGGATTGCCAACCTCATCCACCGCGTAGATTGCGGCTTCTAATGGCGGGCGGCGCTTCTCCGGCGGCATTCGGAGGTGGCGGACGATATTCTCCACCACCACGATGGCATCATCCACCAGGATACCGATTGAGAAGATCAGCGCAAAAAGTGTGATCCGGTTGAGCGTGTAGCCATAAAAGTAAAAGATGGTCAGCGTCAGCGCCAGTGTAACGGGGATCGCGATAAGGACCACCATCGACTCACGCCAACCCAACACCAGCGCAATCAAGATGGTCACCGAAAGCACCGCCATCAGCATGTGGAAAAGCAGCTCGTTGGATTTTTCCAGCGCGGTTTTGCCATAGTTGCGGGTAATCGTCATGTGCACATCGCTGGGAATCAAGGCGCCATAGAGCGGCTTCATTTTTTTGAGCACCTCATCCACCACCGTAATGGCATTGGTGCCCTTCCGCTTTGCCACGCTGATCGTCACCGCCGGCGCGAAAACGGCATCGGGTTTTTGACCGTGTTGTTGCCCGGCTCCATCGGTATAAAAAACGTAATTTTTCGCCTCAGCCGAACCTTCATACACGTGAGCGACATCCCGCAGGAAGATCGGACCGGCGGCTCCCATACCGATCACGATGCTGGAAAGTTGTTGCGGTGAAGCGATGTAGTTGCCGGCCTCCACCGCAATGTGCTGGTTCCCAGTGGAAAAGGAGCCCGGTTGCATTTTTTGATTCCGTTGCATAATGACGCCGGCAACCGTATTGGGCGCCACATTAAAGGCGGCCAACCGAGTGCGGCTTAAATCAACCCGAAATTCACGAATACGCCCGCCAATTATCTTGGTTTCCGATACGTCGGGAACCTCTTTAATCTTATCCAACACCCGAGCCGCCACCTGCCGCAAAGCGAGACTGGTTTCCGTATCGCTCCAAAAGGTAAGCGCGAGGATAGGCACATCGTTAATCGAACGAAGCTGAATTAATGGCGTGGAGGCGCCGGGAGGGAATTGATCGTAATGCGATTGGAGCTTCTCCCTCAGCTTAACCAGGCTCGAGTTTTCATCCGCGCCCACTAAGAAACGAGCCGTTACCATCGAAAGCCCTGGTTTGCTGGTGGAATAGACGTAACGCACGCCCGAAATCTCCCAGATCAGCTTCTCCATTGGCTTGGTAACCCGCTGCTCCACCTCTTTGGCGGAAGCGCCCGGCATCTGTACGAAGACGTCTATCATCGGAACCACAATCTGCGGTTCCTCCTCCCGCGGCGTCCGCGAAACGGCCCACAAGCCGAGCAGCAGGGAGGCTAAAATCAGCAATGGCGTGATTTTAGAGTTAATGAAGGCGGCCGCGATGCGGCCGGCAAAACCAAGTCGCATCGGTCTATTCCTTTACCGGAGTAATTGAGGCGCCGTCGTGAATATCGGAACCGGGCGCAGCGACAACCCAGTCTCCGTCGCTCAGTCCGGAAAGAACCACCGTACCTGACGGAGATGAGGCGCCCAGCGTCACGATGCGCATACGGGCGCGATTGTTTTTATCCACCACGTAAACGACATCCATGCCGTCAACGCTGTGAATGGCGGTCGCCGGAACCAGATAGGCGCGTTGTGTACCGATCTGAAAGCCGGCATGGCCAAACTGTCCCGATCGTATCCCGGCGTTTGGGGATAATCGCAGCTTTACAATGAAGGTGTGGGAAGTAGGATCACCCTGCGGAGAGATTTCCACCACCAAACCGTCAAACACCTTCCCATCAAAACCGTCAATTCGTACCGGCACCGTATCGCCGACTTTCACATAAGCGAGGGCGCTCTCCGGCACCACCGCATTGAGCCGCATCTCCCCACCCTCCTCGGTCAACAACGGTGATGGGAAAAAAGAGGAGACCACCATTCCTGGATCCACCGATCGCTTGGTGATGACGCCATAAAAGGGCGCTCGAATGACGGCGTAGCTCTCCATCACCCGGCTCAATTGCAAATTAGCGCGGGATTGTGCGATCTGAGTCAAGGCGGCCTGCACCGCTTGCCGGCGCATTAAAACTTGTGCTGCGGCCGCTCGCGCCTGCGCGAGAGATGCTTTCGCCTCATTTAATGCCGCCCGCGCCGCCTGAATATCCTCCTTGCGGCTGCCCTCTTGCGCCATGTTCTGAGATTGCTGAGCAATCTGAAGCTGAGCGCGTGAGGTGTCCAAATCGCTCTTAGCGGCGTCGAACTGCTGCTTTGAGATGGCTTCCTGGGCAAAAAGCTGGCTCATTCGGCGAAAGTTGGCGGAAGCCAGCGTATACGCCGCTTGAGCTTGATTCACCGCGTAGTTTGCCTGTTCTTTTTGCTGCCGGCGTAAGCCGGCCAGGGTCTCATCGAGTCGGGCTTGAGCGGCCAACTCTCCAGCGGATGCCTGTCGAATTTGCGCTTGGCTCGTCAACCGCTCCATTTGAAGTGCGACCTGCGCGCTGCGGTAGCCCGATTGAGCGGTTTCCAATGCGGCCGCCGCTTGCGCAACCTGGGCGCTAAGGTCGTGCGATTCTAAAGTTGCCAGCACCTGCCCCTTGTGGACGTACTGGCCCTCGTGCACGAAAACTTGTTGAATCTTGCCGCTGATCTTGGCGCCCACTCCGGCCTGAAATTGTGCGGAGACGGTGCCGGTTGCATTCCACCACTGGGGAACATTTTGCAACCGCATCCGGATCACCTGAACCGGTGCCGGATCGGCGGGTCTGGTATCGGCTAATGCAATGCCTGATCTTTGCCCAGCGGCCGAATGCCCTTTTAGGCGCCAGAACATGCCGACTGCCAACAGGAAGACAACGATCGCGGCCATAACAATCCATTTCGGCTTCACGTCAAATCCTCCTTCGCTCCAATAGAAAGAGTTGATGATTTAGAGCGAATTTCGTCAACAGTATACCCTACCGGGTATTGTTATGTCCAGATACGTTTTGCCGCGGTCAGCAGTTCCGAAATGATCAGGCGATCTTTATCAGCGCATGGGTAAGTATCTCGGCGGTATCGGCGACCTGCATGGCACAGTTACCGAGGTGCCGGTAGACCTCGCGTATTTTAATGATTTCCCTCACATCTTCGCGCTGAAATAACGCCTTCATCGCCTGGACATAGGCGTTTTCAAATTCATGCGCGCTGTGTTTGGCCTGCTGCGCTTTCTGCTGGGCAAACGCCGCGTTTTTCATTTGCTCGACCGCTTCAGATAGATTTTTCACCCCCTCCGAAAGTGTCTGGCAAAGCTGACGAATCGCGCCGTCGGGCGCTACTTCCAGCGCATGGGCGTCACGAACCACATCACGCAACCCGTCCACCACATCATCCAAGCCTCGCGAGAGATCGTCCAGATCCTCACGGTCAATCGGTGTAATGAAAGCCTGTCCGGCCGCCACGCTGAGCTCTCGGCGAGCTACATCGGCTCGGCTCTCAATCTCCAGCACCTTCAAGCGATGCTCATCATCGCCGGTTTGTCCCCATGCCATCACCTCCCGCGTGGCTTCCAATAAGAATTGCACCTGACTCTTCAACAACTCGTCAAAATTGATCGGCTTTGGAAAGATCCGACGCCAAAGCGGGAGCCTCTCCGTTGTATCCAAGCGATGATTGACCTCATTCATTTCAGCCACCTCTATTGCTCCGACCTGATTATCGGCATAGCCTGTTCACCCGCAGTGACCATCGTTTTTCTTTTTAAAATGCGCCCTTCAGGTTCGTGCAAAGGTGAATGGCGCACCTCAGAGCCGTCGTCAAGCAATAACCAAGTGGAAAATTGGCGCTCGCCAGCGCATAGCTCGATGATGCGGGCGCCTCGCGGAAATCCTTCTCGACCATAGGTTCCATACCCTCCCGCCCGCCCCAAGCAGAGCCGGATACCATGCCAGGTTCCTTCGTAATCATTGATATGATCGTGACCGACGAAGACGCCCATCACATCACCGGCTTCACAAAAGGCGGCGAACATGCCGGTATTAATACGCGGGCAGGAAACCGCTTCATATTTATGGCCGTAACACGGCTCAAAATCCCACACATCGTCAAACTCGGGCAGCGGTATATGAAAGAATGCCAGGGCTGGGATGGAAGCATCCGATGAGGAGGGGGCGGTGCGATTGCGGGTAAACCGGCCGGCCGTTGCGAGATACCAGGCTATCTGATCGCGCTCAAACCATCCATAACCGCTGAACCGTCCCTTCGCATAGCTGTTGGAATCCAGAAAATACAACACGGCGCCGATTTCATCCGAACCTGCCGTTTGAACCGTCAATATATAGTTACCGACACCCGTTATCTCTTCCGGACCGGATTCGGATAG
Organism: bacterium; assembly: GCA_021842405.1. Taxonomy (GTDB): domain Bacteria; phylum Armatimonadota; class Chthonomonadetes; order Chthonomonadales; family JAMCWF01; genus JAMCWF01. The sequence goes on from JAKBZR010000046.1 coordinate 8,518, forward strand.
GCAACAGCGGCATGAACGTTGCACTGCCATCAGTTGTGTTCGATTAAGGCTGCCCTCATCATCATGATTGCCGTAGACGGCCGCCCATAGAATACCCCGCTCCTCCATGGGGCGAACCGCTCTCAGCCACGAATCGGCCGGATCGAGGCAATCCCCCCCAGCGATCACATCACCGGTCAGCACCACTAAATCCGGCTTTTCACGGTCAAGGACGAGCTCGGTCAATCGTTGGGTTTCAATATCCTCGTCTCCCCCATTCGCCCAATGGAGGTCGGTGAGTTGGGCGATGCGAAAGCGGTTATCGGGCCGAAACTGTAAGGGTGAGGGCATGTCCTACTCCGAATTGAATGGATAGGCAATCAAGAGCCTGTTTTTATGATACCGGAACGAGTACAAAATCCAACCCGCCCGGCGTACAATAGGTTAGGCTATGGTTGAATAATACTCGAACACCCGATGGGTCGTCATTCCGCGACTGCAAAGCGGAGCATGGAATCCAGGACATCAGCACCGGACTGGATTCCCGCCATCCACTCCACTGGAGTGGAGCCATGGGGGAATGACGGATTGGCTGAGTTGCAAAATATTTTCGGCAATTCCTTTATTGGTCACTGAAAATCGGCGTAAAATGGCGACGGCAGGAATTGCCGATGATCGACTCGAAGTATTTATTATAATATCAACCAGGATAGGCTTCTCACCAACCGCTGTCATTCATCCTGGCGCAAAGAGGAGGGATCGGTATGTCCGATCGGATGGTAAAGGGGGCGAGCTTTAGGTGTTCAATCGTAACTTTACTGATAATTGGATCCGGAGCTTGGTTTGTCGGTTCGGAAGCGAAGGCGGATAGTCCGCCGATGCCGCGCAAGGATACCAGCCACCTTATTCGCATCTGGAATGTGGACGCCGGCGCTAAACCAGGTGAAAATCGCTACACTCGTACTCGCGCGGTCGGCCAGCGCATGATTTTAACGACGAACGTGACCACATCTGCCGATATGCGGATACTCGCCTCGATGGGCTACACCCTTTTTCAAACCGATTCGAATCATCTCTCAACCGAAGAAAAAAAGCCGGGCGTTTGGGTTTTTAAGCGCCAAGATAACGATATGAATCGGGTTCACAATTTAGGTCTTGACTGGTGTTATTTTCCCCACTACGACTTCCCCCCTCCCTGGTATGACAAAAATGTGCCCTACGTCCGCATTTCCGATCGTGAAGATCATAAGTCAATACCTGCCTTCTCACCGTGGTACCCTAAATGGCCTGCATTTGTGCATCAAGGATACCAAGAGCTTAAGCAGCATTTCGATGATCAGATATCAGGTCTCTATCTCGGCGTGAGCGGTGACTACGGGGAGTGCGGCCTGTTTATGGGCGCTAGATTGGCAAATCCAGGACAGCGTGCTGACTGGATTCGGCGGTTCGGCAATGCTCCCGATCATCTGGGCTGGTGGTGCAATGATCCCGATGCCCGGGCGAACTTCAAGTCCGCCATGCTGAAAAAATACGGCTCACTCGACGCGCTCAATCAAGCTTGGGGCACCTCGTTTCCCAGCGCCAATGAAATAACCTATCCGAAAAGCCCCAAAACGGATAGCCGACGTTACTGGCTGGACTATGTGAATTGGTATATGCACGGCGTGGACAACGCGGTGGATATGGTCTGCCGGGCCGCTCGGAGCTCCTTTCCAAACACGATGATGATGCTGCCGGTGGGGTTTGGAGACGAAAATCCACGCGGCGGCAACGATAACTCCATGATCCCCAAAATTGCAGCCCGTTATCACGTGGACGTGCGGTCCACCCATGGCGGGTTTAAGCCGTTCGCCGCCAATGCCGCCTCCATGCTGGGGCGTATCGGCTCCGCTTGCCGGTTTTACGGCGTACCTTTTTGGACCGAGCCACCCAGCGCAATCTCTCCGGACCAGGAGGTGGGCCGAATTTTCGAGTCGATCAGCGAAGGGGCGAAAGGATTTTTTGACTGGGCCGGAAACTCGCTGGGTGCCCGAGACGTCTTTTACCACTATGGTAAGTATATGAAGATCGAGCAGCCGGTGGTGGATGTCGCGATGTTCTATCCTACCACCTCTCACCTTCTTCAACCCGATGTGAGCTACCCGACAACTCTGCTGAAGGGCTGCACCCAAATCCGAGCGATATTGAATTATGACATCGTGGATGAGAGGATGATTCGGGATGGCGCCTTGAGTCACTATCGAATCCTGGTGATGTGGGAAGGTACCGTTGTGCCTTCGGACGTTTTAAACGACATTCGCCGATGGGTGCAGGGCGGCGGCGTGCTGGTTGCTTATGATTTCGGCAAAATCGAGACGATCTCCGGCGACCTGAGCTGGTACCACGATCTGTTCGGCTACATTCAGCAGCTTCAACCAGCCTATGTCGGCGCCGATTATAAGGGCGATTTACCAACCGATTATCGCCTGCAGGTGGCGGATCCAAGCGCTTCAAACTACCTATCCGGCCATTGGCACGACGCCGAAACCGACAGCAGCGGAACCTGGCGCTGGACCGCCGCAAACGCAACTCTTTTCCTGCCGGTCAATCCTATTAAAAACTACACGCTCACTCTGATCGCCATTTTTCCCACCCAGGCCGAAGCGCTGACCCATCAGGTTTTTCTAAACGGCCACCTGCTGGGCGACCTGAATGCAAGCAGCCAACCGAACTACACCTTTAGCGTTCCGGCTACTTGGTTTAACGGGGACAATGTCGCTCACTTGACATTTAAATGTGAAACGTTCGTTCCGGCCGAAACAATACCCGGCTCCAATGATAACCGCAACTTGGGAATCCGAGTCCAATCGGTCGAAATGACGGAAACCGGAACCACTCCCATTGCACAGCCAACCATGCCCCCCGGGCGGCTGACACATTCGATTGACACCAAACTGCTTCTCACGCAGTGGGCGCATCGGTACGGCAACGGTTGGACAGTCTTTTTCCCGGCCACCAAGTCCAAGTTGACCGGTTATGAGGAGGTGGTGCGATTCCTCACCTATCATCTCTCGCGCCTGGACCCCACCAAGCGGGATGCGATTCCAGTCAATAATCACTGGAACGGCGTCTATGCCACTCTATTCACCGATAAGGCGCTCTACTATAACCCAACCGATAAGCCGGTGACGGTATCGTTCTCATTAACCCCGCAGCTTATCGGGGAATGGGAAAATACCATTACAATTCCCACCCAGCCCATTCAACCCATCACGATCCAGCCGAACGGCATCGGCGCCATCTACTTTACCCCCCCGCCGCAGGAGCTGCTTTTCCAATGTGAAAAGTTTACCGACCTCGGCGGCGCATCCACCGTCAGCGACCCGGGCTGCAATCCAGGAACGGGGGTAACGGCGGTGCAGTTGGATGCCGATCATCGCACGATCTCGACCCGATTTATGGTCAATACTCCCGGCGCCTACACGATTTTTGTCCGCACCAAGCCTGATATCGCCGCTCAGAGCTTGACCGTCTTGTTCGATGGCAAATCCCCCACCCCATCCCTTGAAAGTAATACCGCAACGCCAGATATATTGAGTGCATATCCGCCCGATACCGTGAATGCCGGTACGGTTCAAGTCAGTCAAGGCGTCCATTCGTTGCAATTAACCTTGACGGCCGGTTCCGCATTGGCCGACTTTGTCATTCTGACGGACGATCCGACTATCGCCGGATACGCATTTCCGCCGGCAACCACCCAGACCGGCCAAAACAATTCGAAGCACACCGGAGACAAGCTGACGGAGGTCATCCATTGAAATTCAGAGTTCGCAATCGGGCTGCCCTGCTGATAATTCTCTCATTATGCCTCCCATTTCCCGTTTACGCTCAAACAAAAGCGTCACCCAACATCTCGAACATCTCAATCCATTTGATTGGGCAGAGTCACATTGACCTGGCCTGGCGCTGGCCGTGGTGGGAGGCGCAGGATGTGATTTATCATACTTTTGCTCAAGCGGTTCACTTCATGCAAAAAGATCCGAGCTTCCGCTATACCCAGAGTTCAGCCGCCATGTTCAATTTCATTCGGAAGGCCCATCCGCGCCTCTTTAAGCAGATTCAGACCGAGGTTAAAAAGGGGCGGTTCGAGCTGGTCGGTGGGAGCTGGGTTGAGCCGGATTTAAATATGCCTTCCGGTGAAGCGCTGGTTCGCCAATTTTTACTGGGGCAGGACTTTTTCCGTAAATGGTTTCACGTCACCTGCCGGATCGGATGGAATCCGGATGGCTTTGGAACCCCGGCCTCCTTCGCTCAAATTCTAGCCGGCGCCGACATGAATCGATACGTTTTCATTCGATGCCCACAAAAAGCGCCTGACTTTTGGTGGTTGGGTCCGGCCGACACTCGCGTTTTAGCTTACAATCCAACCCGCTATCTCCCCGATATGGATGTGCTGGCCGCCTCATTTAAGCGATTCGATATTCCAAAAGTTTTCGACGGCATTCGCTCAATCTCTCATACCCTGGGCACGCATGAGCTGCTTTTTCCAATTGGAGTTGGAGATCACGGCGGCGGTCCCACTGAGGCAATGTTGGCGCCCTTTAAACTGCTCTCAAAGCTACCGGGCGGTCCAAAGGTTAAAATGGATACCGTCGCCGATAGTTTGAATGCGTTACTGAAAGATAAGCCCGATCGCCCCAGCTTCGCCGGAGAGTTCGAGTTTCAATTTCCTGGCACCTATACCTCCCATGCTGACATTAAGCGACACAACCGCCGGGTGGAGGCGATGCTCACAGCGGCTGAAGCGGCGGATTCGTTCGCTTGCCAACTCGGTCATTACCCCTATCCAGCGAAAGAGCTGCGAAAGGATTGGCAGCGGACTTGCTTCAATCAGTTCCATGACATCCTCAGCGGCACCGCCATCCACCAGGCTTATCAAGCCCCGCTGCTCTATTACCTCGAAACTGAGCGGGATTTAAACCGGCAGCTTGTATCCTCTTTAAATTTTCTGGCCGCCCGCTGCGACACAACCGGCGCCGGCCAACCGATTGTGGTATTTAATCCGCTGTCCTTTCAACGTAGCGACATCGTGCAGGTGCAGCTCGATTATGATCGCTTGCCGACGCGGATCCAGATCACCGACGCCAAAGGCCGAGCCACCCCCGGTCAGGTCGTACTGCAAGAAAAGGTTTATGAGGCGTTCCAGCGCTGCAAAATCCTGTTTGTCGCTCACAATGTCCCCGCTGGTGGGCTAAAGGTCTTCTGGATCACCGCATACGACCAGGACGGTTCGATCTTGCCGGTTCGAGGCCATCTGTCCGTTCCCCCCAGCGTCACCTACTCTCGAGGAACGATTTTAAAAAACACTTACTATCATAACCCATCGCCCATCGCACCGATCCCGGATGCCGGGGTGCAAGCCGGTTTCGGCCCCGATGGTTTAATTACGATGAGCAACCGAAAATGGCAGTTGACGATTGATCCAAAATCCGGAAACGTGACCAGCCTGTTCGACAAGAAGAACAATAGACAGGTTCTAAGCGGCAACGGCGGCGATCGGCTGGTTTTACTGGGCGACAATAGCGGCGGCTATACCGCCTGGAATATTAAGTGGACCGGTGAAAAGATACCGCTCGATCATCCCTCGTCGGTGAAGATCATTGAAAGCGGACCCGTCCGCGCGATGGTTCGCGTGAAGTACCGGTTAAACGGATCCCGTTACCAGAAAGATATCGCGCTATACAGCGGGTTGAATCGAATTGAGACCGGCTTTTATGCGGATTGGCGCGAGCGGCTCCACACGCTAAAGTTATACTGGTCGCTCAATCTTCAAAACGGCGTCTTCACCCGGCAGATTCCTTACGGCCATATCACCCATCCCACCGACGGTACCGAGGTGCCCGGCCAGCAGTGGGTGGACGAGAGCACTCCTCAGTATGGCGTGAGCTTGATGACCACCGATAAGTACGGATATGACGCCAACCAAAATGTATTGGGGTTGACTCTGCTGCGCAGCTCCACTGACCCGGATCCCGATCCCGACGTTGGCCTCCAATGCAGTATGAGCGCGCTGCTTCCCCACTCGAGCACGTGGCGGCAGGCTGGAACCGATGCGCAGGCTGCTCAGTTGAATGTTCCCCTTTTAGCGGTTATTGAGCCACCACATCCCGGAATTCTGGGTCGCTCGTTCACATTTTGTCGGGATAACGCTTCAAACGTGCAAATAACCGCCATCAAGCGGGCTGAAAATGGCAACGGCTGGATTTACCGCCTCTTTGAGACCAATGGGGTAAAGCGGACTGATTTAAAACTGACCTTTCCCTGGAGACCGAGACGTGTTTGGCAGTGTAATCTGCTGGAGGATAACCTTAGGCCACTGAAAATAGTGGGAAAGTCGGTTACTCTACCCATAACCGCCAATCAGTTGACCACCGTGCGGGTAATATTTTAGTCGAATGGAATGAGTTATCAAATTGAAAATAGATCATTTAGAAAGTTGTTGAAAAAGGGGTTGAAACCCGCCGCTTCGTCATTCCCGCATGGCTCCACTCCAGTGGAGTGGATGGCGGGAATCCACTCCACTGCCCATTGGCCGGTAAATATGCTGGTGTTCTGGATTCCGGGTTCCGCTTTGCGGCCCCGGAATGACAACCCGGTCGGTATTACGGTATTCTTCAACATCCTCTTAGTAATGATTACCAATCTGTCCTTCACCGGCTACTCCTCAGCTTTGAATAGTTTGTCCACCCTTAATCAAACCTTAACAATCCCTTAACACCGGCTTAACTTGCGCGCAATAAACTAGCTCACAGTTTGAAAACGGCCACAAGAGCCAATCAGGAGGAGCGAACGTGCAAAGTTTAAAGCGGTGTTGCGGGCAGGGAAAACGGTCGCATAAGAAAGTGACCCAGGCTGCAATCGTTGCGGTGGTGGTATCTCTTGGAGTCTTGTTATTGAACTTAAAAGCTTCCGCCGATACGTTATCGGGATTTCTCAGCCATAGCAAGATCAATGGCTACATTCGTAGCTACTACTTTTCGAGGGATTACAGCAGCTCGAATACCAACCAGTCGGCCTTTGCGCTGGGTGGTATGCTTAACTTAGAAACGGCGCCGTTTTTAGGCGGCTTCGGCGCTGGCATCACTTTTTGGTCAGCCAATTCGTTGGGAGCCAACGATTTAAATCCGGGTCCCAATAACAACTTTCCCAATTTGGATGCAACCTTGATGGGAACCGAGCACTCAATCAATACGCTGGGACAGGCCTACCTCCAATTTAAAAACCGTCGGTTGTTGATTCGGGGTGGTGATCAGATGCTCAATACGCCCTGGATGAGTGGGTCCGACTCACGCCTGATTCCGGCTACCTACCAGGCTGTCTATGTCGAGGGAGCGCCCACGCAAAACTTAAAGCTAATCGGTTTTCGCGAGTTTCGCTGGAAAAGCCGAACCTCATCGGACTTCTTCAAAGATAATCTATTTTACCAACCCACCTATAACGGTGACGATATGTGGGGTGGCGCAGCGACTCTGCCAGCCTCAACTCCACCGGCGAATGGAACTCTCGCATTTGGCGCGAGTTACCAGAACGGCGGCGCCAGCGCCGAGACTTGGTACTACAAGTTCTATAATTTTGCCGATATGATCTATTGGAGTGGCGACTACTCCTTTAAGAAAAGTAAAAATGGAGACGCTCCATTCATCGGCGCCCAATATGTGCGGGAATGGAGCAATAACAACAGCTACTTTCCACAGGCGATCAGCTCGACCGGTTACGGGGTCTTGGTGGGATTGAATTTCCCCAAAGGCAACTTGACATGGTCTTATAACGGGATCACCACCGCGCACGGGAGCACGTTCCACGCAGGAGGTATCTTTTCGCCCTATACCGCAGGCTATGCCACCGATCCAATGTATACCACCTCGATGACCGCTGGCCTGGTGGAAAAGGGCGCCGGCAACGCTTGGAAGTTGGCTCTTACCTACTTTGCTTTCCAGAAAAAGTGGCGTTTCATTACCAGCTATGCGCAATATAATACCGAGCCGTTCTTTCGAAACACGACTGAAACCGATATGGACATCACCTACTTTCCCAAAGGTCGTCTCGATGGCCTTTCCATCCGTGACCGGATAGGCATTCAGACCGATAACCCAACTTTGGGCACTTTTCTCTATAACCGCGTGATGCTGGAATACGATTTCAGTCTGTCTAAAAAATAGACGACGAATAGGAGATAAATCTCAGATAGGATGGCATTGTTCATTATGACTGAAAAATATTCACCAGCTTGAACGAGGGGTTATAATGCGCTGGCATAATCGCGAACCAGCCGGATTATACGGAACTCAAGTATTTCGGAAATCACTCCCACCGGATTCGATTGTTGGATAAAAAGACTGTCTCGGTGGGTGGAAACTACAATCATAAACGGAGGAAAAAACTCGAATGATCACTCGAATGATCAAAAGACAATGGATCACCGGCGCAATCTGTGCAATCAGCAGCGCGATCGTGATGCTGACGGGCGGCGCGGTGAGATCGCAAGCACAAACCATTACCGGAGCCGGATCAACTTTCGCTTTTCCAGCAATTGCCAAGTGGACGCCGATCTACAAACATTTGCATGGGATCAACATCAACTATCAGCCGATCGGCAGCGGCGCCGGGATATCGCAGTACAAAGCGGGAACCGTGGATTTTGGCGCGACCGATGCTCCGCTTTCCAACTCAGAAATGAAGCGAATGCCCGGCCCGACGCTGCATATCCCGATCGTGGCCGGCGCGGAGGTGCTGTCTTACAATTTGCCTGGAGTTGGCGCTGGTTTGCGGCTCACCGGTCCCATCATTGCCGACATCTTCCTGGGTAAGATTAAATCATGGAATGACCCCCGAATTCGCAAGCTCAATCCCTACATGAAGCTTCCCAATCTGTCGATTCAGGTGATGCACCGATCCGACGCATCGGGAACTACCTTCATCTTCACTCACTATCTGTCAGCCGTCAGCCCTGCCTGGGCGAGGCAAGTTGGAGCCGGTAAATCAGTAAGCTGGCCGGTCGGTCAGGGGGGACCGGGGAATCCCGGCGTAACCAACCTCATCCGCCACGCTCCGGGAGGCATTGGCTACATCGAGTTAGCCTATGCGCTGCAGAATCACCTTCCTTACGGCCCAATTGAAAATCGAAGCGGAAACTTCGTTTTGCCCACAACGGCCAATAACCAAGCCGCGCTTTCAACTGGCGTAGCGAGGATGGAAAAAGATATCCGCTCTTTAGTGGTTAACGCGCCCGGCATCAACTCCTACCCCATCGTTGGCTACTCCTACGCGTTAATCGCAGAGTACCCCAAAAACAAAGTTAAGGCCAGGGAGACGGTCAACTTCCTGCGCTGGGCCGTCAGCGAAGGCCAACATTATGCGGCCGAGCTGAAATACGTCCCGATGGCCCCGGCAGTCGTGCACCTGGCTTTGGAAAACCTGAATAAGGTCAAGGACTGACCAACTGCCAGACCATTAACATAACCACCGGAGGGAGGAGTGTGCCGAAGCTCTCCCAAATCCAAACATCCTCCCTCCATACCTACTTTAATTGATAACTCAATAGCGGTAATAAAAACAATTTTAACGATTGATCACGGCGTAATGAGTAAGATTGAGTTGGCTGATCGCTTAACTGGACAGGTATAATAGCGTATGAAAGCGGGCATCGAATTAAACGGGGATTGGCGAAATGAGTAGCCTGGCTAACGAGGAACTATCCGGCACCAACACAAAAGCACTCCGCACGCATGGGCGGGGAGAGCTGGGAGATGCCATATTTCGATCGCTGACAATGGCATTCGCTGGCATCAGTGTACTGCTCATCGTGTGGATCGGGCTGCAGATGTATCATTCCAGCGCGTTAAGCTGGGCGCGTTTCGGCATTCACTTTCTAGCATCTACCGCCTGGAATGCTCCTCAACATGATTACGGTGCGCTGACATTCATCTATGGCACCATCGTTTCCTCTGCGCTGGCCCTCCTTATTGCGGTACCGATTGGAATCGGCGCCGCAATCTTCCTGGCCGAAATCGCGCCTGGTTGGATCAGCGCACCGTTTTCCTTCCTGATTGAGCTGTTGGCTGCAGTTCCCAGCGTCATCTTTGGCCTCTGGGGCTTCATGGTGCTGTGTCCCTGGTTGAACGGCCCGGTAGCCGACTGGATAATTGCCCATTTCGGAAGCATACCGATCTTTGCCGGCCCGGCCTATCTTACCAATATGCTAGCGGCCGGTGTGGTGCTGGGATTAATGGTGCTTCCCTTTGTCACTGCCGTCTCACGAGATGTCATTCGCGCGGTACCGCGATCTCAAGGTGAAGCGGCATACGGACTTGGAGCAACCCGTTGGGAAACGATCCATTCCGTTGTGCTGCGTTACGGCCGCTCCGGGATTGTAGGCGCGATCATTCTAGGACTGGGCCGCGCGGTAGGAGAGACGATGGCGGTGGCGATGGTCGTTGGAAATAACACCAACATCTCAACCTCTTTGTTCGCGCCAGGCTACACAATGCCCAGCCTGCTCGCCAATCAATTTAATGAAGCCTTTGATCGCCCGTTGCAGCGGAGCGCCCTACTGGAAATCGCCCTGATACTATTTATTATCACTTTAGTGGTCAACATCCTGGCCAGGCTGCTCTTGTGGATGGTCTCACGCAATATGAATGAAACGGGATTATCCGCTGGTTACCATGTGAGTCGCTTTCAGCGGATATCTTCTCTTGCTGACGATTTGGTGAGGCAGGCATGTTTGCCCCTGTTAGCCTGTGGGTATGTATTTTGGCTCTTTCTGGGTTTCCAACGCTCTGGAATAAATTCATTGACGAACCCAATCATCTGGATAGTGCCTGTTATCGCCGGGTGGATAGGATGGCAAAACCTGCTGCGGAGCACCCGATTGTGGGGCCGATGGCGCCGAATTAAAAATATTTTAACGCTGGCAATTTGTGCTTTTCTAACCTTTGTTTCAGTGGCCGTATTGCTCATCATTTTTGGCTATGTGGTGATTCAGGGAGCTCATGCGATCACACCCACCTTCTTTACCCAAGCGCAAAAGTCACCGGACGATCCCACCGGGGGCGTTTTAAACGGAATTCTGGGAACGGTGGTGCTGGTTATCATTGCGTCGGTTATCGGCTTGCCGATCGGGATATTGGGAGGAATCTACCTGGCCGAGTATGGGCGAGGTAGAATAAAGGCATTCGTGCGCTTTGCGGCCGATGTTTTAAACGGCATCCCATCGGTTGTTATAGGCACGTTCGTCTATGCCATTATGGTGCTGCCAATGAAGCGATTTTCCGCGCTATCAGGCGGCGTGGCGCTGGCTATTATGTTAATTCCGACCGTTATGAGGACCACCGAAGAGCTGTTGAAGCTGGTGCCTGATTCGCTTCGGGAAGGCTCGCTTGGATTGGGAGCCTCTCAATCTCGAACCGTTATCCGGGTGGTGTTGCCTGCGGCAAGAGCGGGCATCATTACCGGAATCATGCTGGCGATCGCCCGCATTGCCGGTGAGACCGCTCCGCTGCTATTTACCGCCTTCGGTAATGATGTGGCCTCCACTAAGCTTCTCCATCCGATCTCTTCAATGACAATGTTGATTTACCATTACTCGATGTCGCCTTACAATATCTGGATAACGCAAGCCTGGGGAAGCGCGCTGGTGCTGTTATTGATGGTGTTCCTGGTCAGTCTGGCGGCGCGGCTCGTTACGCGCAATCAAATAAGAATGGTCTGATGGAATGAATTCAGTTTTCCGGGGAATTTAGGCATAATTGAACTCATTCGCCTGATTAAAATCGGGCAAGCTGACTAAAAAGTCTGCCGTATTCAATGGTTAAATGGACGACTGGCCTCTTGACATACCTCGTCCGTTGCGGCCATATTTTATAAGAGAGAAAAGGGATGAAAGAGAATCGAGGGAAAAGTATCGCTCGCAATTGGAGAATGAATTTGAAAAAACCAATTACCTGGGCGCCATTGGCTTTAATTGTAAGCCTCGCGCTGGCAGGATGCGGGAAAAGCAACAGCGCCAATCAAGAGGTGGGCAATGCGCCCCAGGCTACCACCAACCTCCAACAGCAAGTCACTCAGGCATTAACGGCCGATAAAACGCTGAAAGGAGCCAAAATTACGGTCAGCCTACAGAACGGCTCCGTCATATTGGATGGAACCGTAAAGACGATTGATCAGAAGAACCAGGCCGAGAACGACGCCCGCAAGATCATTGGGAATGTGGGCCTGATGGATAATATTGAGATTAGTCCCTAATGGAAATCGAGATCCGGACGGTGATACAGCCCAAGCCGGAGGGGGCAGTGGTGTCGGCCCCGGAACCGGCCGCGCAGCTTGCAAAAATCGAGACTGAGAACCTTTGTGTCTATTATGGACGCGTGAAGGCCCTCGATGATATTTCAATTCATATTCCCGATCGCCGGGTTATCGCTTTAATCGGCCCATCGGGTTGCGGAAAATCAACTTTCTTGCGCAGCCTTAATCGGATGAATGACCTCATTGATAGCGCTCGAGTAAGTGGGCGGGTTTTGCTGGATGGACAGGATATATACGCTCCTCGGGTGGATGTTCATGATTTGCGAAAACGAGTGGGCATGGTGTTCCAACGGGCCAATCCGTTCCCGATGAGCATCTTCGATAACGTGGCTTACGGCCCCCGCATCCATGGCGAGCGTCATCGTAATCGGCTAGAGGAGATCGTGGAGCGGAGCCTCACCCAGGCCGCCCTCTGGGATGAGGTGAAAGATTCGTTGAAGCGATCCGCCTTCAACCTTTCCGGTGGCCAGCAACAGCGCCTTTGCATCGCCCGCTGCTTGGCGGTCGGGCCGGAAGTGCTGCTGATGGATGAGCCCTGCTCAGCATTGGATCCTAACGCTACCTATCGAATTGAAGAGCTGATGAACGAGCTGAAAGAACAGTATTGCATCGTGATTGTGACGCACAATATGCAACAGGCAGCCCGCGTCTCCAGCTTAACCGGCTTCTTCCTAAAAGGTGAGTTGATTGAATTTGGCGATACCAGCCGGCTATTTACCTCGCCATCGGACCAGCGAACCGAGGATTATATTCGCGGACGATTTGGATAGGAATGATACCAACCGCCGGCAATTCCGGGTTGGCACTGATGATCCGCAAGCTTTCTATCATGCGCTCCGGCAAACCTGAACTCTTTCTAGATTCATCAATGACTTCCCAAATAAGTTAAATTCGGGTAGATTATAGGCACATTCGATATGGCCTGACCCGCCAAAAATAGAAAACGATTCGTTCGGTAGCGACTGGCGCATCGGGGAGATCACCCCATGGAAGCTACCGCTGAACATGCCGCGCGCCTGGGCAACGATTATCCGTGTTCGACAAGAAAAAGGAAAATCGTAGCCCAGGCGTTTGTGATTTGTAATTCATTTCGCGTCGGTAATGGGAAAGAAAATTATCCATTTGACGAAGGAGGAAAAAATGAGACGAATTGAGCGCGCTTTAATCAGCGTATCCGACAAAACCGGGATCGTAGAGTTTGCTCGGGGATTGCAACAGATGGACATCGAGCTGATTTCCACCGGCGGTACCGCTTCGACGCTGAAAGAGGCCGGACTAACGGTTCGGTCGGTAAGCGATCTCACCCACTTTCCGGAAATGCTGGACGGACGGGTCAAGACGCTGCATCCCGCGATACACGGGGGCATTCTGGCCAATCGCCAGATTCCTGCCCACATGGAGACCTTGAAACAACACTCGATCCAACCGATTGACCTGGTTTGCGTCAACCTCTACCCGTTTGTGCAAACAATCAACCGGAGAGATGCCGCTCCAGCCGAAATCATCGAGAACATTGATATCGGCGGACCGGCCATGATCCGTTCGGCGGCGAAAAACCACGACGGGGTCGCGGTGGTGGTATCGCCTCAGGACTATGAAGCGATATTGGAAGAGATGAAACGGCTGGGTGGAGGTTTGAGCGAGGAAACCCGCCGCCGTCTGGCCGGTGCCGCCTACGCCCACACCGCCGTTTATGATACGGCGATTGCACGCTGGTTTGCGAAGGATTATGCGCCTTCCGCTGAGCGCTGGCCCGAAAAGTTGATCATCACACTTGAAAAGGTCCAGGACTGCCGGTACGGTGAAAACCCGCATCAATCTGCCGCTTTTTACCGGGATACCACCGTAAAAGAGCCATGTATTGCCAACGCACGGCAAATTCACGGCAAGGAGCTCTCGTTTAACAACATCTACGACATCAATGCGGCTCTGGAGACGGTGAAGGAGTGGGCGAAGGATGAGCCGGCAGCGGTGATCATTAAGCACACCAACCCATGCGGCGTTGCGGTGGCGGCAACCTTGATCGAAGCCTTTCAACGGGCGCGGGAAGGCGATCCCATTTCCGCATTCGGCGGCATTTTAGCGGTAAATCGAGTGGTTGATGCGGCCACCGCTGAGGCGATTACCGGTAAAAACACCTTTTTTGAGGCGATTATCGCACCGGGTTACGACCCAGCCGCCTTGCCTATCTTAACTGAAAAGAAAAAGTGGGGCGCCAACCTCCGCTTAATGGAGGTCGCCTCTTTGTCGGATTGGGACGGCAAGCGGGAGCCGTTGGATCTGAAGCGGGTTACCGGCGGTCTGTTGGCTCAAGACCCCGACCAACATGATTTGACCGCCGATGATTTGAAGGTTGTCACCCAACGCCCGCCCACCGCGGACGAGATCGCCGAGATGCTTTTCGCTTGGAGAGTGGTCAAACACGTAAAATCGAATGCGATCGTGTTCAGCCGCAGTCGGCAGGTTGTTGGTATAGGAGCAGGTCAGATGAATCGGGTTCAATCGGTGCGGTTAGCGGTAGAACAGGCGGGAGAGAAGGCGCATGGAGCGGTGATGGCTTCCGATGCCTTTTTCCCCTTCCCGGACGGACCGGAAGCGGCAGCGGAAGCCGGCATTACCGCTATCATCCAGCCCGGCGGCTCGGTGAAAGATGCGGAAACCATCGAGGTGGCTGACCGCCATGGGATTGCGATGGTATTTACCGGAATCCGGCACTTTCTGCACTAAGAGGCTGTTGAAAAAGTTGTCAGAGCCATCGCTTCGTCATTCCCGCCTGCCTACCGCAGGCCGGAATGACGACCCGGCGGATATAAAGCGCGTCAACCTCCGGGTCGCATCTGATCTTCATTTTGAAGTCTCCTTCACGCCCTGATCTACACTAATCAAAGAGGTGGAAAGTGTCTCAAAATCCTTGACACGTTCCGACCGTTTTAAAATGTCAATCTCATTACAATTCCAATCGTAATCCCATATTTAATTATTGTGAGTAATATAAGAAATACTAGTATCCACTTTGTATTTTGCGGATAAGAATTTACTGAAAAATTAAAACGATATTGACCATTTTTGTTTGTGATGATTGGTTTTAATAAAGCCAAAATCAATAATATCCCATAATACCTAAAAAGCCACACCCATAGTAGGATATCTAGGATTGCATACACAATAAGTTGCAAATATACATAAGTAGGAGGATTATTGATAATCAGGTGGAAGGGATAGTCCTTAAGAGATAGTAAATTTGAACTAGGAATAATATGTCCCGATACAATATTAAATAGAATAGCAGACAGCAAAATTGCCGGACCAATAAAAGAGTATTTTAAAGTGTTCTGCCGGGCTAGTGTCTCGCGATCACTATAAACAAATAAAATAGCGAGCAAAATAATACCGATGACGATAATATTAAGCGGTAATGACACTATTCAGCCCCTCTCACAAAAAGTGTACTACTCTCGGCACTGTCCCATCCATAGTTGAAAGTTAAGGTTGGTGGTAATTGGTATATTACGCCGCATTGGAATTTTTGTCAATCCCCCGAAAGAGTTCAGTTTGGTGGGAATGATTTTCGTTCGATCCGCCACCCCAGCCTGCCTGCTGCAGGCAGGCCCTCCCCGCAGGCGGGGAGGGGGAGGGAGTTTAGCGGCGGTGCTTTTATCTTGCCCCCCAGTCCCTCTTAATCCCCTCCCCCGTTTACGGGGGAGGGTTAGGGTGGGGGTGCATCCAATATGGTCGTAAATGATTCCCAGAGAACTGAACTCTTTCGAGATGAGAGCCTTCCAACTGAATTATCCAGAGAATGCATCCATTCATAATGTCAAATACATTACGACCGGCGCAATAAGTGCCTTAAATGCCTACTTATACCTATAACGCCAGAGACTTGCAAGGCAATCCAGTAAGCGGCGCGTTGGCTGGACTGGATAGCGACGACATTCGAGAACAGCTCCGGCAGCGTGATCTGTTCCTGACCCGTTGCGATGAGGTGGCAACTCGAAAGAAATCCACCATTTTTACCTTTCGATCCCGCCCTCATCTCAGCGATATGGTCGTTATGAGTCGTCAGCTTGCCACTTTAGTGCATGCCGGAATGCCGTTGGTTGAATCGCTCTTTTCAGTTGCCAATCAGACTGAAAACGCGGTGCTACGGGAAGCTTTAAATCGAATACGGGCGGAAGTGCTGGCCGGCTCTTCGCTCAGTGAGGCCATGTCAAGCGAGCCATCCATCTTTTCGACCCTCTACGTCTCCTTGGTTCGAGCCGGTGAAACGGGAGGAATCCTCGATGAAACGCTGGACGCGGCCGCAATTCAGTTCGATCAAGAAGCGGAGCTTCGAGAAAAAGTTCGCAGCGCCTTCGTCTATCCCATCCTGGTCCTGATAACGACTTTCGGCGTGGTCACCTATCTTTTGACGTTTGTGGTTCCTGTTTTCGCACGAATATATGGCCAGTTCAAGGCCCCGCTGCCGTTGATGACGCGCGCCCTGATCGCGATCAGTCACTTTGTGCTCAATGAATGGTACCTGTTTGGCCTTATCCTTTCTTTCGTGGCAGTGGTCATTCTCTGGTATCGCCAAACACCAAAAGGCCGCCAGCAGATTGATCGTCTGAAACTGCGGCTCCCCTTGTTTGGCAAGCTGTATCGAAAGATTGCCATCGCTCGACTGACACGTACTCTTTCCGCCCTGGTGGGGGCGGGAGTGCCGATCCTTCAATCACTGGCGGTGTCGGCTCAAGTGGCTGGAAATTCTGTTATTGTAGATTCGGTGCTAAAGGTGGCACAATACGTCCATGAGGGCACTCGGATATGGATACCTCTCGAACAAACCGGGCAGTTTCCCTCGATGGTAACCCGGATGATTGCAGCCGGTGAGGAATCCGGTAATCTCGACGAAATGCTTTCGCAATGCGCTCGGTTTTACGACCGCGATATCGAGTATACGGTGCAGCGGCTCACGAGGGCATTGGAACCGGCGCTGACGGTAGTCATTGGGGCAATTGTGCTGTTCGTCCTGCTGGCACTCTACCTACCGATCTTTAACCTGGCGCGTGTCATACGCAGGTAGGTCTGCCTACTGCAGGTAGGCGCCGGCAATTGCATAAGCGTTGAGTACCCGAAAACAAATCGTTCAAT
>JAKBZR010000047.1 GCA_021842405.1 bacterium
CCCATAATCACCAGCAGGGCCGCCGCGAGCTGCAGGATCGCCTTCCGAGCGCGCTCTCCGATTGATTGAGAGACCATACCAAAGGTGAAAAGGGCGGGGATCGTCCCCAATCCATAGCATAAGAGCGCGATCGCGCCGCGTATCGGAGAGGCAACCGCTACCGCCGCCCAAACCACCGCGTAGATCGCTCCGCACGGCAAAAAACCGACCAGAATACCGAGCGGCAACGTCTTATAGTGGGAGCGGCTTCGCAATATCCTCACAATGCCGCCGCGCAGCTTCGCTCCAATACGGGTTGAAGTTGCCGATTCCAGCGGCACCAGCGCTGGGAAATGCCCCGATAGGGCTAATCCGAAAATCACCATCAGGCAGCCGGCCAAGATACCGGCCCAGCTTTGAAAGGCATGCACACCGGCCACCGTGTTGATGGCGACCCCGATCCCGCCGAAAACCAGGCCTATGGTCATATAACTGATCAGTCGCCCAATCTGAAACAGGCCGTGCAGCCGTAGCCGATCCAGCAGGCTCATCTTCGGATGAACGGCGGCCGTCGCGCTAGAGTAGGCAGCGACGAATCCGCCGCACATCCCGATACAATGCGCGCCGCCCAACAAACCGGTCACAAAAAGCCCCATCCACAGTGAAATCATAACGGCTGCGCCCCTACCAATCGCCGATTAACTGGCCCGGATGGCCGGATCGCTCAATGCAACTCGAGAAATCCGAGAGGAGTTGTAGACGACCGAGAGGCTGCTGCAAAGCATCGCCAGCGCCGCAATCGCCGGGGAAATCCAACCGATCATCGCGAGCGGAACCGCCAACACGTTATACAGCGATGCCCAGATTAAATTCTGCAGTATCTTCTTCCTTACCAAGTGCCCGGTCGCAAAAAGACGCGGCAATCGCTCCAGATCAGGGGCCAACAGGGCTATGTCGGCCGCCTCCACCGCCACCACTGCGCCGGAGCCGATGCCAACCCCGATATCGCTTTGAGCAAGGGCCGGCGCATCGTTTATCCCATCGCCGACCATCATCACTTTTTTTCCTGACTGCTGGAGCTTACGCACCCGTTGAAGCTTATCGGCCGGTGTGAGCTGAGCAGCGTATCCATCTGCACCCGCCAGCCGCGCCATCGTTTCGGTGGCAGATTGGCCGTCTCCTGATACAACTTCGATTCGGATGTTCGCCCGCTTTAACTCTTTGACGACCGCAGATGCATTCGGCCGCAGATGATCGCCCAGCGCCAGAACGCCCCTGACCTCACCTTCGCACCCATATAAGACAACCGTATTGCCCTCGGCGGCCAGCGAATCGGCCCTCCTCCGCAACTCATCCGAAACCATTACTCCGCTCTCCGTACTCAGAACGTAGCGGTAAGACCGAATCCACCATCGCCGCCCCTTCACGAACCCACTGACTCCGATGCCGGTCTCGGTTTCCACATTCTCAGCCAAGAAAAGTCGTTCTTTCCTATCCTCCGCATATTTCAAAATGGCCTTGGCGATGGGATGATCCACCATTCGCTCAACGGAAACAATCGCACTGAGATCATCTTGCAAATCGGCATGTTGAGTCGGTAGCCACTCTCGAACGGTAAACCGGCCTTCGGTTAAGGTGCCGGTCTTGTCAATTAAGATGTGCTGAATATGATCTAATTTTTCAAAGAGGTCAGGCGATTTCAATAACAAACCCTCGGAAGCGGCGCGGCCGACCCCAATTGTAACGGCAAGCGGGGTGGCGATGCCCAGCGCACAGGGGCAGGCAATCACCAGCACCGTCACCGCCCGAATGATGGCCGCCGCCAAATCTCCGCTGGTGAAATAGAGAGCGATGAACGTCCCCAGCGCAAGCATGATGATGACCGGTACAAAGATGCGGGAGAGACGGTCGGCGAAACGTTGGGCCGGGCTCTTCTCAGTGAGTGACTTTTCAACCAGCCTTACGATTTGTGAAGCCACGCTCTGCTCCGAAGGAGAGGTTACGTTAATATCGAGAGCGCCTTTCCCATTGAGGCTGCCGCCGTAAACGGAATCGCCTGCCCGCTTCATCACCGGTTTCGCCTCGCCGGTCAGCAGCGCTTCATCAGCGGCCGAAACCCCGCTGATCACCTTGCCATCGGTTGGTATGCGGTCACCCGGCCGAACCACAATCCGATCACCGGCAATTAGTTGATCAATTGGAACCGGGTGCTCCCTGCCATCCACCAGCTTGATCGCTTTCTTGGGAAGAAGTTGGTAGAGCGAGCGCAGCGATTGAGTAACCCTATAGCGGGTCTCCAATTCAATATGCTTTCCGATCACCACCAACATCACGATCATCGCGGCGGTGTCGAAATAGACCCCAATGCCCCCGTTAAGCAGCACCCAACCGCTGTAGCCGAACGCCGCTCCAACCCCCAGCGCGATCAGAAGCTCCATATTGGGGGCGAGGTGCCGGATTGCCCCCCATGCGCGTTGCCAGATTGGAAACCCGGCATAAAAAATCACCGGCAGCGACAGCATTGCGATGATTCGGGGAAACCAGTAGGCGGCGCCCGGCGGCAAGCTTTGCAGCAGTCCCACGTAGATCACGAAGTTCAGCATCATAATGTTCAGAGCAAACATACCGCCGATACCCAAACGCAGCAGGGACCGACGGCGTATTTTCTGCTGATGTGCATCAATCTGCCCGCTCGGGATCGCCCGATATCCCAGCCTCCGCACCACTCCCCGTATCTCATCGGTGCCCAGAAAACGCGGATGGTAGGTGACGGTTAAGCGGTCCGAGTTGAACTGAACTTCTGCCTGGCGAACGCCGTTCTGTTTCATTAATGCCCGCTCGATCACCCAGGCACAAGAGGGGCACCACATTCCATCCAGGTCAAAAGGTTGGGTTTTACACTCGGATTCCGGGAGCGATGGATTCGCGCCGTTCTTTTCCGATTCACGCTGGCTGACGATGCCCAGCGCCTTCGCCTCACGAAAAACGGGCGATTGGGAGGGATCGCAATCGAGGGCGGAAGCCTCTTTCAGGACAAGATAGACCTCTCGACATCCGATGCAGCAAAAATCAAGCGATTGACCGTCAATCTCCTTATGGATCGGATGAGCCGAATCCAATCCGCATAGGGCGCATCGGACTTGAGTGGAGGTGCTCATTGCCATTTACAATCACATCACTTTAGTCGTGTAACAGACGGGCTGCCTGTGGCGCTTGCTGCAATAAGGGGCGTTCATGGGCATGATAACTGCCCCATGAAACCCAAACGAGAACCACGAGCGCCACGAACATCACGGAGATCGCCACCCCAGCCAGCCATCGAATCTCGGTGGGGGGGCCGGTCGGTTCATCATGTTGTCGCATTAAATTCTCCTTTCGAATATTCCAAGTGCTTAAAACAGCGGTGCGGAAAAGCGGGCCGATACCGATGCATGAATGTCGGGCGAATCCACACTGGTGGCGGTTATAAGGAAGCGGGTCCGATCACCGATTTGACCGCTCTTTGCGCTGACGGCCACCGTTACCGTCCGTGCGCGGCCTGCCTCCACCCGAAATCGTCTGTTTTGAGCGCTCATCTTAAGGCCGGCCAGCCCGTTTACACCAAGTCGGAAGTTGTGGGGTTGTCCGTCTCGATTAATGAGCGTGATATGATAAAGATTTGCTACCCGCTTGCCGCCGTTTAAAAGGAAACTGCCGGTGCTCCCCGCTGAAATTCGGTTTAAATCAAGCGATACTGGCGGTAAGGTTGCCATTCGGAAAATGAAAAATCCACCCATACCGGCAGTTATCACGACCAGCGTGATACGTTTCAAGTCGAATAAACCGAACCGCTCCTTCCCGTGCAGGCGAGGATGCATCAAGGGTGGGCCGAGCCGATGACCGTACTCAAAGGCGATCAGCCCAGCCCGGTTGATCTTAGGGAGCACCGCATTGCAGGTGTCTATGCACTCCCCGCAGGCAATGCAGCCCATTTGATAAGGACCCTGGCGGATATCAATGCCGGTTGGACAGTCACGGACGCATTTACCGCATTCGATGCACTCCTTCTTTCCCCGGTCTTCATCGTACCACACCACCAGCGACCGATTATCGCCGACAACGGAGAGCATGGCGCCGTAAGGGCAAGTGTTTGTGCAAAACCGCTGCCTCACCCAGAGCGTATCGAGCGCCAGCACCCCGGCGATGGTTAAGATAAGGCCGGTTGCAAACGGAGTGAGGGGTCCGCCAATCGGCCAGAACGGACCCCTCATCGCTACAAAATAGGCGGCTGCCGAGAAAGCGACCACCAAGCAGATTCCCAGCGTGACGACGATATAGATCGCGGTGCTCGCCAGTTTTCCGTTTCTTGATATTTTGGCATTGAGGCGGCGATCCAGATCGTGACGAATCCGAGCGGTGAGATCACAAAGGATGGTCTGCGGACAAGCGTAACCGCAAAAAACCCGTCCATAGAGCACCGAAATGGTCAGGATGGCGGCGGCAGAAAACAGGACTCCGATCATCAACAGCCAAATCTCATCCATCCAGATGGCGCGTCCGAGAATCTCGAGGCGATTATCGCCGAAATCCAACCGCAGCGCATGGATGCGCGGCATCAGTACGAAGGTGACAGCAACCCCTATTTGAGCGATCCGGCGTCCGTATCTCAACCTCTTCGGGGGAGGGCGGCGCTCCGTCAGCGGGATGAGCTTCCGGCCGAACCGATATTGAACACCGTATCCTTGACGAGGCTTTTCTTCCGGATAGAACGGGAGGTAGTCTGGCGTACTCATTCGTTCGCCATCCTGGTATCTCTATTTAGGCGGCGATGGTGATGAGCTCACCGCGGTGCCTGGCGCGATCGGGATCGGTGGCGGCTGGATGGATTTATAGGTCTGCGGGCGCCAATCAATTGCGCTGCCCAAGTGCTGCAAGTAGGCGACCAGGTCCCGGCACCTCTGCGTTGGGCGGCCGTATTGGTCAAACAAATTGGGAAACTGGGGCATAATAGAACCCGGTACCAGCGACCGAGGATCGCGGAGGTGAGCGTACTGCCAGCCGTTGGAGTATTTCGTCTTCGCATAGATATGAACCATCTCACCGGTACGAGGGTCTCTCTTCCATCCCACTACGATGCCGCCCACGCGAGCCAGGTCAGGTCCATGGCGGTGTTCGCCCATCAACTGAGGCCAATCGTATTCATACTCTTGCGCCCGACTGTACGGCGCCCAGATTCCTCCGGCGCCATAACGTGCCATCTCCACCGCGATGGTGCGGATGGTCTGAGTGTGGCAATACCAGCAGCCCTCGCTGACGTAAACCTGGCGGCCGCGCAGCTCCTGCGCGTCATACGGCACCACCTTCAGCGGAACCTTTTGATTCGTCGGGAGGAGGGTGACCATCTTGGTCTTGTGCCCACCCAGTGTGATTTTCCCGCCTACGAAGTAAGGATACAGCACCAGCCCAATCAACCCGATGAGCCAAAACAGCGTGATGCCGGCCGATACTTTAACCCAATCATATTCGAGTCGGAGAATCCAATTCCAAATGGAACGAAAAGGGTTCATAACCGATTTTCCTTTATTATTGGCTGACCGCCGAAAGTGCGGCGCGTTCAGCAACCGGCTCTCTCGCCGGCACATATTTTAAGGTCATCGTTTTGTAGATGTTATAGGCAAACAGCACCTGACCGGTAAACATCAGCGCCCCGCCGACCGTTCGCCACTCCCAGAAGGGCATCATCGCTTTGACCGTTTCAATGAAGGGAATGGTGGGGTCCGTCCACAAGTAGCCCTGATAGAGGCCGCCGGTGGTCAACGAGATAAACATAATGAGTATCCCCCAAAACGCAAACTGGAAATGAGCGTTGGCCATCGGATACGAATACAGTGGTCTTTTCATCATTCGTGGAATCATGTAATAGAAGGCTCCGAAGATAAAAAAACTGAAGGTGCCGAATAGAGCCAGATGGGCGTGTCCGATAACCCAGTCGGTGTAATGGATGAAGTACTGAACGGGGCGCATCGCTTGAAACGGCCCCTGGATGCAGACCAGCAAGTAAAAGAGGGTGCCCATCCATAGGAAGTTGCGGCAGACCGAATCGGGCGCCTTGTGCCAGTGGCCGCGCACGGTTCCGAAGAAGTTGGTCACCACCGTGAAGACCGGTATGAAGAGCAAGATGCTGAAGACCTGCGACACCGTCTGCAAATAGAGCGGAATGGCGGTGTAGATTAGGTGGTGAGCGCCGTTCCAGATGTAGATCGCGGTGATCGTCCAGAAACCGATGATGGACAGCTTATGATTGTACAGCGGCGAATCGACCGCTTTGGGCATGAAGTAGTAGGCGGCCGCCAACCCTCCTGGCGTTGCAATCAACCCAACCACCGCATGGCCGTAAAACCAGTTCGCCAGCGCATCCGCAATTCCGTTAAAGTGAAGATAACCGAAAGTCAGTCCATCAATATTGCCGAAGATGTAGACCAGCGCGGTCTGGATCAAAAAGGCCATTACATACCAAAGCGCGACGTACATCCGATTATATTTTCGCCGGGCGATCGTTTGACAGATCACGTAAGATAGCATTACCCAGGCGATCACCAATATCCAATTTGAGAGGCCGTTGTACTCCTCGTACTCCTTGCCCTTGTTGTATCCCAGCAAAAGGCCGGCGCTGCCCACAAAAACACCGAGGTTCCAGAGCATCGCCGCGTTGATGGTAATCCGCTCGCTGAACAGCTTGGTGCCGGTGAGACGGGGCACGAAATAACAGAGTGCTGCCACATTGCCGACGACCAGCCAGCCGAATATCATGCCCTGTGCGTGCACTGGCCTTATTCGCCCATAAGTCAGGTAAGGCACGCTGCACCAAAGGTCCGGGAAGCGGAACTTGAGCGCAGTAATCAATCCAAAAATCATAAACGCAATGCTCCAACCCAGCGCGCTGGCCACCCACCATTTCGCCCCGATATCAGAGTGCGTGATCCGAACCGGTTCCGGATTGGATCGTGTTTCGATTGCTTCAGCCATTGCTTATCCCTCGCCACAAAACCTACGACCGGTGCTTCCGCATCTTCGAATGCAGTGTGCGTGGTGTAGGTCGGTAAAGTCAGAACGGAATTTCACCTCACGAAAGGCATCATCCCTCACACAAATTTTAGTGGAATTAAATATATTCATGGTTCTTCATTTTGTCCGTTTCACTGCTGGACCGAGTTGAGGTGGTAGATATAGTCCAGCACTTCGGCGCGCTGCTTTTCGGTCAGCACGTATTGCCAGGAGGGCATTGCGGTTCCCGGAACGCCGTAACTAAGCGAAAGCCACAGTCGGGCCGGTGAAACGTATTCAATCCACTGTGTATCAACCAGGTCGCGTGGCCTCGGATTCAGGTTATCCGCGTTGGGGCCGGAGCCATCCGCCATCTTCCCGTGACAGCCGGAGCACCGTTCCTGAAATATGTGCTCGCCCGCCTTGATCGCGGCTGGGTTTTCACTTGCCTCCAATGCCGTTTTTAACTGGTTGGGTACTGGCTGTAAAGCGGTGCCGGTTAAATTGGGCGAGGCCGATCGCGACTTCAACCAGTTAATGACTTGCTGGTCGCCGGTACCCGTCACCTTTACGTGTGCGACAAAGCTCTCCACCTTTGGATTGTTAAATATCCACCAGAACCAGATGAAAGCGGTCAAGAAGCCGCAAGCGATGTAGGTAACGATCAGCACCCCATTGATCGGTTGCGGCGGCCTCTCCTTTATCTCGCCACCCGAATATTCCGTGTAATGTGTCTCTTCTTGTGGTTCTTCCGCCATAAAAGCACCCTCCCAACCTTGTCGAGCCTTTAAATTTCAGTTATTCTATCAAAGGCTGATTTGCCCATTAATTCTTTTATCGCGCCGCCAGCGTCGCTTTTGGCGGAGCAGCGTGCTTTGCCGAATGCTCGGCGACCCATTTAGCGGCGGTTCCGGCCGGCAAATAGAGCAGCTTGCGCACTTGCTGGAGCTGGGCCAAGCGCCCCGGCTCATTCGGGTAGGCCGACTTATCCTCGAAGATTTGCGGTTGCGCCGCCGCCGCCTTTCCATTGGGGTATTTCAAAGATGACAGAAACCTTGTCAGCGCGATCCGTTGATAATCGGTCAGTGGAAGTTGAGGCATGATGCACATTGGCACAAACCGGGTCGGGTTTTCAATTTGTGAGAATATCCACTCCCGAGATCGAACGCTGCCCTCCACGCTCAGGTTCGGCGCCACAAAGTTACCGTGCCGGAAAGGATCCCCCGGCTTGGTGTAGCTGAAAATCTTGTAGGGATTGCCGACGTAGTGGCAGGCCGAACACCCGACCGAGAAAAAGAGCTTCTTGCCGTGCGCGGCGGTTATATTGTTGCTGCTGATGGGCTTGAGCGTGCTCCAGGCGGTGATAGCCGCCATCGAAGCGGCCGGGCCTATCGAATGATTGATACCGGTTTGGCTGTAAATAAAGGCCGCCAGCGCTTTAATATCCTTTTGAGAATCAGGATCGAAAACGGAAAGGTTTTGATTCACCGATTCTTTCTCATTCCAACGGTACTTGCCCGTGATGTTCCAGAAATTCGGCATGACGCAATCAAACGAACTTTTTAGCGTCGGGTCCACCTCCGCCACCAATGGGTTATACTTTGGATTCATAAGTTGAGCAAAGATGTAGGCCGGCGACTGCTGCAATCCCTCCTGGGTCAGATCGGGGCCGACGTTTCCATTGGAAAGCCCAGCGATTTTATGGCATCCGTAGCAAGAGTATTCGTAATAGAGCTCTTTGCCCAGGTTCAGCGTGGCCAGTTGTGGAATATATTTCAGCTTGCGGGGATCGCGGATCAGCGAGCCATTAAAGGTGATGCTGCCGTTCTTTCCGATGGATGAACCGGCCGGATGGCAGGCCGCGCATGCAGTTTCAATCATAAAGGGTTTTGAAAGCAGCGGCTGTGTCCAGTATTGGGCCAAGAAAATCTGTTTTTTGCGTTCGTTGCCAAAGCGCCCGGTTGTCCAGTCACCCACATTGTAGTACCACCGGTTCGGATGCTCCTCCGCATCGCGCAAGGTCCTGGCGTCGGCGTGTGCCGCAATGGTGGTGAGCGCCTGCCCGTTACCGTGATGGCAAGAAGTGCACCCGAAAATGCTGAACGGATGGGGATTGGGGTCGGGCTCAACCTTCGGTTTGGGTAAGCCTTTGGCAATCGCTTCGGCATCCAGCTTACGTTGAAGCGCCGCTATCTGATCCATCGTCATCGGTTTGCCATTTACCTGCTCCACGTACTCTTCCTGCCCGTTACCGTTCGAGCCGCGCCATAACCCGGCCGTAATTACATCGGGAATATAGGGATGAGCTTGGAAGACCAAGGGGACATCACTCCCGACCATCTGAGGATTGGAGACACCGGCATGACAGGTGCGGCAGCGGTCGAGCTGCTGGCCGCCGAAAGCGGTCACCGTAATTTGATCAATCCCAACGGTTAAGCTCTCTGCCGCGCTCACCAAAAGTTTCGCGTTGCTGATCGCTTTCGGATTGCCCGATTGCTTGGCGGCAGCCAGCGCCTGTTCCGCCTTTTTCACAGCCAGCGCATTGTAGCGGGTCTGCCAGTCGCGCCATTCCGCGGTAAAGGCGCCGCGAATTAGAATGACCGCCAATAACACGAATAATATTACGCTTGCTATCGCAAACTTCCAGACCATAGTGTCTCCTGCCGTAAATCCCCACTCGACCGGGGATCAAGTTTATAAACCAAGCCCGATATTGAGGCTTAAAATATGTTGCCTCTGTTCGGATTTTGCCAGGGAAGGTAAAAATTCCAATTCGGCCCGCGGCAGTACATTCCAATCAACGTGATCGTGACGATGACCAACACTACAAAAGTGAAGATAAGATTGGCTGCCAGCCGCTCGCGCGCAAACCAGCGTCCAACCCCTCTGCGCCGTCGGTCCAGGTAGGGCACCACGATCAATCCGGCCACAAATAGACCGGGCGCCGCAATTCCACCCCAAAAGGCGTTGTAGCTCACCAGCTCCTGGAGCCAGGCAAAGTACCAAGGCGCCTTTGCGGGGTTGGTCGGGTGAGCGGGATTGGCCATCGCTTCCAGCGGTGCATTCCATAGTATCGCGACGACAAGCACTACAATGACGGTAATTGCCAGTAAGTACGCCTCTCGGATCAGCAGGTGAGGCCAGGATGAGACCATATTATCGGGGCCTTTATCCACCCGAGTCGAGGTGCCCTTAACCAGCTCCATTAACCCGTATGTTTTATTCGGGTCCTTTGGAAAGATCTCTTGCTCGCGATCACCCATTCTCATTAGGAATGCGCCCCCCAATCCCAATTTGCACCCTGCCCGTTGTTGCCGCCCACTCGCTCCAGATAGCTCTCATCATCTTCCGGCCCGCTGATGCCCCCGTCCTTTCGAATTCGCCAGAAGTGATAGACGATCAAGCTGGTGGCCAGCAGCGGCAGAACGGCGACGTGAAGCACATAAAATCGGATCAGCGTTTCTTGCCCTACATTTCTGCCGCCCAGCAGCGCCCATTTTATCTGGTGACCAAAATACGGAGTGTAACCGGCGATGCTGGTTCCAACCTCCACCGCCCAGTAGGCCAGTTGGTCCCAAGGCAGCAGATAGCCGGTGAACGACAAGAAACAGGTGACAACCAGCAGGATCACCCCGATCACCCAGTTAAACTCTCTTGGTGGCTTGTAAGCGCCGGTGTAAAAGACCCGGCACATATGGAGAAAGACGGTCGCGACCATCATATGAGCGGCCCACCGGTGCATGTTGCGCAAAAGCTGGCCGAATGAAACCGAGCTGGATAGGTCAAGCATGCGCTGGTAGGCCATGTGGGTGGATGGGACATAGTAAAACATCAGCAGCACACCCGTTACGCTCAGAATGCCGAATAGATATAAGGATATCAGTCCCAATCCGAAGGTATAGGTGTAACGAAGGGCATGGCGTTGAATTTTTACCGGCTGGATATGCAGCAGGAAGCTGTTGAAAAACGCTTCGGAGCGCTCCCGCTCGGTCTTTGGGAATGCGGTTGTACGGTAAATTGACTTGTAAACATTAACCGGCAACCCGCGGATGCTTTCAAACAGGGCCGGGCTTTGCCGATAAATAACCTGCAACAACCGCTGCCAAAGGTCGGGTTTAGCGCCGGGCGTTGCCTCTTCCTTCTCATTAAGCTGTAAGCTCATTCTTGTTATTCGCCCTCTATTGAAGGATCACAATGAATAGGTACTAAAAGCCTGAAATTGCCATTTATCACTTTGACAATGGCAAAAAGCGGTCTCCTTGCCTTCCGATACGGCCGAAAGATCATCCTTATGTAATGTGATAATAGGCGGCCGGGGTCAACGGCGCATACTGCTCACCCTTATCAACTTGCAAATTGCCGGCTGGTGTCACTGCGATACCCAGCCACCTTAAGCCGCGAGGGGCCGGCCCGGCGTAAACGTTTCCGTTTTGATCGTATTTGCTGCCGTGACAGGGGCAGTTATAGCCGGTTGGCACGATCTTAACCGTACAGCCAAGGTGCTGGCATTTCAGCCATATTGCGATCAGGGTGTTGCCGCGGCGCCACACCGCCGTTCTTTGCGCCACATCCACGTAGGGAACCGTTTCCGAAAAGTTGGCCGCATCCGCTGCGCGGCCGATTGTGAATTTCGTCGGCGGGGCAGCGCTGGTGTTTGCCCAGAAATATCGCAACCCCATCAAACCGAACGCCACTCCGCTCACCTGCAACACGGACCAACCAATTAACGACAGGAAATTACGCCGGGTAAGCTCCAACTTTTCACGTCTTAAGCTGGCGTCAACCATTTGTAAATCCCTCCCAATCGTCGTCATCGCGCATCATCTGATAAGCTGGGTCGTCCAGGTCGTCAAACTGGCCGCTCTTTACCGCCCAGATATATCCGGCCAGTGCGATCAGGCCGATCAACATTCCGGTCAATAACATCGCGAGGATTACATCCATCGCCTTTTCCTTCTACTCCACGTTACAATTCCATCAAAGCTCGTTAAAACCAATTCGGCTCATCGGCGGTTTGTGACCTTTTTCACGATGAACGATACATTTCGAGACTTCTTAATTACTTGTTATTTAGCGTACCTTAACACATCAGGCTTGTCAATAGAATTTTCAAAAAAATTTAGACATTTAAGCGCTAAATCCTGCCGGAATTCAAAATCGTTTTAAAAATTTAGTTAATGGGGGATTAAAATTTTATCGGTTGCCCGATAAATCCCCTCGACCGGCCGTTTCAATGAAATGAGGGGGTAAGGGGGAACCGGATCGGTGATCCACCATCGATTCCCCCGGAGAGGGGGCGCTTACTTTACGATAATTTTGGAGCCATCCACCACCTGCCATTGGAGGATGCCGCCCGAAAAGCTCGGTTTAAGCTGAGCTTCAATTCGGAGAGCGTTGGTGAGGACCGGCTTGAAATGCACCCAATTGTACTGGTTGAGAAGGACGCCATACGCGCCGGACGTGCGAACCGGAATCCACGTCCCACCCTCTTGATAGAGCAATCGCCAGGATGCAGGAGTCCGGCAAGAGCCGATCCCCGCATCATCAAACCAATAGACGCCTACTGCGGATACACGTTTTGACTTGGGAAAGTGGTACTCCACCCACTCCCGGGTGCCTCGATGATCCCACCAGGTAAAGCGCGGGATGTTCTGGTCGTTCGAGGCGGCCGGCGTGATGCCGTCGCTCAGCGCGTTCGTGGTATCGTATTGCCAGCAATGGGAGGCGGATGCGGTAGTTGGTGGTGAAACCCGATGGGCGTTCGGGCCGCTGCCGATAACCGGAAACTCTGAGATGCGGAGCCGCTCGCAGCCCATTGGAATCAAGACGATCTGTTGCGCCGGACTATTGGAGGCGACCGGACTGGGCGGCAGCGGGCCGCAGGTATTATCAACCATGGTCCAACCAGGGATCGGCTTGCCGGTCGCAATCAGTTCGATGGGCGCCGTATTGAGGTTGAACGGCTGGGCGGCCAGCGGTCCTTTTTTTCGCACCGCCCGGAATGATCGGGCCAGGTCGGATTTGTCTAGTACCAGGCCATAGTTCCAGCGGGTAGTGGGATAGACGGCCCAGTTCGGCCATTGCGGAGTGCCCCCAGCGCACTGCTGCCACTTCTCGCCGATTTTCAGCGCATAAGAGAGCGGCCCTCGATTGACCGATACGGCATCCCGCTGCGACTTCCAAACTTTGACCTCGACCCTCATCGGCAGATCCAGATCAACCCGATCTCCGCTATGCCAGACTCGATTCACCTCCGCGTAGCCTTCGGGTGTCGGCCTGAACGGAAGTGGATGTCCATTTAACCGGACTCGTGCACCGGATGCCCATTTCGGAATTCGAAGCAGCAGCGAAAACTGCACCGGCTTGCCCATCGCCAGGCTAAGGTGGATATTTTCGCCGAAGGGGTAGGTGGTGGCTTCGTTGATGTGGATTGGAACGCCGCTTCCAACCTTGGCGCTGACCTGGCATGGCGCATAAAACACGGCCGCCAAGTCGTTTCCCTGGGTGGCCATCCAGAGTCGCTCAGTGAAGTAAGGCCAGCCAAACCCAGCGTTGTGCTCGCAGCACCGGTAGACCGGACCGGCCGAATAGGCCACCATCATTCCCTGGTTTTGAAAGAGATGGGATCCGCCGGGATCGCACTGCACCAGATTGGGCGCGGTAAGGTAGTGGAGCGCGGTATAGTCGGGCGTAAAGGCGGCCGGCAGCGAGTTCAAGGCGATATTTTCACACCGATCGGCGTAACGAGGCTGCCCCGTGATTTCAAGCATCACCTCATCGCTGTGCATGAACTCCACCATCGCGCAAGTTTCGGCCGCCTGTTGCGGGCCGGTGAAGCCAGGTCGGGCGTTTTCATCGGCGGCCAGCATTCCACCCGGCACCTGTCCAAATGCACCCATCATTTGATGGTAGTTGCGTTCCACGTCGGCCAGCAGTGACGGCTTCTTGGTTTGTTGGTAGTAGTAGCCCGGTTCAGCAAAGCACTCCGTAAAATTCACCCCGTGGTAACTTGCAATGCCGGCGCTCCAATCCGAGGCGTGGTGGTAAATTCGAGTGGCCAACTGCAGCAGCTTGGGGTCGCCGGTACGGTTATAGAGCCAGTATACGCTCTCCAAATTATCGCCGCCACGTACCTGCTGCCAGGATCCGGGTAGAAAGTACCGGCTCGGTAAGCTGAGCTCATACCGGAAATACCGCTCCATAAAGGGGATCACCCGCCGATCGTGGGTGTATTCGTAGTAAGAGCGAATGGCGTACAGCATTACCATATTGGGCCATAAGTCATGGTTGGCTTTATTGATATCGGGGCCGAAGTAGCCGTCGCTCTGCTGGCTAGCGATGACGGCGTCAATCCATTTCTTCGCCTGTGCGATAATGCGGGGATCCTTTAAAATATAACCGAGATCGCCGAAACCGCGCAGCCAGTAAGGAACCTCCTCCCACCCCGGCTTATTGGGGTTCAGCCAGCCGCTGCCGGGTTGTAGGAAAGGGCTGATCTTGTAAAGATGCCCAACCATTCCATGAGCCATGAGCCGGAGCTGCTCCAGCAGCCAGCCGTGCGGCGTGATGGCCGTTATCGGCAGCTTGATCAGCGGGCTGGGCATCAACGGAGATCGGTTGGTAACATAAAAGCGGTTCCCACCGGTGGTCGGCGGCGTTTTCAGCTCATATACACCGGTTTTACCAGCGGCAACCGCGTTGGCAGCCGCAAAAAACAGGAATGCTACAGCCAACAAAGCATAAATTCGATTCAACGATATCCTCCACGCCACAACCGCCCGGTTGGCGCAATCGTGAAGGCTTAACCCTCACGGCGGTCTTCTCGGATACGCCGCCGACGAGCGATTCGCTTGCCGATACGATACCCCAAAAATCATCCAATAGGCAGCAGCCAAACGAGCCTTATTTTGAGTAACAAATTGGATGGAAATTATCGTATTTGAAAGCAGCCGCATAATGTTCGCCTGATATATTGCCTTCTGAAGTTGGAGGATCAGCGAATATTTTCAGGGCCGTCAAGCGCACTATCAGCCGGAACGGCACCGGCAATTCAAGTTTGATTTGAACTGCCGGAATTGCGTCAAGATCGCCCTCTCCGCTACAAGCGAATGTGGGACACCTGGCCGGCTGTAACAACAATTCGATAATTTAAGCTCATTCCATATATTTCCATGTTTAGCGAAGTGCTTTCCGAAACGGTTCCAATACAGAAACGATCCTTTCGGCGGCAATGGCTGTTTGCAATCGTGGCGGTTGTTTGTCTTATCTTTTTCCTGTTGAATTTTCAAATTGCGCTGGTTCACGGCAGCTCGATGAGTCCATCCTTTCACAGCGGGCAGGTGATTTTAGTCGCCCGCTCTTACTGGTTGGATCATCCCATTAAACCGGGCGATGTTGTCCTAGTGAAGCATGATGGTGAGGTATTGATCAAGCGGGTTTATCGTCTCGGGGGGGAGTCGGTGAATCCCCGACGCATCTTTGGGGCCAAGCTACAGCGCCTGCCCGCAATGGGCATCTTTTACAACCTCATCTACCACAACGGGCGTATCACCGCCTATATGGTTCCAAAAGGATACGCGGTGGTGCTGGGCGACAACACTTCCGTTTCGGATGACAGCCGGCAATTCGGCCCCGTTCCAATCAGCAGCATAATAGGTCGGGTGCTTTGGGCGCCCCAGGCCCCATCGAAAATCGGCCATAATAACGACTGAATTTAAGTAAACCCAAGCGGCCGCCTCCTTTTGAAAGGATGATTTTTGAATTGTCGCTGGCTCCCCGCTTCGTGACCGCAAATTGGGATGGGAATGAGGTTCATTTCAAGCCGTCCAGTTCTCTACCAGCGGCGGACGTTGAAGCGGTGGTCGTCTTCGCATTTTATGAGCGCCGATTTTTACTCGCCGACATCACCGGCCGCGGCTGGTGCGTGCCGAGTGGCCATCTTGAGCCGGGAGAGGGAGTCATGGATGCCGCTATGCGCGAGGTATTGGAAGAGACGGGCGCTCGCATGGAGTACTTGCAGCCGCTCGGCCAATTCCTTTTGAAACCACCTAAAGGTCCGACACATATAATCCCAGCCCTCTTTGGACCGGTAGCCGACCTGGGGAACCGGCCGGAAAGCGAATCGCGCGGTATACGGATGGTTTCTCGAGCCGACCTTTCCGGCATCTACTACCGTTGGGATCCGCTGCTGGAAGCCGTTTTTTACTGGGCCGAACAACAGTACCTCCGCCTCCTGCGGTTGTGATTTGAGGTAAAATAGTCACAGGAAATCGGCTCATTAGAGCCGACAGGAAATTGAGATGCTCAGAGCGGTCGGCGTTGCGTTTAAGCGAGTGGCGAAATCCTATTGGTTCGATCCCGGCGAATTGGATCTGAAAGCGAAGGATAGGGTCGTCGTCGCCACTGCGCACGGCGAGGAGATCGGGATCGTTCGAATCACGCCGCGTGAGGTGGATGAGGCTGAAATCGTCGCTCCGTTAAAGCAGGTGATGCGGATTGCGACCGAAGATGATTTGCGCTCCGAAACGCTCAACCGAGCCCGTGCTCCCCAAGTGATGGAGATCGCGACCACGAAGGTGCACGGTTTAAAATTGCCGATGCGAATCGTGGACGCTGAGTTCACCTTCGATGGTTCCACCGTCACCATCTTTTTTTGGTCTGAAGATCGGGTTGATTTCCGCGAGCTGGTCCGCGAGTTGGTCAGCGCGCTACATTGCCGAGTTATGCTTCATCAAATTGGGGCGCGGGATTACGCCAAGATGGTAGCGGGATTGGGCCCGTGCGGTCGCCCTCTTTGTTGCGCCACTTTCCTCTCCGATTTCGAGCCGGTTTCAGTTCGAATGGCGAAAGACCAAAGTCTCTTTATCAATCCGGTGAAATTTTCCGGGCTGTGCGGCAAGCTGATGTGCTGCCTTCGCTATGAAGAAGGTAACTATTCCGACACCAAATCGAGGCTGCCACAGGTCGGCGATATGGTGGTTACACCGCTGGGCAAGGCGACGGTGATCGCACTGAATGTGCTGAATGAGTGGGTATATGTCCGGTTTCCCGACTCCGGCGCCGAGCTCCGATTTGACTCCAAGCAGATCGAGTGGAATCACTGCGGGGTTTGCAACGGCTGTGCGGCCAAGGAGGAAGCAGCCACCAATCCGATCATGCAAGATTGATTCGTCATTAAACCAGGATTTACATTAAACTTTATTGTTTGAACTTTTGGAGGATGAAATGCCCCTGTTCGAATACAGTTGTAAAGAATGTGAAACCCGATTCGAAATGCTGCGCCCTTCCTCGGAGGCCGATTGCGCGACATGCCCTGAGTGCGGCTCAACCCATGTGAGCCGACTCCTATCTCGTTTTTCAACTTCAAGCGCCTCCTTCGGCAACCGCACTGTGGCAGCATCAAGCTCCAGTGGAAGCGGTTGAGGGATTCGTTTCGGTTCCGCTGGATGCGGAAACTAACTCGTTATCTAGAACCTTATCCGGATAACTATCGCCAGGGAGAGCTGATTGCGCGTTCAATGTGATGCCCCCATACTCGACCACCAACAACTGAGCGACTGTGAGTTTGAAATCACGCTTCACGCACCGGAGGTTGCCAAACAGGCAGCCCCCGGTCAATTTGCCCATCTTCTTTTAAGCAACAATTACGACCCCTTGTTGCGGCGCCCCTTCAGCGTCTACCGGGTGAATCGGGATGAAGGAAGCTTTTCAATGGTCTATCTGGCGCGCGGGGTTTTTACCCAGGGTCTGCGGCAAAAGCGGGTCGGCCAGTTGGTGCCGATTGTGGCTCCGCTAGGCAACCGGTTTGTCTATGAGCCAGACGACGATCGAACCCACGTTTTGGTTGCCGGTGGGGTGGGAGCGCCGCCCCTCTGCTTTTTGGCCAGGGAAATGGTCGGTTCAGGATGCGGCGGCCGCATCGTGGTCATCAATGGCGCCCGCAGCCGGAGCCATCTCATCGGCGCCCACGAGCTTTCCCAGATGCCGGTGGAACTCCATGTTTTAACCGACGACGGCAGCACCGGCTGTAAGGGGATCGTGACCGATGTGCTGGCCGATATGCTGACGGAGCTGAACCCCTCTATGGCGACGGTCTACGCCTGCGGGCCGACCGCCATGCTGCGCGCCGTCACCGATCTGATCGTGCCGGTCGGCATACCCGGGCAGGTTTCGGTTGAAACACCGATGCCCTGCGCGCTGGGGGTCTGCATGGGATGCGTGATAAAGCTACATCACGCCGCGCCGCCCGGGTTTATCTACAAACGTTCCTGCGCCGACGGCCCCATCTTCGCGGCCGACCAAATCATTTGGGACAATTGACCGCAAGCAGCAGACCGCCACCAGGAGATGCTCAGCGGAAATCAGAATTTGCGGCATCAATACCAATACTTCCCAAAAGGACGCGGCTTATCGTTTCTCATTTCGTGGCAACGAATTATTGTAGGGGCTTATTGCCATAAGCCCCTACAAATGGATCCTGGGTAATAGGTCAGTTTGAATCGAAAAGGTTGCAAATTTATTCGATTGACCATGCGTGATCGGTAACGAGTTCAGTTCTCAGGGCAATTCAGGCGGGTATTACAGGGCAGGATGGGGGTCGAACGAAAATCACTCCTACAAAACTGAACTTTTTCTTCTAAATTGCCCGTTGGAAGCGGGAGATCGGCGCTGCCTCCTACAATATTGAGATTTCAATTATCTTTGATCTATGGTCGCTGGTAAATCACCTTGCCTTTCTTGTCAAAAATAGTGATGGTGAAGGGTGCGTTCTTGGTCACTACTTTGGTGTTCTTCGGGTTGATGCCGAGCAACGCTCGTTTGGTAGAATTCGCATCGTAGAGGTATAAAACCGGACCGTCTTCGGCAACGGCAATCTGTAACCTGGTAGTCCCGTTGGCATCGTCGAGGGATAACCACGAGCCGAATTTCAAGGCGGCGAGCGTTGTTCTGAGATGCCCGCTGGCATCGTAGAGGTCTAACTCCGAGATATCCTTGCCCTCGCCAAGCGTGCCCACGCCAAGTGTTGCCCTTTCCTGTCCATTGGCATCCACCAACTTGAATTCATGCGCCTTTATCACTCTCGGAATGACGACCGGTTGCGCATTCGCTTTACTACCGCCGTGCATCAGTGCCAATGCCCATAATCCGCTGCCCACAAACACGAGCAGAACATTCGTAATCCAATAGGTCTTCATTTACGGAACTCCTTCCCCACTTCGGAATGTGTCAAGCTTTTGTATGCCCGGTACTATATCGTATTTGTTTCAAACTGACCCAATACCGGATACTTCCCGCACTGACACGACTCACTCTTGGCATACCGAGTGCGGTCTATTATTGAGTCAAAGCACCCGATGCTCCTCGGCGTAGGCCCGCTCCAGTACCTGCACCATCCGTATCTGATCCTGGGCGGAGAGCGGCTCGGTCGGTATATCCAGCTTCGGTGAGAGGGCTTGTAAAATCTGGCCGGCTAACCGCTCCTGGATGGGGGGCTTTAACTGACCCTGACGCTGCACAAAAGAGCGCAACGCTTGATAATCCTCGGACGTGAGGCGATCCAGATTGCGGATATCCGGTAATCCGACCGCCAGATCCTCTTCAATCGGCTCTTCCCGGGCGGCCAGTAAAATTTCACCCGCGACCGGTTCCCGGATGACGATGGTTCCAGCAATGATATCCCCCAGCCGTTTGTATTCGGGCTGAACGAACATCGTAATGATCCCGACACCATAAAAAATCGGCAAAAAATCAATGAAACGGGCCAGATTGCGGATGATTGCGCTGGTGCCGTTAATCGGGTATCCCCCCTCTCGAATCACCCGTAACCCGGCCAGCCTTTTACCGGGAGTTCGACCGTCCCATACAATCTCGAAGATGATGGGATAGATGACCCAGATAAATACGAGCACGACCCATAGTATGACCATCCCGGTAATCCGAACCATGACGGATTGAGAAATATAAGCGACGCCGGTACCGGCCAGCAGCACAATGAGAACGATTATGCCTTCAAGCACGGTATCCAGCATAATGGCGAGTCCCCTCGACCCGATGCCGGCCAGCTCATAGGTTACGGTTACATTTTCTGGAGTTACGACCTGGATCGTTTTCGCCACTTGAAATCCACCTCAATTCCGCCGAATTGAAAACAAACCATCATTCATTGTGAAGCCACCTGGCACGCGCCGAATCGCGAACCACTGCATCGGTCATGCGCGCCACCCGGGCCATTTCGCGCACATCGTGCACTCGGATTATCGCAGCGCCGGCCGCAATCGCCAGCGCAACGGTGGCGGCGGTGCCCTCCAAGCGATCCTGTATCGGCAGTTCGCCCAGCACCCTCCCGATGGTGGATTTGCGCGAGGTGCCGATCATTATCGGATACCCCATATCCACCAGTTCGCGCAACCGGTGTAAAAGCTCGAGGTTATGGCCGGCCGTTTTGCCGAAGCCGAACCCAGGATCTAAAATAAGGCGCTCCACTGAAATGCCGGTCGTTCGCGCTGCTTCTGCCTGTCTCAATAAAAACGCCTTTACCTCCGCCACCACATCCCGATAGACCGGATTATGCTGCATCACCCGGGGCGGTGACGGTAGATGCATCAGGCAAATCGGCGCTTCCGCCGAAGCAACGACCGCCGCCATTTCGGGGTCGGCCGTCAAGCCGCTCACGTCATTTACCATATCGGCGCCCGCATCGAGGGCAGACCTTGCCACCGATGCCTTCATGGTATCAATAGAAATGGCAACCGGAAGGTTATCTCGAATGGCATGAATCACGGGCAGCACCCGCTTCATCTCTTCGCTGGCCGCCACCGGCTCCGATCCCGGCCGGGTCGATTCGCCGCCCACGTCAATGATGTCGGCTCCATCTCTCGCCATCTCCTCCGCATGATGCAAGGCGGCCTCCATCGTTTCGTATTGACCGCCGTCCGAAAAGGAATCGGGTGTGACGTTTAAGATGCCCATCAAAACGGTGCGCTCGCCTTTGTGGATAATTTCCATTAAAGGCGTCATTCGTTGTTTTTTACTCATTGCGCACATTGTCTCGGCTCATTGTAAGAGTTCAGTTCCCTGGGTAATTTAGGCAGCAGACTCTTACCCTCACCGCAATTATCAACTCCCTCCCCCCATGTGGGGGAGGGTTGGGGTGGGGGGGCGACCAATGCTGCCATAAACCATTCCCGCAAACCTGAACTGTTACCGGCTCATTGAATGCAATATTCCAACGGTATAATATTATCATAACGACGGCCAGGAATGACTGGCTTTTGATCTAGGAAGGAATGCAAAGAATTGGCGAAACTCATCCTCCTACGCCATGGTGAGAGCACCTGGAATCTGGAAAACCGGTTTACCGGTTGGACCGATATTCCCCTGACCGAAAAGGGGGAAAAGGAGGCGATCGAGGCGGGTGAAAAGCTCAGAAACCTGCCCATTGATATCGCCTTCACCTCAGTATTAAAGCGAGCGATTGACACCACAGCCCTTACCTTGAAAGCGGCCCATCAGGAAAACGTGCCGGTTATTCGGGATGCCGCCATTAACGAGCGAATGTACGGCGATCTGCAAGGCTTAAACAAAGCTGAAACCGCTCAAAAGTTCGGTGACCAGCAAGTCAAACTCTGGCGGCGTAGCTATGATGTGGCCCCTCCAAACGGTGAAAGTTTGAAGGATACGGCCGCCCGCGCGCTTCCCTATTTTAGGGATCGCATTTTGCCGGAGGTAAAGGCCGGTAAAAATGTGCTGGTTTCGGCGCATGGCAACAGCTTAAGAGCCATCGTGATGCACCTCGATAACCTCACTGAAAAGCAGGTCGTCGAGTTAAACATTCCAAACGGCATCCCCATTATTTACGATTTCGATGCAGACGGCAATATATTGAACAAAGCCGAATTGTAGTGGGTTACCGGTGGCGATCGCTCTTTTCAGTTAGGCGGCACATTTAAAGAGCGGCTGCAGCTTTGCGGCGATCTTTTTCAGGTAAGCGCGCTCGCCCTCTTCAAGGGGACGATAGGATTCGGCAACGTTTAGTGCAATCCGATAAAGATGGGGGTCCCCCGGCGGAATGGCAGAAGTGACCGGCTCCGATAGCGTATACCTTAACGCCAGGTCTATCATTTTATGATCGGCAAACGGTTCATACCAGCAGTTGGGAGCGGTATGTTCTTTGTTTTCAGGCCAGGGCCGCCGGGCCATCGCTTTTAAAGCAAGCCGTGAAATCCCACGTTTCTGCGCCTCTTCGACCACCTGGGGTCCGAAATTGATCGCGTAGTGCACAAAGTTAACCGGGAATAGCACCGAATCAAACTGAAAGCGATTCATCGCCTCCAGCGCCACCTCAACCGTATGGGCTGAAAACCCCAGGAACCTCACCAGCCCGCGCTCTTTTGCCTCGATCAAAACCGTCAGTGCGCCGTTCGGAGACATTGCGGTCTCCAATTCATCCATCGTCGCAAGCCCATGGAGCTGATAGAGATCGAAATGGTCGCTCCGGAGTCGCTGCAGTGAGGTTTCAAGATCGGCCTGTGCCGCATCAGCGTTCCGCTCCGCCGTTTTGCAAGCGAGAAAAACCCGATCTCTTTTACCTTCCAGTGCCGCACCCATCCGCTGCTCGGCGTCACCATAACTGGGGGCAATGTCGAAATAGTTCACCCCACGATCAATGGCTTCAGCCACCAGCCGGTCGGCGCTATCCTGCGCCATCCCTTTGATCACGATACCGCCGAAGCCGATGATGGAAAGCTCATCGCCGGCGGTGCCATAAGGCCTTCTTTGCATTCAATACCTCCTGCTAACCTCGGCTCGGCCCATCTGCTCGATACGATTGATGGACTAGGCCCAGTTTAACGCTCCTGCATCCTCATGCCGGAGCCTTATTGTATTATGTTGTCGTTCGTCGCCCGATTCGCCGATAAGCGAAAGAATTCACTTCTACGGGAATAATTTACGACAATATTGGATGCACCCCCACCCTAACGCTCCCCTTAAAGGGGGAGGGGATGCCGTTTCTTCCTACTTTATGGTGTCAACATCATCGCTGTCTCCAGTAAAATTAACCGGCCTTCACCACCATTCTCAGCAAACCCGAACTCTTACCGAAGAGTTAAATATCGAAACGCGGAGTCGAGTTGTTGGAAATTTAACTAATAGAGCGGGCGCTCCCATTGGCCGCTTGCGGATGAGCGCTCCGCCGCATCGAGCACTGCCTGGTTGCGATATCCATCCAGAAAGCTAGGGCTGGCTGGTTTTCCGGCTGCGATCGCATCCAATAAATCCTTGACCAGGTGAACGAATGTGTGCTCATAACCGATGATGTGAGCGACCGGCCACCAGGCGCCCGCATAAGGATGAACCGAATCGGTGGTTTGCACCACTCGAAATCCGCGGATTTGCGGCTCGTCGTCTTGCAGATAGACCTCGAGCTCATTCATCCGCTCTAGGTTAAATACGAGACTGCCCTTGCTGCCATTAATCTCAAACCGGTTGTAGTTTTTGCGTCCCAGCGCAAATCGGGTTGCCTCGAACGTGCCCAATGCGCCACCGTCAAATCGAGCCAGAAACAGGGCGGCATCATCCACCGTTACCTCACCCTTCTCGGTACCGGCACGCCCTCCCAACCGATCATCCACCTCAGCCAGGATGGGGCGCTGCTTGATAAAAGTCTCCATCATGCCGGTGACCGACGAAATTTCGCCGACCAGGAAGCGGGCGGTGTCAATCAGGTGAGCGTTGAGATCACCGTGTGAGCCCGAGCCGGCCACCGATTTATCGAGTCGCCACACCAGCGGAAACTCTGGATCCACGATCCAATCCTGCAGGTAAGTTCCTCTGAAGTGATAGATTTGCCCCAATCTGCCCTGCTCGATCATCTGTTTCGCCAGCGCGATGGCGGGTGCCTTCCGGTAGTTGTGGCAGATCGCATGGATGCGTCCCGACTTTTCAGCGGCGGTTATCATCTCTCTGGCTTCGCTCAGTGTATTGGCCAGCGGCTTTTCGCAGAGAACGTTCTTGCCGGCATTGAGTGCGGCGATGGACATCGGTGCGTGCTGATTGCCGGGTGTCGCGATATCCACCAAATCTATATCCGGGCGCGCAATCACGTCTTCCCAGCGGGTGGCATACTCTTGCCAACCGTACTTGGCCGCCGCCTCTTTGACTTTTTGCTCGTTACGGCCTACCAGCACCTTCATCACCGGTTCGACATCCAGATCAAAAAAGCGGGTGACCTGGCGGTATGCGTTGCTGTGTGCCTTACCCATAAACTGATAGCCGATCAGAGCAATATTAATCGGTCGTTTTACCATGTTCCATGCCTCCAAATAATTGGTCTTCGTTGATCTCCAGATCCGTGCACAAAAATGATGGATACAAAACCGGACTGATCACCCTACATGGCCGTCCATAAGGTTCCACTACAAGGTTGCAATTCCTGCCTGACATCACAACACGACAAGCTCAATGATGTCGGCCGCCGATCCGATACGGACGTCAACTCATCAGCCGATATTATTTTACTGAACATCGGGCGCTCTCGTAAACCTCTATTCCAAGAATTAAATCCCGAGATGAAACGCAGCCGGCGCATTGGGGTTCGGCCATCTGCCCGGATAATAGTGTTCGTATGCCAGCGCTTCCCGCGCCAAACTGGATTGGTAATCGAGCCACATCGCGACGGCTCGCCTCCGGATTGCGGAATTGGCGCTCCTTTTCAGCCGGTTAAATTCACGGTTCCGAAGTGGCGTCTCGGTGAGGGATCGGTTCATCTCCTGCTTGATATTGAGGTCATCGTACATCCATTTCCGTACCCGCATTAACCGGGTTCGATCATCGGTGTTTCGGTAGATCATTTCGAGCGACTGGAGCGCATCATCTCGAATCGCGATCCCATTCAATGTAATAGAGGGCCACGGTGGACTGGCTACCATCAGCGCCTCCCCAAGCCGTTGAACCGATTGTAAAGTTTTTAGGCGGGCGTCTCCGGTTTCGGAGCCGGAAAGGTCAAGGAGGTGAACGGCGAGGAGGTGAAGCGGCGGAGTGATGTCGAGTGGGCCATCCGGCATCTGCAAGGGGTCTTCAGGGTACGGCACCGCAATGGGGTTGCGAATCGCCATCAATTCAGCCGGAAACCGGGATGACGGTTTTGCAGCGCGAATTTCAAAAGCGACTTTGAGATAGGCAAAGAGGGAATCGCCGATCGGAGGGTTCGTGGGAGACCGGCTAGCTCCTTTGTTCCATGCCGATAGCCACTGCCGTTCCAACTGATAACGGGCGTCGGAAGCTGCGTTGGGTACGAATGCGCTGGATGGTTGGCCTACCGACGAGATCACTTGATGCCGCATCAACCATCGCACCAACCGAGGGTATCCGGGCGCCTCCCAGACTAAGGCAATGAGGAGGGCAGCCAGTACCCCAAAAAGCAACCGGTAACCACTCAAGAGATGCTTAAACCTCGACGTAGATCGCTCCGTCTTCCACCTTACAGTTATATTTTTTCGCGCAAACATCCGGCATATATTCCGCTTCGCCGGTTCGCACATTGATCTGCCAGCCATGCCAGGGGCAGGTCACGATGTCTTCATCCAGATCGCCCTCACCAAGCGGACCGCCGCGGTGGGGGCAGTTGTTTTCCAGCGCATAGATTTGACCATTTACATTAAAAAGCGCAATTTCCATCTCATTTGCAATCACGATCGTACATTGGCCCGGCTCAAGCTCGCTCTGATCCAGCACTTTTACAAGTTCAGCCATTTACCACCCTCAACAGTGGGTAACATTCATTCCATCGCCAGTATACCCACCGTCGCCCTTCGAGGTCAATGAAGTAAGAGTTCAGGTTTGCGGGAATGATTTTCGTTCGCCCCAACCTCAGCCCTCCCCCAAAGGGGGAGGGAGTTGATTATTGCTATAGGGGTAAAGCCTGCTGCCTAAATTACCCAGAGAACTGAACTCATTC
>JAKBZR010000048.1 GCA_021842405.1 bacterium
TCCGATCTGCTCTTATGCTAT
Source organism: bacterium (assembly GCA_021842405.1). Classification (GTDB taxonomy): domain Bacteria; phylum Armatimonadota; class Chthonomonadetes; order Chthonomonadales; family JAMCWF01; genus JAMCWF01. Next base: position 22 of record JAKBZR010000048.1, read on the forward strand.
GGATTGGGGACGATCCCCGCCCTTTTCACCTTTGGTATGGTCTCTCAATCAATCGGAGAGCGCGCTCGGAAGGCGATCCTGCAGCTCGCGGCGGCCCTGCTGGTGATTATGGGGGCGATTACGGTGACGCGGGCGAGCGGTTTGCTGAACCGTTATCAGCCGGCTCACTCGATCGCCGATGCCGGCCGGCTGAAGATCATCTTGACCGTGAAACCGGAGCCGTATCGTGCGAATCGCCCCGTTACCATCGTTGAGCGAATATCGGGCGTCGGGCATCCAGTCACCGCTCAAATACAGCTTTCAATGCCGGATATGCCGGGAATGATGGCCCCGCCGGTTACTTTGGTGAGGCGACAAAACAACATTTTTTACTACCGAAGCGTCTTCACGATGCCGGGCCGTTGGCAAATTTCATCTGAGGCACGATCGGGTAAAAGTTACGGGAGCGTGAAGTACCGCTTAACGGTTCGGTAGGCGCTGCAGGTATAATCGTTTCACTGATTGGACAAAGGAGTGAACTCAATTGCCCCGCGATATCCCGATCGGTAACGGAAGCCTGTTAATTAATTTCGATAGCGACTATCACATCCGTGATTTTTACTATCCCCATGTCGGTCGTGAAAACCATTCCGCCGGTTATCCCTTTCGTTTCGGTGTATGGTGCGACGGCCGTTTTTCCTGGGTGCATGATGACGGCTGGCGGCGCTCTCTCGATTACCTGGACGACACGCTGGTGGGACATGTGGTGCTGGAAAATGAAGGGATGCAGTTGCGGCTGATTTGCCAGGATCTGGTGGATTTTCACGAAAATATCTTTATCCGTAAAGTGGAGGTTGAGAATTTAGCCGGGCAAGATCGAGAAGTTCGCCTCTTCTTTCATCATGATTTTCATATCTCCAATTTTGAGGTGGGCGACACCGCTTACTATAATCCTGATATATCTTCCGTGATCCATTACAAAGATAACCGCTATTTTTTAATCAATATGCTGCGGCCGGATGGTGTGGGAGTCTCCGATTTCGCAACCGGTATCAAAGAGGTTAGTGGTGCGGAGGGAACCTGGCGCGATGCGGAGGATGGCGTGCTGGGCAAAAACCCCATTTCTCAAGGTGCGGTCGATTCGACGGTGGCCGGCTGGTTGAAGGTGGCGGCCGGCGGTTCATCGGAGTTGATCTATTGGATCTGCGTGACGAAAAGCTACCAGGATGCAAAACAGCTCAACAAGCTCGTTATCGAGAAAAAACCGCAAACTCTGATCGGCCGCACCAGCGCCTACTGGAGCTTATGGGTCAATAAAGATGAAATGGAGTTTAGTTCGTTGCCGCCCGAGATCGTGCGGCTCTATAAACGTAGTCTCATGATCCTTCGGACGCAGATTGACGCGGACGGCGGAGTCTTGGCTGCCAATGACACCGACATCACCCAGTTCGCGCGGGATACCTATTCCTATGTGTGGCCCCGCGATGGGGCGCTGGTCGCCCATGCGCTGGATATCGCCGGATACTCCAGCATTGCGGTGGATTTTTACAATTTTTGTTCGCGCGTCATTACCAGCGACGGTTATTTCCTGCACAAATACAATGCGGATGGCAGCGCCGGCAGTAGCTGGCATCCCTGGGAGCGGGATGGTGAGACCCAGATACCGATTCAGGAAGATGAAACCGCACTCGTGCTGTGGGCATTGTGGCAGCATTTCAGCCGCTATCGGGACGTGGAGTACATCAAGCCGCTTTACCGCAACTTAATCATACAAGCCGCCGATTTCTTAGCTTCCTATGTGGATCACCGTACCGGACTGCCGCAGCCTTCCTATGATCTCTGGGAAGAGCGCCGGGGGGTGTTTTCGTTCACGGTGAGTGCGGTTTACGGGGGGTTAGTGGCCGCTTCCAATTTTGCGGAGGCGTTTGGTGAATTGGATCACGCCCACCGTTATCATCGGGTTGCCCTGAGCATTCGAAAAGCCTGCGATGAGTATCTGTGGCGTCCCGATCTCAACCGATTTATAAGGGGCATAATTACCACTCATCAAGGTGAGAGCACGCCCGATTTAACCATTGATGCTAGCGTGTTCGGTCTGTTTGCCTTTGGGATGTATGATCCGGCCGATCCGAGGATTTGTGCAACCATGCAGTCGGTCGAGAAGCGACTTCAGGTGCAGACCTCGGTCGGCGGCATCGCCCGATATGAGAACGACTACTATCACCAGGTGAGCAAAGATACCGATAGGGTGGCCGGTAACCCGTGGTTTATATGCACCCTTTGGCTGGCGCAGCACCAAATCGCACTGGCTCGAAACATTGAGGAACTCAAGCAAGCAATTCCAACCTTAAGCTGGGTGGCAGAGCATGCGCTGCCGTCGGGTGTATTGGCCGAGCAGGTGAATCCTTACGATGATTCGCCGCTTTCGGTGTCGCCGCTTACTTGGAGCCATGCCGCCTACTGCACCGCCGTCGTTGAGTATCTGGATAAGGAAGCCGAGCTTCATATCTGTCCTGAGTGCGGACGAGCGCTATTCAGCCGAGAAAACCGGGCGTTGATCCGCAACCGAAAGCATCACCGGTTATCCTGCGCAATTGCTCGCCGGGAGAAAGGCACGAATGGGCCGGCTTAGGGGGTTGTTAAAAGAGTCGCTGGATATTGCCACTTCGTCATTCCCGCCTGCCTACCGGCAGGTGCGATGCGGATGTTCTCCTGTCATTGCGAGAAGCCGCGAAGCGGCGACGAAGCAATCTCCTCTTGCCTCTTGTCATTCGTCGGAACCATTAACCATCATTTTAAACGTACCGAACCGATCTTCAATCGTATGAGATGTTACCGCAGCCATCATCCGATACAATAGCGGCCATATCCACCCCTCCGGGTGAGGGAGGCATTGGGATCGTGCGGATCTCCGGGCCGAATGCGTTCCCGATCGCCAACGCTCTTTTTTGCGGTTCCTCCCCTTTTCACCCGCCTGAGCGCGGTCATTCGATGGCGGTTGGAACTGTGGTAGACCCGAAAACCAATGAAATGGTAGACCGTTGCGTGCTGCTCTGGTATCGTGCGCCCCAAAGCTACACCGGCGAGGACGTGGTGGAGCTTTCCTGCCACGGTGGGGCGGTTACATTACGGCGGGTTCTCTCACTGGCTTTGCAGTCGGGCGCGCGGATGGCCGATCCGGGCGAGTTCACCATGCGCGCGTTTATGAACGGGCGAATGGATCTCTCTCAGGCGGAGGCGGTCTGCGATCTAATCCGGGCGCGAACCGAAGCCGCGCAACGGATTGCGGTGTCTCAGCTCGACGGCCGCCTTTCCCGCGAAATACGCTCAATTCGTGATGAGCTGATGGGAGTGCTGGCCGCAATTGAAGCGAGCATTGACTTTTCCGATGAGATCGGTGAACTGGATGTGGCGGCGGCACTTAATCGGATGCGCGCCGCGAGCGAACTGATAGAACGGCTTATCCAATCGGCGCAGTATGGCCGGATTTATCGGGAAGGGGCACGCGTGGTGATCGTGGGCCGTCCCAATGTGGGCAAATCCAGCCTGCTGAATGTACTGATTGGCGCCGATCGAGCGATCGTCACGCCGGTTGCCGGCACGACCCGCGACCTCATCGAGGAAAGCGCCAATATCGGAGGGATACCGCTGGTCGCAATTGATACGGCTGGCCTTCGGGAAACTTCGGACCCGGTGGAGGTGATTGGGGTCAGGCGGGCGGAGGAGACACTAAAAAGCTGCTCGCTGGCGCTTTTTGTGTTGGATGCGAGCAGCGGCTTTGTGGAGGCGGACCGCTATATTGCGGAGAGGTTGAGCGATCTAAAGGCGATCTGGATAGCCAATAAGATAGACCTGGTGGACGCGGAGCGACGCCGCGATTCCGTATCCGATATAGCCTCTCACGATCCCACGAAGGGGGTCATTACCGTATCCGCCGTTTCACGGGAGGGGCTGGAGGAGCTGCAGCGGGCGATCATCCAACAGCTCGCCGGTTCGGCGGCGCCGGATCAGGCGGTGGTCAATAATTTGCGCCATGAGGAGGCGTTGCGGAAGTCGTTTGAATTGCTGCAGCGGTCCATTAAAACGGCGGAGGAGGGATTACCTGCCGATTTCATCTCCATTGATGTGCGGGGTGCACTGGATGCGCTCGGATTAGTGACCGGTGAAACCGCAACCGAAGATCTCATCCACCGTATTTTCCAGGACTTTTGCATCGGGAAGTAGAAGATACGATAAGGTAATTGATTTTTAAGATACCAATTAGAAAAGGATCGTAGAAAATGGATGACTTTCGCGCCAATCACCGCCGCGCTTTTTTGCGAAACGCCGCCATGACGGCCGGCGGTCTGCTTTTAGCCGGTACCGCTGACGCTGCCACTACTGCTGATGGAAAGCCGGCAGAAATCCTGAATGTGCAGTCGTTCGGCGCGGTCGGTGACGGCAAGCACGATGACACCAGCGCCTTTGAACGAGCTATCAAACAGGCCAGAGGCAGCGGGGCCACCGTGATGGCGCCGAGGGCAGTCTACCGCATTACCCGGCCGCTGCATCTCAGCAATCAACTAATGGTCGGGCAAATCGCCGGTGGCTGGGCGGCCGATTCAATCCCGATGCCGATCCTGCAAATCGAGCAGGTCGACTCGCCCGCGATCGTGATGGAAGCGTTCTCCTCGCTGCATGGGTTAGCGATCGTCTATCCGGTGAATGCGACCTTTCCCTCAAAGAACCCCCCTCCCGCCATCTCACTGGCCGGAGGCGGCCCAACCATCTCCAGCGTGCGCATTCAATATGCCTATGACGGGATCATCACCGCTCCGGGAGCGACGCCCGGGCGCTCACGCCTCTTCGATATCTTTATGGTTGAGCCGCACCATACCGGCCTCTATCTCACCCGCAGCTACGATGTGAGTCAGCTCCACAACATTGAGATATGGTGCAACGGCGCGATGGCGACCGGCGCCGGTTTCCAATTCGGGCGCAACGACGACTGCGCGTTGACCGACCTGTTTGCTTTCAATTGTCAGATCGGCTACCTATTTGAAACCGATAAACAACCGGGCGGCGGTACCTTTTATGGCTCACTCAGTAACTGTTCGACCGATTTTTGCTCGCGGGGGTGTGTGATCCGTGGTGACCACCGCATCAATCTTTCCACCAGCGATCTGGTGGATCACTTCACCTCACTCGATATTGACGGGTCGGAAGCCAGCGTACGGATGAGCAACTGCCATATTCAGACAAACGGGTCGCCGGCGGTACTCAGCCGAAGCTGCGCCAACCTCTCGATCAATAACTGCTGGTTCACTCGCGCCTTTCCCAAGTCGGAGCATCATTTCATAAGGGCCGATCATTGCGGCAGCTTCACCGTTACCAGTTGTCAGTTCGACGCGAGCAGCCCGGGCGTGCTGCTTGGCTCCGGAGTTAAACGAGCAGTCGTGGCCAATAACATCTTTGAATCCCAACAGCCGGCGATCACAAATCAGATGCCGCCGTCGGCGCGCAGCGCCATTCAAAACAACATCGGGCCATCGGCCGCATCTTAGCTGGTTGTCGAAAAAACAGGGAAATACCTTTGGGGCATCATTCCGGGGCCGCGAAGCGGGACCCGGAATCCAGTCGAATATCTATCTGAAAATCCGGACACTTCGCGGCTTCCCGCAATGATAGGTGAACATTGGCATCTCTGCCTGCCGGTAGGCAGGGGACTGGATTCCCGCCATCCACTCCACTGGAGTGGAGCCATGCGGGAATGACGTCTCATCGTTTCCACTGTTTATAATTGTTCCAGTTAAAATCGCGGATAACCACCAAATTGGAGCAACAGGATCTAAGATTATGGAGGACGGTTGAATGCGGCGCATCACATCGGTGCTTTATGGATTTACCTTCGATAAGCGGGTCGCGCTCGATTCTTCAAACGACTACTGCCTGGTCTTTAAAAATGGACATCAGTTTGCCTATGCACTTTGGACTACCGATGAACCGCATGATGTAACATTTTCTCTCGGCCCGGCTACGTATGTTTGCAGCGATACGACCGGACAAGCCAGCCGTTGGGTACGGGTACAAACTCAACTGATAACGGTTCACCTAACCCAATCGCCCATATATTTAAAATCGGTTGTAAGGGACTAGTACTACATCGTTTTTTAACGCGGAAGCCCTCCCTCACGAAAAACCCAAACGCGATCATCGTCAGGGTCACGTGATGGCGCCATCCATTGTACGACCGCCCCTCGAAGTGGTCCAACCCCAAATTATCTTTTTTCGGGTTGAAGTTCAAGGCGTGGTTTGGGGTAGGATTCTATCGTATATGTCGCCACGCTAAACAAATGATTAAAGGAGCCTAAGGATGGACGAGTACCCGCTATCAGAAAAACAGATTGAGAGCTATCAGCACGATGGTTACATCCAGCTTCACGATGTTCTCACCGCGGAGGAGCTGCGACGTATTCGCGCGGCGGTGGATGAAGTGACCGAAGCCAACATTCAGCGTCGGCAAGCGGAGGCTGGCGGCCTGAGGGATTACGACCGGGTTTTTTTGCAGATGGTGAACCTGTGGAGAGTTCACGATACGATCCGCGAGTACGTTTTCAGCCCCAAGCTGGCCGGCATTGCGCGACGGTTGGCGCGAACGCCCCGCGTGAGGCTCTGGCATGACCATGCGCTGGTGAAACTGCCGGGTGACAGCAAGCCATCGCCATGGCATCAAGATCTACCCTACTGGCCAATGAACGAGTCGGGCAGCCTGTCATGCTGGATGGCGCTGGACGATGTGAGCGTGCAAAACGGGTGCATGCAGTTCATTCCCGGCTCGCATTTATGGGGAAGTCTGCCGCCCATTAATTTGTCAAATCCACAGGATATCTTTCAATACGTGCCCGACAAGGAGAAAGTCGAGCCGAAAGTGATGGCAATGAGCGCGGGTAGCTGCACCTTTCACAATGGCTTGACCTTTCATTATGCCAGCTCGAACCAGACCGATCGCCCAAGGCGTGCGATGATTACGATCTATATGCCGGAAGGGATAACCTACCGGGAGCAGCGCCACATCGTAACCGATGGGCTTGGGTTGAAGCCGGGCGAGCTAATCGCTAGAGATCTGTTTCCGGTGCTCAGCGAAGGGTAGCGGGATCATTTGAGGGTTGTTCATCGAGTGACCCGAACATGCCTGGTCAGTTAATCCGCAATCCTCAAATGATACGGTCTCGGGTTGAGCGGTATGGCTAAAGCCAGCGGCTACCGGCGCCTTCCTATCGAGAAAGATCAAATCAGATCGTTTTGCAGCTCTGAATCCTTGTCGGCTACCGTTTCGGCCAGATTCCGCTTAAACTCGCGGATCCTTTCACGAAGATCGGCATCCTCAATTGCGAGGATTTGAGCGGCCAATATGCCCGCATTTTTTGCTCCGCCAATAGCAACGGTGGCGACAGGGACACCGCTCGGCATCTGTGCGGTGGACAAAAGAGAATCGAGGCCGTTCAACGCCTCCGACTTAATCGGCACCCCGATAACCGGCAAAATGCTCCAGGCGGCCATCGTTCCGGCCAGGTGCGCCGCCCCTCCGGCGCCAGCAATAATTACGCGTAACCCGCGCTCCTCGGCTGTTTTCGCATAGCTTGCCGCCTCTTCTGGTGTCCGATGGGCCGAGATGATCCGCAACTCCGATTCAACGCCCAATTCGTCCAGGACAGCGGCCGCGTTCCGCATGACCGGCAGATCGCTGTCACTGCCCATTACAATTCCAACCCTGATCAAAAGTTATAACCTCCCCTCACGTTGATTTCTTGGTAGCTCAATCGCCTCTCTTGAATTTACAAATTGCGATCAACCCACCCGGTGGAAGCATTGGGGATCCCAATCAAGCAGGGCGGCCCCAATTTCAGGCTCATAACGGTTTTCTGGAAATTCGGCTCCGGCGCAGGCCGCCTTTATCGTTCCGATAAAGGGCACGACCAGCGGCTTTCCGGCTCGCCATAACCCGCCGATCCGGTAGATTTTCGGCGGTTGACTGAATCTCAGCCACTCCAATATGTATAGCGCCCGGTGGGCGAGATGCTCGGCCGCGCAGAGCATCAACTGTAGGGCGGCCTCATCCCCATCGTGAGCGGCTGACGCAACCGCTATGGCGAGATGGGCGATCCGAGTGACCCGGCCCGTCTCAACCGGCCGGTAGCACCAAGCAATAATTTCTGACGGAATCAAGGTGCCCAAACTATTGAAAAGCCGCTCTCTCAGCGGGCCTTCCTCCAACTGGTCGGAGAGCGCGAGCCGAATTGCCTGCTGTCCGAGCCAAAAGCCGCTCCCGTCATCGCCCAGTAGATAGCCCAGACCGCCGGCGCAGATGTGGCGACCTTCCGAATCGGTCCCGTAAGCCACCGATCCGGTGCCGGCGATTACCGCGACGCCCGGCTCACCGGCGGCGGCTCCGGCCAGTGCGGCGGCGTAGTCCGGCGCCAGACGATATTCAGCGGCCGGCACGACCGCTTCCAGCCGATTCAGCAACGGCTGGTGCAGCTCGGTGTTGCTGTAGCCGGCAACCGCAGCGGTAACGCGGTGAAATTGGGTTGCCGGATCGAGATCGGCCTGTTGGAGCGCGCTATGAATCGCCTTCGAAAGGGCGGCCTCCCATTCAGCGGGGGATGCGCTCGTTATGCTGCAGGGACCGGCCTCTCCGCGTCCCAGAATTTCAAGGTTTGATGTTTGACCGGCTGCACATCTCACGATGGCCGCCGCCGTTTTACTGCCCCCGGCATCAATCCCGATGCGTAGCTCGTCACCCAATTGGATATGATTTCGGGAAAGATAAACGGATTGAAACTTGATACTCATCGGCTGAAACCACCTTTTGCGATTCGCTGGTTCGCACGCTTACCGTCATTTAATATCTCTACATTATGCCAGAAAGTTTCCATCCCTTAAAACCGCAGAAGCCAGTGGGCGGATGCTTTCCGATCTCACTTCAACGGTAAGAGCTTCAACAGTTACTCAAGTTGATTCTACACCGCTGAAAAAATTTTTAAAACAGTATTTTCGAGGTATTGACAAAACTTTCAGGGTAGCGTAGTATTATCGTTGTCACCAAACTTGTTTTTCCACCCAAGGAACAAGTCCTCTTTCTTTCGTTCAAAACATAGCTTTTAACTGAATACTCGGGTTAGCCGGTAGGGTTCAAGGAAATAGGTCTGTAATTCGGATTTTAAATTTAAGCCGGTTGCGAAATCCTTCACACGGATTGAGAGCGTTGCGTCGCCGATCTCCGGTAATCGCTCGGCTACTTTTGTAAATTCCGGACAGATCTAGAGGCAAGATCGTCGTCCGTCATCGAAAGAAAGAGGGCAGAAACAGTGGAAAGGCACCTGTTTGAGTACGCGTTTGCGTTTGGCTGGATCGGGTGGGGTCTGGGAGTATTGGTTGCCTATCTCGATCGCCCCCCGTCATCTGCCCCACCCCCGGACATCAAGCGTCCCTACTGGGTGGTCGCCGTTGCTCTCCCAATTTTGATCTTTGTTGTGACATTGCCAAGTCATCCCCCCTTTTCCGCCGGTCAGGGCTGGGGGCGCGGGTTTTTGATGGGCGGCGCAATGGCGGTATTTATCGGCTGGCTGATCGAGACCGCGGCTCGATTGCCCGATCCATCACGGCACCGGATCGCGCTGGCCTCCTCCTTCGCACTGGCCCTGGTTCCCAGCGGGGCCGCACTGCTCTGGATGCGGATGACGGAAATTGATGTGCTGGCCGGTGTCGCAATCGGTTGTTTCAGCGGCTCGATGATTTTGATCATTGGGGCGCTGAGCTCACCGGAAGCTGATCGGCCAACGCCGGTGCTGCTGGCATCCGCAACCGGTTTCGCCATCACGGTGGCGGCCATCGCCGCGCTCGGCATCTACCGGCGATCGGTTCCGCTCGAAGCCAACACGGGCAGAATCCCGTGGGCCGGGATGGGACAGATTTTCGCCGCCCTGGTGCCGTTTGCGCTGCTGGTTGCGGAGCTGGCATCCGCCTGGCTACGGCGCATCCCCTGGAAGCGATTTCCACTTGATGTGTGCGGGCGCATCGTGATCGCCGCTGCGATCTGGCTGGTGGTGAGCCGGTTGCTTTCGGTCCGTCTGACCGGCCAGTCCGCCACCTTTATTCTGGCCGCTTTGGGTCTGGCAATCGGACTGGGCGGATGGTGGTTATTGACCCCGGAGCAGGGCGGCGAGCCGGAATCGGCAGCGGCGGCGGTGATCAACCATTGGTGGCGGGGTGGGCTGTCCGTGCTGGCAATACTGGGGGCATACATGACCGCTTACCAGAGCTCAGCCGGATTCGGAATCGGCATTGTGCTGCTGGCGGCCTGGATCGCAGTCGGATTGGCCGGCTCCGGCTCTTCTGCCGAGAATTTGCCGGTTGAGTCGGAGGGCCGAATACCTTCTCGTCTGCTATTGCCTTATCGCTTGAACCGGCTCCTTTCAATTGCGGTGATACTGCTGCTCTATCGGCTTTTTACCTCACGATTTGCCGACTACTTTTCCAGAGTCCACCTGATTGACCACTACGCCTTTTTCGGATTTTTGGTGGGGGCGATCGTGCCGGTTGGGTTGGCCGGATTCCTCATCGGTAATCCGAAAAGCCAGCCGTCGGTCGTCGGGCGACTCATTCGTCTTGCGGTCAGCGCGGTGGTGCTGCTGATGGTGCCGACCATCATTCTCATCGTATGGGGCGCGAAATGCGCGCTGGCGCTTTTCATCGGGCTTGCCTTCTCCGCGATTATCTCCGAGGCGGCGCCAGCGGTTGCCAAAGCCCGACTTGAGCTGGAGCGAGCGATGCTTTTGGTTCCATTGCTGGGAATGGCGGCCGCGCTGGGATTGACTCAATGGACGGACCGCGCCTTGCATTTCGCCCTGCTGTCGCGGGCCGAGAAGATTCATACGTTGTTGTGGCTAGCGGTCATATTGGCGGCGATTGTCATTGCAACGGACTACGGCGGCCGTGCGATGGGACGGCTGCGCCGACGAGGAGCGCGAAGCCGGAAATTAGCGGAGGGGGTGAAAGAGCAATGAAACGGCCGATCAGCTCCCTCCAGGGCTTCATAAAGACAAGCCCATTGCTGCGAGTGCAGTACGCGGCAATGATTGGGGTTGTGTTTGTGGTCTGCTGGTCGTTATCCAACGTGATCGCCAACGAGATACCGATGGGCAGCGTGAGGGGACAGATACTGGTGGCCGAGTCGCACCAGCCACTGCCGGGCGCCACCGTCTACCTCACGCCCATCGATTCGAGAGGTAATCGCAGTACCACCCGGTGGACGACCAGTATCAACAAAGGGAAATTTGTGTTTCCGCTGGTGCGGACGGGAGAGTACCGCATTTCGGCCGAAAGCACGGCGCACTCGGTAAGCGGCTCGTCCATCACCGTCATCGAGGGGAAAACGACTCATATCACGCTGTCGCTCTCGCGCTCAGAGCCGAATATCAATCTTGTCCAGCATCAGTACGTTTACACCACCAAGGAGACCGCCTATTTTTCAATTCGAGGATATGTGGATTGGCGGACTTGGAAAGCCCGACACCGGGATCAAGTTGAGGTGAAGGTTTATAGAGGCGATCTGAGGGCGATCATTCAAGATCGTGACGCAGCGAATGATCTGTCTAGTATGTCGCAATCAGAAACCACGCCCGGTATACCGGATGAAGTCCTCCATCCGGTGGTCAATCATCAACTCGCGCCGCCGGCCAAGTTGGTCATTCACCGAACCTATCCCATCCGAAGGACCGATATAGAAGGGTTTTACTATCACCATGTCCGGATCGGCAAGCTCCCGCCGGGCCTCTACCTCGTCAGCGCCCAACACGGCCGGAGGAAGGTTGGGGGATGGCTGCTGGTCACCGATATGGCGCTGGTGGTGAAAACGGCGGCTCATCAATTGGTGGCGTTTGTTGCTGATATCAACAATGGCTCGCCGGTTGCGGATGCCCAGGTGCAGGTCTATCGCAAAGGAGCCGTCATCGCGCAGGGTATCAGCGACGACCGTGGATTGGTGAATTTAAGAACTCCACTGTCACAAGGTAATTCGGCCTGGACCGCGATTGCAACCAAGAGCAGCGATCAGGCGGTGGTTGGCCTGGGCGATATGAGCACCGAGGGGCAGGGAAGGTATGTGGTGGCCGCTTACACCGACCGCCCGATCTACCGGCCGGGCCAGCGGATATACTTCAAAGGCATCGTGCGACGGGTACTACAATATGGGGTGAAATATGCAGTGGCTGAGCGGCAGCCGGTAAAGATCACCGTCCGCGATCCATTGGGTGATCGGGTTTTTCGCACGCGGCTGCTGACCAACAGCTACGGCTCCTACGCCGATCACTTCGATTTGCCATCCGAGGCGTCAACCGGCGCCTACACCATGATTACCACGGTGGATGGCGAAAAATCCACCCATGACATTCTGATCGCAGCCTATCGCAAGCCGGAGTTTACGCTGAAGGCCACGCCGTCGCAGCCGCGCTATTTCATTGGGCAAACCGCTCACGTGTTGATCTCCGCCCAGTACTATTTCGGGGTGCCGCTGGCCAACGCCGTAGTGAGCTACCAGGTCTACCGCAGCCCCGACTTTTCCTACGGCTACACCGATCTCTATGGCTACAGCAGCCAGACGGTCGGGCAGTCGTCGCAAAGCGAAGATTACGGGCAAACGGTGATTGAAGGCAAGGTGACGCTCAATTCAAAGGGACAGTACGACCTCCAATTTCCGGCCGTCGTGCCAAAAGCGCCCGATTCCCCGCAGGTTCATGACTTCACCGTCAACCTGGATATCACGGATGCGGCGGGCAACGACATCTCCTCCCAGTGCAATTTCCAAGTGGTGGCGGCCGCCTTCAGCCTATCCATAAACCCGGAAGGATACTTGGCTAACCCGCATCAGCCATTCACCGTCACCGTCTCCGCTCAGGATTACAACGGCAAGCCGGTACCCAACGCGCCCATCACGCTGACCACCGGCTACGAAAGCTGGGCTCGTGATAACAGCATCTATCGCCGAGCGGCGGCCTCACCGACCGGGCAAAACCCGTTATTCGGCATCACCGGTCCGGACGGCAACGCCACCTTTACGCTGCTTCCGCCGAAAAACGGCGAGCTGCGAATAACCGCCCGCTCGTACGATTCGCAGCATCGGGGAATGGTCGCCTGGACCGATGTCTGGGTTTGCAGCGATGAGGGCGGCGATATGGAGAATCAGTACACCGATCTCTCGTTGATGACGAACAAGCGGAATTACCAGCCGGGTGACAAGGCGCGGGTGCTGGTAACCTGCGCGAAGCCGGGTGAGACGGTGCTCTTGACCGTCGAGGGGGATAAGGTCTATCAAGCCTTCCTGGTGCCGATGGTAAAGCGCAGCGCGATCGTCTACGTGCCCATCAAAGCGGTGTACGGTCCCAATGTCTTTTTGGATGGCTGTTACATCCGCAAAAAGCACTATGCAACGTCCGAGGTGCCGCTCCGCGTCTCCATCATGGATCGGATCGTCAACGTAAATGTGCGGGCCGGCCGTCAAGCTCCGCACGGCCCTCCGCCGGTCTATCGGCCGGGGCAAAAAATCACCTTTCACATCTGGACCTCCGATATGAAGGGACGCCCGATACCGGCTGAGCTTTCGTTCGGCGTGGTGGATGAAGCGATCTATGCGCTGCAAGAGGACAACCCGCAAGTACTGATTGATCACTTTTATCCGCAGCGGACAAACTCGGTCAATACCACCTTTTCTTTTGCCATCGAGTACCTGGGCGATGTCAACAAGGCGGAGCCCTCCATCAAAGTGCGCAAACGGTTTTTGGATACGGCTTACTGGAATCCATTCATACGGACCGATCAGCGAGGTCAGGCGACCGTGAAATTCACCCTGCCTGATAACCTTACCACCTGGCGGGCGACCGCGCTGGCGGTTACCCGCGATACGAGAGTGGGCCGCACGACCGACCGCGTGATTGTCTCCAAGCCGTTTATGGTTCAGGTGGAAACGCCCCGATTCCTGGTTCAGGGCGATCATTCTCGGATACTAGCCTTTATCCATAACAATACCAGCTCGCCTCAGAGCGCGATGGTTCAGTTGGCGGTGAACGGACTCAACGCGGTCGGAACGCTGACCCAGTCGGTAGCGATCGGCTCGGGCGAGATGGCTACCGTGATATGGCCGGTTGACGCAACATCGATCGGCAATGCCACGATCACCGTCAAAGCCTGGACCCAATTCGAGGCCAATCAAAATCCCCACCAGTACACCGATGGGGTTCAGATATCGCTGCCGGTATCGGCGCATGGCCGCGACCTGCTGCGCGGATCGGCCGGCGTGGTCAAGGCGGGCGCTCCGGCAGCGACGTCGGTCTATCTCAGCCCCCATGCCATTGCGAGCGACACCACCCTGACGCTGCGGATCACCCCATCCATCTCGAGCTCGCTGGTAGGCGCCTTGAAGTACCTGATCGGTTATCCATACGGCTGCACCGAACAGACCATGAGCCGTTTCTTGCCTGACCTGCTGGTGCAGCGATTGCTGCGGGAAAAGAATCATCCCAATAAAGCGATGGAGGCCGAGCTGCCCCGGATGGTCAACGAGAGCCTGCTGCGGCTTTATCGCTTCCAGCATGACACCGGCGCATGGGGTTGGTGGCGTCACGATAACGATGATCCTTGGATGACGGCCTACGTGCTCTACGGTCTGGCACAGGCCAAGCGCTTGGGGTACCCGGTCAGCCATCGCGCGCTGGCGAAGGCGAAGCTGGGCGCGGTTCAGCTTCTGCGCACCATGCCCCTAAATGATCGGGTATTCATGCTCTACGCGCTGGATCTGGCGGGAGACCGCAAGGATGTGAAAACAGAGATGAAGAACCTGAACTTGATTCCCAGACCTTCCCACCATCGCAGACAACGTAAGGTAACGATCCCGGTATCCACTCAATCGCTGGCCTACACCATCTTGCTGGAACACCGGCTGGGCATGCCGGACCGCGGCGCTTGGAAGCTGCTAGAGCAGATGGAGGTATCGCACGATCAGATGATTCACTGGAGGGTGTCTTACAATAGCTCCAGTTGGGAGTACGATTGGGATAACGTGATGGTGACGGCGGCCGCCTTGCAGGCCATCCTTGTCACCAACCCGCACGACCCACGAATTGAGCCGATCCTGCGCTGGCTTATGTTTCAGCGGACCGGTGAATGCTGGTGGGACACGCGGGACACCTCATGGGTGCTGGCCGCTTTCGTGCGGTATCTGAAAACTCAGCCACCCATGAAGGAGGGCGGATCGGTGCTGGTATCGGTGAACGGGCGCGCAATTCGCCGATTTGACATCACGCCCAGTGAACAGTGGGAGAACGAGCTGGCGCTCAAGCTGCCGGTTTCGCAGCTTACGGCCGGTCGAAACGCGATCGCCTTGCAGCGATCGGGTGGAAATAGCCCGATCTTCTACACGGTTCAGTTGAAGCAGATGATTGCGATGAAGCATATCCCAGCCCTCATTTATAAGAATATGGTGATAAAGAGGGAGTACCTGCGGATCATTCCGCAAAAAGTGGGTCAATTTTCCTGGAATATCCAGACCGTACCCACTCACAACCAGATGCGCCAGGACGATCAGATCCGAGTGCGGCTGGTGATGGTCGTGCCGCGCAATCTGGAGTATGTGATCATCGAGGATCATTTTCCGGCCGGCTGTGAGGTCACCGAGAGGGGCAGCGCCGGCGAGACCAGTGGGTGGGACTACTGGTGGTCCAACGTAAACGTGCGGGATAAGAAGATCGTCTTCTTCGCCACCAACATCCCGGCCGGGATTCATACGATTGAATACAACCTGAGGGCGAGAACGCCCGGCATCTACCATGCCCTTCCTGCCATGATCCAGGAGATGTATTCGCCCGAAGTCCTCTCCGAAACGGCGGAGACGAGGGTCTCCGTCACCGAGAGAAAGTGATGGTCGCGAAATGAGCCGAACGCTTACTTACCTATCGGTGGTTGGACTGCTGGTTCTGCTGGGGCTTGGTTGGACCATGACCTCTCAGCTTCCGGAGGGTCCGCCGCGCGAGGTGTTGCTGGCCGGTTACGCCACCAACCTCCGCGAGCGCACTCCCAGTCAGCGATACAATGCGCAGCTCGCGGCCCAAGCGATTGATAATCGCGTCATCGCGCCGGGCGCTGTCTTTTCGTTTGACCGGACGGTAAAGTCGTGGTCGCTGGATATGGGTTATGTGAAGGCGCCAGTGAGCTTTAACGGTGAGCTGGTGCCGGCGTTCGGCGGCGGCGTATGCCAGACCTCCTCCACCCTTTACAACGCCGCGCTGCTGGCCGGTTGCATCATCGTTGAGCGGCACCACCACGTTTTCGCACCGGAGTACGTGACTCCCGGTCGTGATGCGGCGGTGGCTCAGTATAATATAGACCTCCGGTTTCGCAATCCCTATCCCTGGCCGATCCGCATTCGAACCAGGGTGGATAACGACCGGCTTGAGGCGCAGATTTTCGGCTCGAAGCCGATGCCCGATCATGTGGAGTTGGTAACCCGCTTCATCTCGATCACACGGCCGCAACGGTTAACCAGCGTGGTCTACCGTTCACCGAATCACACCTATCAGCCCTTTATCCGTAACCCCGGCGCGGTGGGTTACCGAATTGAGACCTACCGCATTTTTTACAAAAATGGTCATGAAATTCGCCGGGAGCGATTGGGCGACGACAGCTACCTCTCGATGAACCGCGTGATCCAGTTAACCGAGGTGAAAGCGCCCGGCGGGAAATAATTGATAAGGAACAAAATCCATGCAACTGAAACGATCCTATTCACCTTTTATTTCATGGTTTGTGCTGGTGCTGGCGGCGGTAATGTTGGTGGCTGTCGGTATATGCAGAGGAAAGGTCATCAGCAAAAACGAAGCCGCTCATCACTCGACAAATACGGGCGGGCTGCAGCCCGGCAGCCCCTGGCCGATGCTTCAGCATGACCCACAACACACCGGCCGAGGGATTGGTGGCGGCGCCAAAGGGGTGCTGATGTGGAAATACCGCTGTGGAGATGAAATCGATTCAGACCTTGCAATCAGTTCTGATGGAACGATTTTTGTGGGTTCGGATGACGGAAATCTGTACGCGATCAATCACAACGGCACGCTTAAATGGAAGTACCAAGATAATAATCAAGACTTACCACTTCTATCAAATCCTGCAATTGGTTCGAATGGCTCCATTTATGTTTTTTTAAATTCAGCATCAGGAGGACGTAGTGATTTATATGCGCTCAAACCAAATTGCAAGATAAAGTGGTGGATCAAATCAGGCAACGTAGGAAGTCCCCCATGGTCTCCAGTTATTGGACCGAATGGGACGATCTATACAGTATCAGATTATTTGATCGCATTCAATCCAAAAGGTGTGATGAAGTGGAAGTATAATTTAGGCGGTTTGGGATCCGTTCCTGCAATTGGTTCGGATGGAACTATTTACACGATATTAGAAAGTGATGAAACGGACGCTTGCTATCTGTATGCAATCAAACAAAATGGAACTGTAAAGTGGAAATTTAAAACTCATGGTGACGTGAGTTTCCCTCCTACCATAGGTCCGAATGGATCAATCTATGTAGAATTACATAAATTATTGAATTATCACGATCTATATTACCTATTTGCACTCAAACAGAATGGAACTCTGAAGTGGGAGATTAAAAATGTGTCTTATCCTCCTGCATTTGATGCCAATGGAACAATTTACTATGTGTCCAATGACGGCTATCTATATGCGATCAATGCCGAGGGTACCCTAAAGTGGAAATTTTACGTATCGAAACATGGATTAGTACCACCCGCCATCGGCAAAAACGGAACCATCTATGTGGGTTCAGATAACGGCTACCTCTACGCGATCAAATAATAACGAGTATGCTTACTTTTTCGCGGGCGGGCGGTTTGGCCCGATCGCAAACAGGTAGCCATCCATCGAGCCCTGATAGACCCAGGTTCCATCGTAGGAAGGAGAGCCGAAACAGTAGCCGGGCGGTTGATGGTAGGCCCATTCCAGCTTACCGGTGGCGGCGTTGATACACGAAATCGCGCCCTCCACCGAGCAGGAGACGATCATTCCATTTTCATAAACCGGCGCCGATTTGATGTTTTGGGGGCCGGTGGGACAGCGCCATAACGGGTGCCCGTCGGCCGCATTAAAGGAATAAACCGCGCCGGCGCCGCCGTAGCTGCCCACTACCGCCTGGTCGCCGACGACGACCGGTGAGGTATAACCACCGCCATTTGAAGGCGGGTGGACAGACCAAACGATATGGCCGTTTGAGGCCGCGATCGCAACGAGAGCGCCGTTATCGGTGCAGGCATAAATCCGTCCGTTTGCCACCACCGGTTGTGCCATCGTCGGGCTGAAATCGCTCGCTGCCGCCTCAGCTTGATCGCCGATTTTCCCCAAATCAACTTTCCAGTGGATCGCGCCGCTCGTCGCATCGAGGGCGTAGAGGTCGTTATTTTTGCCGATGAGGTAAAAGGTGGAGTGATCGGCCGCTGAAGGGGATTGAAAATCGGTATTCACTGTGCGCTTCCAAAGCTGTTTGCCGGTTTTCGCATCCAGTCCATAACTTGCTTGGCGGCTACCAAGACAGACCACTCCATTTGTGACGGCGGCTCCGGCATAGACGGATGAGCCGGCATCGAATTTCCAGCGAAGGCGTCCGTTGGCTGCATCGAAGGCATAGAGGAAGTGATCGGTTGAGCCAATATAGAGTGAATCCCCGTATAATGCCGGCGGAGCGTACAGGGGCCCTTTCGTTTTAAAGGACCAGCGGTGCTTACCATTTTTGGTAACTACAGCGTAGACCTTACCGTCCAGCGAGCCGAAATAAACCAAATCATTGCCCAATACCGGGCCGGACTGTATCGAGTTGCCGGCGCGGAAATCCCACTGAATGACCGGCGAGGGCGGCGGCGGGACGTGCTCAAACAAGAACATCTCATGATCGGTATAGATATCGCCGTTTTGAACGGTCAGTCGTGTGGTCAGGATGTGAGCGCCGTAGAAAAGACCGGTCGTCATAAACTCGGCGGTGAAGTTGCCGCGGTCATTTCGGTTGATCTCGACCCACTTCCCGCCGTCAATCCGATATTCGGCCTTCGTTTTGGAGTTATCCAGCGGGCGCCTCTCACCGAATAAGCCGACCTGAAACTGCCGCCTAGCCAGGATCGAGATATCGGGATCAAGCCACGAAAAGCCGACCATCGGTCTTAGGTGAAATTTCAAAGGGAGGGTTGCGATGGCTCGAACCGGATTTCCATTTTCGTCGGCCCACTCCACTTTGGCGTTCTCCGGCGTCATCTGCACGATCGTGTAGGTTCCGTCATGTAAGGGGCCAGTTGCGAAGCAGGGGATGCCGTTGGTGCGCCAATGGAGGCTCTGATTCCCGCCTCCCATAAAGATGGCCACGATGTTGAATGGCGCAATAGTATCAATTAAATCCTGCGAGTTGTCAATTATTCCACGATTGAGGCCGAGAGTATTATGGAAAAATAGAAATATGGGTTCTCCTCTCGGCTGCTTCTTTAAATCCTTTTGCAGCCATTTCAGCTCATCTACATCGAAATGGCCCCCATGCTGCAGCAGAATAGGGCTATCCAGCAACACAAAGTGAGAGCCACCGTAATCAAATGACCGATACAGCGGACCAAAGCGCTGGACATAGCCCTTCTTTCCTTTCTCCGACCACCGCAGGTCGAGATTGCCGGGGGTGACATAAAAGGGTACCGGTGTCTTTGCTCCCCGGTTAAATCGGGATGCATCCTGCTCCTGTTCCGATTCGGTCAGGTTGCCGGTATCCATGACAAAGGCGGGTTGAGCGGCATGAGCGGTCAAGGAGGCGGGCAACCTATCCTTGGCGGAGTTGCTATTACCGGAGCGGTTGATATGCAGCCAGGTGTAGCTCTGAAGCGGCGCTGCAACCGCACGGATTGGAATGAACCCGAACAGCCCGAATAAAACTAAATCGGAAAGGATGCGTCTAGACATAGGTGTACCTCAATCCTGATAGGTTGATTGCCGTTCGAAAAACCGATAATTTTAACGAAGACCCGGCGACTATTTTGGGTTCTAATTCAGTAATAAAAGTGGTATAATCAAAGAGCGGTAGATCGAATGAGTTTCCGCTCTTTGAAAACCGGGTAAGGAGTAATTGGATGGAAAAGCCTGTGCCAATACGGCTCACCTTCCCCCGCAGCGGCCAGCGACTCTTGGTGAATGTCCCGCCACAATGGGCGCAAAAGCTGGAGCATCCGCCTGCAAGTGAAGGTTCCTCATTCTCGGAAACCACCTCGGATGAAACCAAGGAGGTTCCGGATGAACAAAGGGGTAAATCGGCATAATTCTCAAGTATTATTTATCACCTTCAAACCGCCCGTCGCAATTCAGTGACGGGCGGTTTTGATTCTCGGTCCCTCTAAGAATGTCAATGCAACTATCTTATCCCATAAATTACCCGTCCCGCAAGCGATCAAATCTTTTTACCGGCCGATGTGGGATAGGCTGCCTCTTCATAATACGTTAGAAGTTTGCCGACTTGGCAGGCAGGCATCAGCGCTTTCATACGAAATCAAGCATAGCTCATAGAGACCGTTTGCGATGGCAGCGGCTAAAATAAAAATGGCGGCCACAATTCCGGAATCGTTGAACAGCAAGGCGACCAGTGAGCCGGCAACGGTTGCTGGAATGCTTTTTAACAACCAGGGATGAAGCGTCGAAAATCGTTGCAGCCGGGCGATGAGCATCTTTGAGACAAGCCAGCCCAGTGCGCTTAAGCCGGCTAAAGCCGCTAAAACGCCGGGACTTGAGATCAACCTCAGATTCATCTCCACTTTGCGGATCACAATCTCAGCTAAATAGACGGCGCCCCGATGGCCGGCCGATTCGAGCGCCTCGCCCATATGAGTCGCCGCAGCGCCGCTTAGATGAGCATCCAGCCAGGCAAATCCCCACGCCAATGCCAGACCCAGCCCGGTGAAGGCAATAATCTCACTGACCTTTAATCTGCGGTTTGAAAGAATCACTGCGGTGCAACCGAAAGCGGCGACCGCTGCAACCAGGCCGCCCGCATTGGCTCCGAACGCCGGCGCGCCTAACACCAACGCGGTACACACAAAAATTGCAATCCAAGATGAGGAATTGGGGTGTTGGGATTTTTCGGTTAGGTTCCAGGCAGCGACCATTGCCAGCCCAATCAAGACCCCCATGTACTCATTGCCGATGCCGTAAAACCGGATTCCCTGAAGCTGGTAGGAGGAGAGGAGGCTGAATTTCGTTAATGGCTGGCCGATCATCGCATCCGCCATCACGATAATCCAGGTTGCAATCGCCGCCACGGACGGCGCTGATATATTAATTTTGCCGCTAATCATCATTTCCAAAAGCGCCAGGCCATGCATTAATAGGAGAATTGCGATTGTATAAACTGCGACACCCCCTACCGGCAGTAACGGCGCGAAAAGCATCGCCAGCGGCATATTCACCAGTGTAAGGATCAAATAGGCGGGCAGAGGTTGGCGACCGGTGCGCCGCCACAGCAACGCCAATCCGCCAAAGGCGACCAAAGCCGCGTAAACGGCGATCGTGATGAAGGTCGGCAAAAGAGCGGCTCCGTTCAATCGAACCACTTGATCCAAACGATCGAGGCCCAACATGTTTGCCTTTGCGACAACGAATGCCGGGTGGCCGTCTAAATTCGGCGGAAAGTTATTGCCAAGTAAATGGAGTATGGTGGGGGCTATATCCACATCTGAAATGAGACCCGGCGTGCGGGTTGTGTCGGAAGTCAACAGGCCGGGTTTAAAGCCGACGCCGTAAAATAAAACCGGCGCGAGTCGCCTCCAGCGGCCGTTTGCGGACGGGGGCGGATAAGCGGAGATGACTAGCAGGCTTGTGTTTCCATTGGGACGATCCACTAACGGTCTAAGCCGTTTTACCCATTTATTGATGTCGGCCATCTGAGCAGCCGGATTTTGCGACTTGTCGGAAGGAAACCCAATGACAACCAGATCAGCCGGTATCGGTGCCCCCGATTGAATGCGGGCCTTCAGTTGGGAGGCGGTGAGCGTGGAGCACACTCCGTCCGACTTCATCGCCAGAAACGATACCGGCGACTGGCTTTCATCGTGGCGAGATGAAATAACGGCAACCGCTTTGCAAAGATCGCCGAGCCAGTGAGTATTGGGATGATGACGTCGTAAAACGGCGGCGTTTAAATTTACCAGACCGTTTGTAGGAGAACCGATGCCGGTTCGCCGTTGGAGCACTTGACCGGCGGAGGCACCTTCGACCCGATCTCTAGCTCGGTAAATGTCAATGTCGTCGGGTGAGGAAGCGAGATAACGGCCCGATGCAAGCGTGAGCAGGGCGCTGTTAACGGGCGAGCGACCGTGCGAAACCGCGCTCATCAACCCAATGCCGCCGTGATGAGCCAGCCATTGCAGCGCGGGCGTTTGGTATGATGTGAAATCGCGGGGCGTCAACCCACTGCCGACCAGCAAAAATACACGCTTTTTGGAGGGAATATGAGCGGGCTGTTTTTGGAATTGAGCACCGGTCGTTATATGAATCGGCAGCGCCGGAACCGGGGCTGAGTTGAATAGCAGCCCGGCAAAGCTGATCGTGAGCAGCAAGCAGCAACGGCGAGGCAGAGCGTCCGCGCGAGAAACGCTACCTGGTTTCACGGCCGGCTAGTCGCCGCCCGTTTTACGATCCACGGCCTGCTGAGACACGATTTCAGCCACCTTAGCCAGCGCCTCTTGTAATTTATCGGCGTAGCGCCCGCCGGCCTGCGCAAAATCAGGCCGCCCGCCGCCGCCGCCGCCAGCAATCTTTGCCACTTCACGCACCAGATTGCCGGCGTGCAATCCCCGCTTCACCAGGTCGGGAGTGACCTTCGCCACGAAGAGCGCTT
The DNA here is from genome assembly GCA_021842405.1 of bacterium. GTDB lineage: Bacteria > Armatimonadota > Chthonomonadetes > Chthonomonadales > JAMCWF01 > JAMCWF01. The sequence goes on from JAKBZR010000048.1 coordinate 22,952, forward strand.
TGCCATCGTTCGCTGAACCCAGCAGCACCACTGTGGCAACCGGCGGCCCGCCGGTTCCGGTTTTTTTCACCATCTCATCAGCTAGATCGGCGAGCGCTTCGCCGTCGGCGCTATTTAATGACCCAACGACCAAGCGGATCCCGTTGATCTCGCTCTCTTTCAGGCCGCCGGTATCCTGCCGAACGGCCGGCAACTTCAGCTCGCGGATATGTTTTTCAAGCTGCTGACGCTGAGCGATGAGCCGATCCAGCGCGCCGGTCAGGTCATCGGGTGAAACCTTCAACCGGGCCGCCGCCTCTTTCAGCTTCGCCTCTTGCTGGCGGATATGCTGGTAAGCTCCTTCGCCGGTCACCGCCTCAATTCGCCGTACTCCGGCCGCCGCGCTCGATTCGGAAATGATCTTAAACAGGCCGACTTGGGCGGTTCGCGTGAGGTGGGTGCCGCCGCAGAGCTCGCGGCTGAAATCGGGGATTTCCACCATCCTCACCCGGTCGCCGTACTTTTCACCAAAGAGGGCCATCGCTCCCCGCTTCCGAGCCTCCGCAATCGGCAAATCGGTGTGGATCGTCAGCTCGCGATCCTCCAGTATCTTTTCGTTGACCAGCGCCTCGACTCGCTCGATCTCATCCGGCGTCAAAGCCTGCGGGTGGGTGAAATCGAACCGTAGCCGATCGGGCGCGACCAGCGATCCCTTTTGGTTGACGTGCTTTCCCAGCACCTGCCTTAACGCGGCTTGAAGCAGATGGGTGGCGGTGTGGTTTCGCATAACGCTCCGCCTGCGCTCAACATCCACCTGCGCGGTCAAATGATCGCCGACCGAAACCTCGCCCTCCAACACCTTTCCCCGATGGAGATAGATCTCACCGACCTTTCGGGTATCAACAATCGCGATTTTCAATGCACAGGTCGTATCGCCGGCCGGCCTGATTATCTCCCCTTGGTCGCCGACCTGCCCCCCGGCTTCGGCATAAAGCGGCGTTTGATCCAAAACGACCTCCACCTCATCGCCGGCGCGGGCGGAATCCACCGGACGGCTCTCTTTCAGCAATGCAAGCGCCTCGGAATCCGAGTTCATCTGGTTATAGCCGAGAAAACGGGTGGGCGGCAGGCTGCGCTGCAGCTCTCCCAGCGCGCCACCGATTTCACCGAAGACATCCTTCATCTCAGTCGCTTCGCGGGAGCGCTGCCGGTGGCGCTCCATCTCTTCATAAAATCCCTTCTCATCTATTACCACTTTAATCCGTGGCACCGCTTTACTAGCAAATTCTTTGATTAACTCTAATGGGAAACCATAGGTATCATACATCTTAAAAGCCTGCTCGCCGGTTATAACTCTGCTTTCTCTAACTTTATTGGCAAAGATAATAATCTTCTTAAATCGTTCAAGCCCCATTGCCAGGGTCTGGTGGAACCGCTCTTCCTCCGCGCGCAGGGTCTGGATGATTAGGTCGCGGCGCTCCTCCAATTCGTGATAAACCGGCCCCATCTTCTCGATGACGGCCGGCGCCACCTCATGCAAAAACGGCTCCTCGAATCTCAGCGTCCGGCCGGAAAGCGCCGCGCGGCGAATGATGTAGCGGAGGGTATAGCCGCGCCCCTCGTTCGAGGGCAGAATCATATCGCCGATGCAAAAAACGGCGGCTCGCGCATGCTCGGCGATCACCCGAAAAGCAATGTCGGCCGCGCTCATCGTTCCATCGTATTGGCGACCGGAAAGCTGCTCGATGCGCCGGATGATCGGCTCAAACAGATCGGTGTCGAAGACGCTGGACTTATCTTGCAAGATAGCCGCGATTCGCTCAAATCCGGCGCCGGTGTCGTTGTTTTTGTTCGGCAGCGGCTGCAAGATCGGCTTTCCCGACTCATCCTCATTGCGATTGAACTGGGTGAAAACGTTATTCCAAATCTCGAGCCAGCGCCCGGCCTCCTCATCCTCCTTGAAATGACCGGTCAACTGCTCAACCGGGGCCACTCGATAAAAAATCTCGGTGCAGGGGCCGCAAGGACCGTTCGGACCCTCGCTGATCGCATTGGCCGGCCAGTAGTTTTTATCTTCCCCCAGCCGGTGTATGCGATCCACCGGCAGTCCCACCGTCTTATGCCAAATTTCAAACGCTTCGTCGTCATCCTGGTAGACGGTCACGCAGAGGCGATCGGGGTCGAGCTTCAGCCGGTCGGTGAGGAACTCCCATGTCCACCGAATCACTTCCGGTTTGAAATAGTCGCCGAAGCTAAAATTGCCCAGCATCTCAAAAAAGGTGCAGTGCGAGTAATCTCCCACGCTCTGGATATCGGTGGTTCGCAAGCACTTTTGAACGGTCGCGATGCGGCCGTTGGGCGGCGCCGCTTCGCCGGTGAAAAACGGCTTAAACTGCTGCATCCCGGCGCTGGTGAAAAGGGTGGTTTTATCCTCGTTGCCGAGCGCATCAATCGGCGCCAGCGGAGCGCTGGGCAGAATGAGATGCTCTTTCTCTTTAAAAAATTGCAGGTAGTGCGATCGCAGCTCATTGGAAAGCAGCATGATTGACCTTTGACCTCGTGATTCGGTGCGGGTGATTTTTTATTATAACCAACACATTTGAAGTTGGAAGTTTAACGATACATTATATCATGCGGTGAGATGCGGCTTTGAATGGAGCCGTAAGAGGAAAGAGTTCAGTTTTGCGGGAAGGTTTTCGTTTGACCCCCACCCCAACCCTCCCCCACGCAACCGTTCCGTGCTCCTTCCCCCTTTCAGGGGGAAGGCTGGGATGGGGGTTGACGGGTGTACTCTAATATTTACCCTTGTTCCTTCCATTGATTGCCTCGCACCACATCATGAGTCTGGGCGAA
>JAKBZR010000146.1 GCA_021842405.1 bacterium
GGTGAGATGCCGCTGGCACCCATCACCCGCGCAGTGCTGCAAGGCTTGCTGACGCCCATGCTTTCCGATCCGGTCAATTTAGTAAACGCTCCGACACTGGCGGCTGCACGCGGCATCCGAGTCACCGAAAGCCACAGCGACACCGCCATCGAATACAATGCGATGCTGACCGTTCGCGCATGCCTGCCGGATGGCTGCCGCACAATTTGCGGCACCGTATTGAGTAAAAGTGACATCCGCATTGTGCACGTAGATGGCTACCACGTGGATATTGTGCCGGATGGAACGATGGTCTTCACCCAACACATTGACAAGCCAGGTATCATCGGAGCGGTGGGAACCTTGCTGGGTCAGAATGGGGTCAATATCGCCGGCATGAACGTTGGTCGAGAGAAGGTGGGCGGCCGCGCTTTGATGGTTTTGCTGGTGGATGACCCCATCACGGACGCTCTCTTGCGTCAAATTCGAGCGGTGCCGGGGATGGAAAAGGCTCAAGTTGTGCAGTTGTAACGGATTATAAGTAACCATTTCGTCCCATAACGATTCATAAATGAAGACTCATATACCATCTGAAAGGAGCAGGTTGCGATGAGCGTGAAAAGTCGTTATGTTACCGCCGATGAGCTTGAGCGAATGCCGGAGGGTGATGAGCGGGTTGAGCTGGTGAAAGGGGTGCTGGTAAAGGAGCCGCCGGCCGGTTATATCCACGGGGGGATTGCAGGCAGTATTCTTGCTGCATTGCATGCTTACGTTCATAATCGTAAGCTCGGCGTCGTATACGCGGCCGATACCGGTTTCATCTTATCTCATAATCCCGACACGGTGCGGGCACCGGATACGGCCTACGTTTCTTTCGAGAGAGTAGCTCAGCAGAAGCGTAAAAAGGGTTTCTTTGTCGGCGCGCCCGATCTGGCGGTTGAGGTCATTTCACCGGATGACACGATTAAAGAGGTGGATGCAAAAGTAGCCGATTACCTCAATGCGGGCGCCAAGCAGGTCTGGGTCTTTTATCCGGAGACGAGAACCGCCGCCGTTTATCGCTCGCTCGGTGAGGTAGAGATGTTAGAGTATCCGGATACGCTGAATGGCGGGGATATTTTGCCCGGCTTTGAGCTGCCGCTCAGCGAGGTATTCGAATAAAGGTTTTGGGCGCACTCGGTGGAATTGCCGGTTGTTTCGTAGGAGACGGGGAATTTTAAGGGAGGCGTAGATGGCGGTTAACACGAATTGGGTGACGGCGGAAGAGCTTGAGCGAATGCCTGAAGGCGATGAGCGGGTTGAGCTGGTTAAAGGAGCGCTGGTAAAGGAGCCGCCGGCCGGGTACATCCACGGGGGGATTGCATCATTTGTGGTAAGAGCGCTCTTTTCATATCTTGAGGCGCACAAAACTGGACAAGTCTATATTGCTGATACCGGTTTCATCTTATCTCATAATCCCGACACGGTGCGGGCACCGGATGCGGCCTACGTTTCTTTCGAGCGGGTAGCTCAGCAGAAGCGTAAAAAGGGTTTCTTTGTCGGCGCGCCCGATCTGGCGGTTGAGGTCATTTCACCGGATGACACGATTAAAGAGGTGGATGCAAAGGTGGCCGATTACCTCAATGCGGGCGCCAAGCAGGTCTGGGTCTTTTATCCCGAGACGAGAACCGCCGCCGTCTACCGCTCGCTCGGTGAGGTAGAGATGTTGGAGTATCCGGATACGCTGAATGGCGGGGATGTTCTGCCCGGCTTTGAATTACCGCTCAGCAAGGTATTCGAGCCGATGGGTTTGCCCCCGTCTCGGTGAGTTGAGTCGGTGAATCGAATTAAATAAAACTGAAATCGGTGGGAGACCGAAACCAAATGGATTATCGTCAAACGTTGAATCTGCCCTTGCAGGACAAGGATAAGGGCGCCTTTCATCAACGCGCCAATCTGCCCTATAAGGAGCCGGAGATCCAGCGCCGCTGGGAGGAGGAGCGAATCTATCAATTAACGCTCAAAAGATCGGCGCCGAAGGGCAAATTTATCCTTCATGATGGGCCGCCCTACTCCAACGGTGATATCCACCTCGGTCACGCCCTCAATAAAATATCGAAAGATATCATCGTCAAGTACAAGACTATGCAGGGTTATTGCGCTCCCTATGTGCCGGGCTGGGATAACCATGGGATGCCGATCGAAAACGAGGTCGCAAAGGAGTTTCGCCACAAAGGGATCAAACCGGATACCGTTACCATGCGCCGCCGCTGCCGAGAATACGCCGCTCACTACGTGAATGAGCAGCGAAAGCAGTTTCAGCGGCTTGGGGTGCGCGGGGATTGGAGCAACCCGTACCTCACAATGGATACCGCCTTTGAAGCGAAAATCGTCCGGATATTCGGTCAGCTAGCGGAAAAGGGTTATATTTACCGGGGCCTCAAGCCGGTGTTGTGGTGCGCTCAATGCGAGACCGCACTGGCCGATGCCGAGGTGGAGTACTCCGAGCACGTCTCGCAGAGCATAATCGTCCGCATGCCTCTTCGGTATGATCCTAATGGGGTCTTTCATAATTTTCCAAATTCCTACGCACTGATCTGGACCACCACGCCGTGGACGATACCGGCCAACTTAGCGGTTGCCGCTCATCCGGACGCCGCTTACGCGGTCGTTCGTACCGGTGAAAATCATTATTTAATGGCTGAAGCGCTGGTTGAACGCACGGTGAAAGCGATCTCAGCGGGCGATTTCCAGGTATTAAGCACTTGTGCCGGATCCGACCTCGTTGGCTTGGTTTTCAATCATCCGATGTACAATCGGGATTCGCCGCTGGTGATGGCGCCATACGTCACGATGGAAGATGGGACCGGGCTGGTCCATACCGCTCCCGGCCACGGCAAGGAGGATTTTGAGACCGGTCAGATATACCAGTTGCCGGTTCTCTGTCCGGTCGACACGCGAGGGCGATTTACCGATCAAGTCGGAAAAGAGCTGGCCGGTGCACGGATACTCGGGGGAGAAGCGGATGCAAAGGTGATGGAGGCCCTCCGAGAAATCGGTTCACTGCTGGCGCATGAACCCTATCCCCACAGCTACCCACACTGCTGGCGCTGCCACTCGCCGCTGCTCTTTCGAGCAACCATTCAGTGGTTTATGGCAATTGATCATAGCGGCCACCGGCAGAATTCATTGGATGCGATCCAAAAAGTGCAGTGGTATCCGGCCGCCAGCATCAATCGAATCAGCAGCATGGTGGCCAATCGTCCCGACTGGTGCCTCAGCCGGCAGCGCGCGTGGGGGGTTGGGATTCCCGCCTTTTACTGTGAAGCGTGCAACGAGCCGATCATTACGCCGGAAACGATTGAAGCGATCGCTCAGCGAGTGGAAAAGGATGGCTCCGATGCATGGTTCGCGCTGCCGGCCGAAGAAATACTGCCCACCGGCTTTAAATGTCCAAAGTGCAGCGCGGCTGGACCGTTTCGCAAGGAGACCGACATCCTCGATGTCTGGTTCGATTCCGGATCCACTCATATTGCGGTCCTCGAAGCGGGGCGGTGGCCGGATATCTCCTGGCCGGCCGACCTCTACCTGGAGGGAAACGATCAACACCGCGGCTGGTTCAACTCCTCACTGATGGTTTCGGTTGCCCTGAAAAATGAAGCGCCCTACCGCCAGGTTGTAACGAACGGCTGGACGCTGGACGAAAACGGTAAGGCAATGCACAAGAGCCTGGGCAACGCAATCGCGCCGACCGAAGCGGTGGAGAAATACGGCGCTGATATTTTGCGACTATGGGTCGCATCTGCCGACACATTTGAGGATGTGCGTTGCTCCAATCACATACTGGAACAGGTTGCTGAAATCTACCGCCGAATCCGGAACACCTTTCGATTTTGCTTGAACGCGCTCTACGATTTCGACATGGCTCGCGATGAAATATCACAAAACGAAATGGAGGAGTTGGATCGCTGGGTTATCGCAAAATTGACCGAGCTCACTGAAACGATCCAGCAGGCATACGATGGATACGAATTTCACCGAGTTACTCAAAGCGTGCATCAATTTTGCACGGTGACGTTGAGCGCCTTTTACCTGGATGTGATAAAGGATCGGCTATACGCCTCAACTGCCACATCGAGGGAACGGCGGTCGGCGCAAACCGCCCTTCATATATTGGCGGATCGTCTAGCCAGAATATTGGCCCCAATTCTCTCACATACATCGGAAGAGGTTTGGGATCATCTCACCCAGAGCGACAGACCGCAAAGCGTTCAACTGGCCGACTTTCCACCATCCATACTGGCGGGGTATCAAAGGGAGATATTGATGCGATGGCGGCCGCTGATGGAACTGCGTGAAGAGATTAACCGTAAGTTAGAGGAAGCACGTCAGACCGGCAAGTTCAGCAACCCATTGGATGCCCGCTTGGTGATTCAGGTGAACGAATCGGAGTTCCAACGCGCTTTCAACGTGAAAGTGGATCTCAGCGCCATTTTCAAGGTTTCGCAGGTGTCGGTGGAAAAAGTTACAAATGCTGAAGCAACGCCGATTGCGATATCGGTTGAGCCAGCGGAAGGCCAAAAATGCGCCCGTTGCTGGTTGGTTCGGCCGGAAGTGGGTCGAGACAGCAAATGGCCGGATTTGTGCGGGCGTTGCGTCGATGTCGTATCCACCTTACCGAGCGCATAGCGCTGGACTACCGTAAATGGGAAAGGCTATCCCTTAAACCGCTGTAAAGGAACATCGTTATCCGCCCTTCGCAAAATTATGAACGGGCCGTGATTTATCATACACATCGGGTTGAAGAGGGAATTTGAAGATGGGAAAGTTGAATGTAGCCACCATTCGAAAGAGACTGCTGGCGGAGGAGGCACGGCTATTATCGGAGCGGGATCGGCTGCTCAGCTCAGAGACGAGCAGGCTGACTGAAAATGGGGGGGAGTTATCCGATTACGATTCCAACCATCCCAGCGATGCGGGCGCTGAGCTCTTTGAACGGGAGAAAAATATGGCTTTGAGTGCAAACTTGCGAAGTTCCCTATCCCAGGTTCGAGCTGCTTTAGACCGGCTGGATCATGGAACCTACGGAATCTGCGCGCGATGCGGCGTCGAGATCAGCCCTGCCCGATTAAAGGCGTTGCCCTACGCTGAGCTCTGCGTGGAATGCCAGAGTCGGGTGGAGAGCGCGTGAAGACGGCCACCTTTTATGCAATAGCCCTCATCGTGCTGGCCTCGGATCAGTTTACTAAACAGTGGGCGCTGATCCATTTGAGCGATCGTGGAGTGCCCGTTTTAGGATCGTTTTTAGTGCTATCGTTAACTAATAATACGGGCGGCGCATTCGGCCTGTTTCCGGCGAAAAACGGAATATTCATCGCGATAGCAATTATAGCTATATTTGCTCTCATCTACTCCTTTCATCGCATTCAGCCGCGTAATCTGCTGGTGAGCGCTGCGCTCGCCCTTGCGTTGGGAGGGGCAGCCGGTAACCTGATTGATCGGGTTCGGCTGCATTACGTGGTTGATTTTTTTTACCTGAAGTTTTGGCCGGAAACAGG
>JAKBZR010000049.1 GCA_021842405.1 bacterium
GACGTTGATGCGACTAGTGGTGCATTTAACTCATTGCAGTGGATTCCCGCTTTCGCGGGAATGACGTTGATGCGACTAGTGGTGCATTTAACTCATTGCGGTGGATTCCCGCTTTCGCGGGAATGACGTTGATGCGGCTAGCGATGCATTTAACTCATTGCGGTGGATTCCCGCTTTCGCGGGAATGACGTTGATGCGGCTAGCGATGCATTTAACTCATTGCGGTGGGTTCCCGCTTTCGCCTGCCTGCGGTAGGCAGGCGGGAATGACGAAGAGGCGGTCTCCTGCAACAACTTTTTCATCAACCCCTTATGGGAGCGGACCGGCCCCATCGGAGGCTTGGCAGACGCTGATGGTGGTCTCCAAGCCGGTCGCCTCCCGGTATCTGGGGGCAACCGCCGACTGGAAGGCGCCCACCGCATTCGAGCCCACCAAGCTGACGGTACAGCCGCCGAATCCGGCGCCGGTCATTCGCGATCCGTAAACCCCAGACACGTTTTGGGCTAACTCGACCAGGATATCCAGCTCCTGGCAGCTTACTTGATAGTCGTCTCGCAGAGAGGCGTGTGATTCGTTCATCAATCGTCCGAATTGGGCCATATCGCCTGCTTTAAGGGTTTGCACCGCTTGAACCGTTCGATCGTTTTCAGTGATCACGTGGCGGGCGCGACGATAGACCACCTCGCGCAACCGAGCCTTATTCTCCTCCAGCATCGCCTTATCCACGTCACGAAGCGCCTTGACGGCCGGATATATCTCTTTTAATGCGGCCACCGCCTCCTCGCACTCTTTGCGGCGGGTATTGTATTCGCTATCTACCAAACCGCGTTTCACGTTGGTGTTGGCGACCACGATCGCGATTCCGCCGGTCGGCAGCGGGGCCGGCTCGTATTTCAGGCTGCGGGTGTCGATCAGCAGAGCGTGATCCCTGCGGCCGAGCGAGGAGATGAACTGATCCATGATGCCGCACTGCACGCCCACAAACTCCCGCTCGGCGCGCTGAGCCAGCAGCGCCCGTGAAACCGGATCTATCTTGAATTGGCCGACCCCTTCATAAACCAACAAGCTGGCCAGCTCGAGGGCGGCCGATGACGATAGACCGGAGGCGATCGGAACCGTTCCTTCGATGATGGCGTTCATACCGGAAAGGGGATAACCCTCTTTTTGTAAGATGGAGGCGACGCCGCGGGTATAGTTGCTCCAGCTCGCCTCGACGCTGGGCGCGATCTCGTCGAGCGAGAAGGTGGTGGACTGCTGAAAGGTAATGGAATAGAGGCGAACCTGCCGATCCGAGCGGGGACTGGCCGTCATACGAACCTCAAATTGCAGGGCGGCCGGCAGCACGAAGCCGTCGTTGTAATCGGTATGCTCGCCGATCAAGTTGACCCGGCCCGGCGCCCTTACCGCCGCCACCGGCTCAGCGCCGAAGAGCTCGCGATGCTTTTCTCGAATATTCACTCAAAATGCCTCCTCTTGTAGCTTGCAGATATCAGCTTTCAGTTTCGGATTCCGGATTGACTGCTGTCCGTTTTTTAAAAATCATCACATATTCATGCTTAAAAATATAAAAGCCGCCCGCCAGCGCCCGGTAGCGCCAGAGGTCTTGCTGCCGCCGCTTTCCGCGCGTCTCCTCAAAGTTCTTCACCACGATGGATCTCAACGTGTAGCCTCTTTTCAACACCTCGCTCATGCAATGAAATCCCAGCGGAATCCACTCGCCTTGCACATACTTGTCGCCGATGACCAGCGCCAGGAAGCGATTTTCAGCCAGGCAAGGGGTGACGCGATCCAATACTTGACCCCACATCGCCAGAAAATCGGCGGTCGTCTCGGCGTTGGAGAGGTCATTGGGGTCATTTGAGAAGCGAATGATGTCGTGATAAGGCGGATGCATCATCAACAGATGCACTTTGGCAATGCCGGCCTGCGCCATTGCCGCCTCAAAATCAAAGGTGCGGCTGTCCCCGACCATCATCTCAGTGCTGATATGGTGCGGGTTGGGTTCGCTCGTAATCAACTCTTTGGCGCGCTCGACGACCGATGGATTTATTTCAATTCCGATTCCATTGCGACCGAGTCGGCGACATTCGATGAGGGTGGTTCCGCTGCCGGCAAAAGGATCCAGCGCCCATTCCCCCCGCTTGGTATAGCGAAGCATCATCTGGTGTGGAATCTGGGGGATGTAATTGCCCCAATATTCGGCGATGTGAGCGCCGGAGCTGTCGCGGTTGGGCATGACCCACAGGCTGTCGGTAAGAATATAATCGTACTCTTTCCAGCGATTGAGGTTTATGTCGTTGATGGGGCCGGTGCGCGCCGTTTCGATGCCGGTCTGAAGCCGCTTTAAATAGTAGCGCGCCCGCTCCAAGGTGTGAGAATGAATGATTTGATCCATCTCGGAAACCAAGACATCGCGCCGCAGCTCGATCGCTTCTCCGGGCGTGTGGGCGGCCAAATGGCCATTTGGTGCCGAATCCTCACCTAAGCTACCCTGGAGATTTGCCATTGTAGTCCTCAATTCGTCCAGTGAGGTTAAGCAAATTGCCTCATTCAGAAGCCAGATAAGCCGCTCTCGGTGGAGTAAGATGCTCTGACCGCCGTTACCATTCGATTTGCAAGCATCAGAAATGGCGCCGGTCAGCCCGGCGCGGCTGTCATTCGATGTCGGTTTACGGTTGACCTGGCTTGATCTATTTCGTTTCATCGGGGTAGGTTGCACATCGCATAATTGGTCATTTCAATTCTATGGAGTTGTTGAAAAAGTCGTCGTAGCTCGCCGAATCGTCATTCCCGCATGGCTCCACTCCAGTGGAGTGGATGGCGGGAATCCAGCCTGGAATGACGACCTGGTAGATGTTACCGTATTTTCAACATCCTCTAAATCAGGCCGCTTTTAAGAATCGGGGATTACCCAAGATTTTATTGATCTTTACCCTAATAATGAAAAGGTAAGAGTTCAATTTTATGGGAATGTCTGCTAGCAGCATTGGTCGCCCCCCATCCCAGCCTTCCCCCACAAGGGGGGAAGGTGTCATTGCGAGCGAAGCGAAGCAATCTCATTCACCAGCCCTCTCCCAACATGGGGAAAAAGAGTTGCCTGCCTGGCGGCAGACAGGTAGTGAAGGGCCTGCTGCCTAAATTACCCAGAGAACTGAACTCGTTCGACCGGTCGGCGCCTTGATGAGCGGGTAGGCTGTTCATCAAGGCAAGAACGACAGGGCGAAAAGGACGGCCAGCACGTAAAGTGTGGGGGAGACGTTCCGATATCTTCCGGAAAGCGCCTGTACCAGCACATAAAAGATAAAGCCGACGCCGATCCCGCGCGCAATGCTGTTGGTGAACGGGATGACGAGCATCGTCACGATGGCCGGCAAGGCGGTAGCGGTGTCCTCCAGGTTGATTTCCTTAATCACCGACATCATAAGAAAGCCAACCACAATCAGAGCCGGAGCGGTAGCGGCGGCCGGCACAATTTCTACCAGCGGGGAGATCAGGGTGGCCAGTAGAAAAAGGGTCGCTACAATCACGCCGACCAGTCCGGTACGGCCTCCGACGCCCACTCCCGCCGCGCTCTCCACGTAGGTTGTCACTGAAGAGCAAGAACAGAGTCCGCCCCACACCGCCGCCAGCGAATCGACCAGCAAGACGCGGTTTAGTCGCGGCAGGCGTCCCTCCGATGTGAGGAAGCCGCCTTGTTCTCCCACACCGATGACGGTGCCCATCGTGTCAAAGAAATCGGAGAGGAGAAAGGCGAAGACGAGCGCCAGCATGGCGGGCTGAATGGCGGCGATCAGATTCAATTTTCCAAAGGTGCGCCATTCCGGCCGTGAGATGAAGTGAGTGGGCATCGCCGTCTGGCCGGTCACGATAGCCAGTAAGGTGGTGGCCAAAATTCCGTACAACAGGACTCCTCGCACATTGCGGATAAACAGCAGGGCGGTGACCACCAACCCGAAGGCGGCCAGCAATGCCGGTGCGGTTTGAAAGCCGTGCTCTGGGAAGACGGTAACCGGCAGATTCCCTTTGGCGGTGGCCATCCAGCCTGCATTGTGCATCCCCAACAGGGCAATGAACAGCCCGATACCGGCTCCAATGGCGCGCTTTAAATCCATCGGGATTGCGTCCATGACCATTTCACGAACGCGGGTCAGCACCAGAATCGAAATGATGATCCCTTCAGCGACGATGACGCCCATCATAGTCTGCCAGGATATAGGAGGACTTCCGAGGCAGGCGGCAACCAGCGCTGCATTCAACCCCATTCCGCTGGCGAGCGCGAAGGGGTAACGGCTCCAGATACCCATAATCAACGTGGGAACTGCGGCGCCGATGCAGGTGGCGGTAACGGTATCGCGAAGGGGCAATCCGGCCGCTTTGAGGATGATTGGATTAACTACGATAATGTAGGCCATGGTCATAAAGGTGGTGAAACCGGCAATGACCTCGGTGTGGAGAGTGGAACCCGACTGTTTGATTCGAAAAATCCGCTCCAGCATTCACGCAATCCAACCACGAAACCGTTCGTGCGAACGGTTTGTTAAAAGAATACCTCTACGATTTATTGTGAGCTGAAATCAAGGCGGATGCGGCTTCTTGATAAGCGGTTTGAGGGGCGGATGCAAATCCATACGTTAATCGAAATGAACGAGGGTATGGACGTCGTAATTGAGCAGCGCTTTCCGCCCGTGCAAAAACCCCAGCTCGACCAAAAATGCGCACCCGGCAACCGTGCCGTCCAGCCGCTCCACCAGTCGGCCCGCCGCGGCCGCCGTACCGCCGGTCGCCAGCAGGTCATCCACAATCAGTACGCGCTGGCCTGACTTAATCGCATCCACATGCATCTCAACCGTATTGGTGCCGTACTCGAGAGCGTACTCTTCGCTGATCTTATGATAGGGAAGCTTGCCGAGCTTGCGCACCGGCACAAAGCCGACATTGAGATATAAAGCGACCGGCATGCCGATCACAAATCCTCTCGATTCGATGCCAACGACCACATCGGGCTCCACTCTTTCCGCGTATTGGCAAATCTTGTCTATAATCTCATGCATGGCGGCGGGGTTGGCCAGCACCGGTGTGATGTCCTTAAAGATGATGCCTGGCTTGGGGAAGTCGGGCACATCACGGATTAGCGATTCGGCCAGCAGCTCGGGCATAAATTCGGGTCTCCTTTAAAATGACATAGGGAAGAATGATTTTGATGTTGATTTGTTGAGTTTGCGTGTTGAGTACACTTTTCTGATTTCGCAATATAGTTATCTATTTTCGCGACTGATTCAAACAAGCCTGCGCGATATCTTAATCAGCTTTGCCGAAATAGATTATTTCATTGTTTGGCTCTATACCAGGATCGATGGCAAAACGCAGCCTGTCCATAAAACCGTGGAATCCCAATACCATTAATGGAGGGCGAACCCAATCTTTGGCAATTAGGACCGTGCTCTCAATTGTCAGATCATAGCCCAGACCAGGATCGGCTAATAAATGAATTTTTAATCTCCTTAATTCTCCATCTAAAATCCCAAAACGTGTATCCATCCGCAATTGTCCTGTTGGTGACCCAAGATCTTTTTCGAGTAACTCAACAATTTCCCCTCCGATCACCGAGTAGGACGCGCCTGTATCGAACAAGGCATGGTAATCATCATTCAGACTTCCGAATCTACATGTAACTGCAATAGGCAGTGTTCCCATGTTGGATTTATAATCTATGTAGAAAGAGGCTGCACCACTATTCCAGGTATGTTGATCATAATCATTTTTAAGGAATAGTTGATTCATTAATAAGTTTCTATTCTACATAGAATAATGCTGCACGAAAAATATTCTTTATTCTAAGTTTATCATGCAGATTTTTCAAGTGTTCGTCGCTGTCTAAAAGCTTACCTTGTCTTAATGCGACCCACTGCCCTTGATATTCAATAGCATGCTGAATCAGCCATTGTTTATTTTGCTTCAAATCTCCTTCGCCTGTTGCTTCTGATTCAATTGTCACTACAGATTCTTCTAAAACAGTCCTCCACGATTCTAGCTCCGGACACCATTCACCGGATGTCAATAAATTGTTTAAATATTTCCTCGCTTCACGTATGCGTCCAGATTCAATCAATCGGCGAATTTCCGAAATATATTTTTGGGAATAACCAAGCATAGAGTAAACTTGACTTGTTGAATCATTAATTATGATATAGGGTAAAAATTCATTGTTACGGATCATTTTTGGCGGTGCAGTTTCAGAGTCACTAATCGTTCTAACGTTCAATCCAATCTCGTCTATCAAAGAAATGAGTTCAGTAAAGTGATTAGTTAAGATTTTTATTACTGGAATATCTAGAGGAAATCTATTGATATAACTAGTGTCCGTATAACTATTCATGGCTCGTCTCCGTGCTCAGTAATTGATGTCCCCAAATTGATCAACTCATCAAGAATTGGAATAAACGAGTCCTTCGGGATATCGTAATGAAAATCGGCTGAAGTATTTATATCAACCTCCAAGCGACATGCGTTGATTACTTCACTCGATAATGGGTTTGGAGCAACCACACCTTGTCCGCTATTTATTACCTGAAAAATAGTTTGTATCCTTATCACGGACCACTTTGAAAGCCGATTAATTTGCATCCCTTTTATAACCCCTGATGCACACGGCCGATTTATCTGATATGCAAAATCAGAAGAATGCTCTAAATCTATATTTACAGAACGCAAATACTCAGAGATTCTTTGATTTCCTCTGATCTGACTATCAACTGGTTGAAGCAAGTCAGAGCCGAAAGCGAAACGATTGGTTGGTGGGCATTTATCTTTAAGCCACTTGGAAATTAAAGGACGAATTCGTTCTAGCTCATCAAGAAAATCTCCTAAAACCGGTATTGGCGACATTTTTTGCGGATCCACGACATAAAGCCAATCTACCTTGTTGGACTGTTTCGATAGAATCAGCTTGCCATTCTCAAACAAACCCTCATCTTTATGGAAAGGGCGGCTCATACTGATCTAAGGCTCTTTTTGTGTTAGGCCCTCCCACCATTGATCTACCCCTTCAACATGACTTTCAGTTAAAAAGAAGGTAAATCTGAGAACGTCGGCTTGCCAGTTCTTGTTTTGACTCGTTTGCATTCTATTGCAACTCCGAAGAGCTGTTATCTGAAAAGCGAAAAGAAACAATTATGGAGCAATCGCTCTATCTCAGCAT
The DNA here is from genome assembly GCA_021842405.1 of bacterium. Lineage (GTDB taxonomy): Bacteria > Armatimonadota > Chthonomonadetes > Chthonomonadales > JAMCWF01 > JAMCWF01. Next base: position 7,199 of record JAKBZR010000049.1, read on the forward strand.
CTACCGTTAAATAATTAGTAATTCGACTGAGACGGAAATTGAATCTGTATTGATTCGTTGGTTATGATCCTACTCGGCTCACGCCGATATGGCTTGGCGGTCTCTTTCCGGACGCAATCTGGCTAGGTTTTGCTCGAACGGCGGGTAGATAATTCCTTTTTCAGTGATAAATCCGCTGATCAGCTCGTGCGGCGTTATATCGAAGGCCGGATTCCAAACCGGGATGCCGGCCGGCGCGACCCGGATGCCCTCGATATGGGTCACCTCCACCGATTCGCGCTCTTCGATGGGGATGTGCTCACCGCTGGGCAGTGTGAAGTCAAAGGTGGATACCGGCGCCGCGACGTAAAATTTGACGTTATGGAATTTCGCCATCACCGCCGCATTGTAGGTGCCGATCTTGTTGGCGGTGTCACCGTTTGACGCAATCCGATCGGCGCCAACGATTGCGCAGTTGATTTTGCCCTGCCGCATCAAGACGGCCGCCATTGAATCGGTAATCACGGTTACCGGGATGCCGTCCCGATCCAACTCCCAGGCGGTCAATTTCATGCCCTGCATTCGGGGCCGGGTCTCATCGGCATAGACGTGGATCTGTTTGTTTTGTTCCATTGCGGCCCGGATCACGCCGAGTGCGGTCCCATAAGCAACGGTCGCCAGCGCACCCGCGTTGCAATGGGTTAAGACGGTGTCGCCATCCTGGAGAAGCTCGGCGCCATAGTGCCCCATTCGGCGGTTCGATTCGATATCCTCGGCCAGCATCGTGAGGGCTTCATTGATGAGGGCGTCTTTGATATCCACGATATTCCCTTCGGTTTCGTGAACGACGCGCATCATTCGATCAACGGCCCAAAACAGGTTCACCGCGGTGGGACGTGAAGCTCGGAGCACGCCGGCCATCTGATCCATTCGGGATTCAAACTTGGCTCGGCTCTCTGCGATAATCCCCCGTGCGCCTAGAGCCAATCCGAGCGCGGCGGTGCAGCCGATGGCTGGCGCGCCGCGCACTACCATGGTGCGAATCGCCTGAGCTACCTCCCGCCAATCCGATATCTCCACGTAGTCCAGCTTGTCGGGCAAGGCGGTTTGGTCAATCAGCCGGATTTTGCCCCGATCCCAGGCAACCGTTTGCAGTATTTTCTCCGACTCCGTTTTCACGAAATCACCTCAATGGTTTAATGGCACCAAACAAGTATACCACCGCTCGGTGAAAGCGGCCAGTTATTCATCTAAAAGAGTTCAATTTTATGGGAATGTTTTTCGTTCGCCCTCACCCCAGCCCTCCCCCGAAGGGGGAGGGAGTTGATTATTGCTACAGGGGTAAAAGCCTGCTGCCTAAATTGCCCGCAGAACTGAACTCTTTCTTCTATATTATCACCGTTTGCCGTAGTTTAGCTTTATTGTCGGTAGATTCCGGTCAGTTCCCAACCTTAAACCCCAACCCGCGCGTGGTCCAGCGCGTGGCGGCACTGGCAATCGTGATTGACGTTAACCCTTCCAATCAAGTCCAAGACGACATCCTTAATTCGGGCTGCGTTTTTCTGGAAGACGGCGAAAACCTCATCCTGGGTGACGGGGGCGACTTCGCCTTCCGCCACCAGACCCGAATCGTAATCGGTGATGAGCGAGATATTGACCACGCACATGGCCAGCTCACGGGCCAGATAGGCCTCCGGGTACTGAGTCATATTAATTACTTCCCAGCCGCTGGCGGTAAACCACCGGCTCTCCGACTTGGTTGAAAATCGGGGTCCCTGGATAACGACAACGGTTCCACGCTCATGCACGGTGATTCCGTGGTCACGGATCGTTTGAATGGCTGACTCGCGTAGGGTGGGGCAATAGGGGTCCGCGCTGCTGACATGGTGAACGATCGGCCCATCATAAAAGGTATCCTTGCGGCCGGTGGTGCGATCCACATACTGGTCGCATACCACGAAATGCTCCGGCTTCACGTGGCTTTGCAGGCTGCCGGCGGCGCACGGGCTGATAATATGGGTAACCCCCAGCTCCTTCATCGCCCACAGGTTGGCGCGAAAATTGATCTGGTGGGGGGGGATCGAGTGATCACGACCGTGCCGCGGTAAAAAGGCTACCGATCTGCCGGCGACATCGGCCAGAAAGAGGTGATCGCTGGGGCGACCGTAAGGCGTGTTGACCTTTATCTCCTCGACCTTATCCAGCAACTGATAAAATCCGCTGCCGCCAAAAACGCCGATCTGTGCTTGCTGAGCCATTCATATCCTCCTGACTATTATAAAAGCGATGCTTTGCCGAAAAGATTAACACCACTTCGATGTTTGGAACTCCTGATCCAGAGAGAGGAGCGCGACCTTCGCGGCCGCCTGCTGAGCCTCTTTCTTGGTTTTTCCTTCTCCGCTGCCGAGCGCATTTCCCCGCCACAACACCTCAAATCGGAACATCTTGCTATGGGGAGGTCCCCATTCCAGCGCGAGACGATAGGCCGGTAACTCCCCGCCGAGCGCCTGCAGCCGCTCTTGCAGTTGTGACTTATAATCCCGTTTTGCCGCCTCTCGGCGTGCAAATTCTACCTGTTTGCCAACCGTGCGGCGAACGAACGCTCGGGCTGACCGGTATCCCTGGTCGAGAAAGATGGCGCCGACCAACGCCTCAAAAGCATCCGATAGGATCGAGCGGCGCGCCCGGCCTCCCGATAACACCTCCGCCTCGCTCATCTCAATCCACTGATCCATCCCCAATTGTGAGGCCGCCTCGGCGAGAATCGGCTCGCTTACCAGAAATGCCTTGAGTTTGGAAAGCACTCCTTCCGGTTGGATGCGGTATCGCCGGTAGAGTAGATCGCAGACAACCATGCCGACAATCGAATCGCCGAGAAATTCCATCCGCTCATAGCTGTTACCCGGTGACGCGGTAGAAGAGCTATGGCGCAAAGCCTGCCTCAGCAGCTCCTTATTTTTAAATTTTACACCAAGCCGCGTCTCCAGGTCAGAATGGTCGGTGGGGGGCATCAAGTCAGTGGGTGCCTCCGGTTATCCCAGGTTTTTTATCACCTGGTGCATTCTGCCCAAGCCTTGTGTAATTGCCTCCATCGAGGTCGCATAAGAAAGCCGGATATGATCATCGGCGCCGAAACCTGAACCGGGGATGACCGCGACACGCGCCTCCTTCAGCAGCAGTTCGGCCAGCGCGTCGGAGCCTTTCAAACCCGATTTTTTCAGGAGCTCGCCGATGTGGGCGAAGGCGTAAAAGGCGCCGCCCGGCATTCGGCAGCTTACCCCCGGCATCTCGTTCAATATCTCGACGATCACGCGCCTCCGCTCGTCGAAGGCGGCTACCATGCGATGGATCTCATCTTCCGGGCCGTTCAGGGCAGTGGTGGCGGCGGCCTGAGCGATGGAGGTGGGGTTGGATGTGGACTGATCCTGCAGCCGGCCCATCGCCTTGATCAGGTCATTATCAGTCGAGGCGGCGTAGCCAATTCGCCAGCCGGTCATCGCATAGGCTTTGGAGCAGCCGTTAATCATGATGGTGAGCGCCTTAATATCAGAGCCGAGAGAGGCGATGCTGATGTGTTCATTTCCATCGTAGATAATTTTTTCATAAATCTCATCGCTGATGACGATTAAGTTATGTTGAATTGCGATTGAAGCGATTTCTTTAAGGGTCTGGCGGCTGTAGACCGCGCCGGTTGGGTTTCCCGGCGAGTTGATGATGATAGCTCGCGTTCGATTGGTGACGGCCGATTGAAGCTGCTCGCGGGTCGGCTGGTAGTTATTTTCGGAGGAGCAATTCACGATGATCGGCTTACCGCCGGCCAGCTTAACCTGCTCCGGATAGGTGACCCAGTAGGGAGCCAAAATGATCACCTCGTCGCCGGGATCACAGACGGCCAAGATCGCATTGAAGAGAGAGTGCTTTGCCCCGCAGCTCACGATGATCTGTTCGCGGGTATAGGTGAGGCCGCTGTCGCGTTTAAACTTGGCGGCGACCGCGTCGCGAAGCTGGTCGGTGCCGGATGATGGCGTGTACTTAGTAAAGCCTTCGGCCAGCGCTTTGACGGCCGCGTCTTTAATGTGCTGAGGCGTATCGAAATCCGGCTCGCCGGCCGCAAAGCTGGCGATATCAACGCCCTCCGATTTGAGGCGTCGGGCTAAGCTGGTGATGGCCAGCGTGGGGGATGGGCTGGTATTGAGAGCTCTTTGTGAAATGTGCACGGTGATAGTCCTTCGTATTGTATCTATTTTACCATGCCGAAATATCGGCAGCGGCTCAGTTTTATCCTCTTGACTTTGCTTTGACAAAATACGCAATCTTGCTATGGGATGTTCGACCGGTGGAACTTGCCAACGATCACCTTCAACCTCTCATTAGAGTACCACTTCACTTACGGTGTCGAAAAATAGTCGGAAATGGGCTCATATTGAGTAGTCTCCTTAGCAATCACCGCGTGCATAGCCAACGAGATACGGAAGCAATTTGATCCGGCTCGTCCAAATTACCGGCATTGCTGAATATACCTTTCCAATTGGCCACACATCTCGTCTGCCATCTTCTTCTCAACTGCGGGCGTTATGTGCTTAATATCACAGTTCACTTTCATCAATTCATGCGACCTTCATGAAATGCTTCAACAAGCCGAATTTGAGCGGGGTCCCCCACTTTGGCGTAGATGTGGTGACTCCCCTTCGTTCTGCGCAATTCCCAGCCTTTCTTCTCAAGCAGCTTTGCGAGGTACTTCCCTGAAATAGCTTTCACACCGCGATCTCCAGGACTTTGTCTTTTTCTGTTACCTGGACGTCCTTTATGTCCACGGCCAAGCAACCTTCGACGGCCTCGTAGATGTTTCCGAGGAGTTCGTCGAATGTCTCGCCCTGAGTGGCGCAGCCTGGAATGGAGGGGACTTCGGCCCAGTAGCCGCCTTCTTCCGCTTCATGAACAATTACTTTTAGTTTCATAGAATCACCTCACTCGTGTTTTCGAGAGCACACAACGCTCGGCTTCAGCGGAAAAGCCGGTCCGAGTTGAAGCTGTTGTTAACCGATTCAGCTTGGAAAGAAGCTTCTTGCCGCGCGCTTTCATGGCGGGCGTACCAATGGCAACGAGCTCTTTGATGTGTAATAGCGCGATGGGGCGCCAGGCCTCATACCGCTCGGCGAGGTCGTAAAGCGCTTGCATCGCGAATGTCTTAACGATACTGCTGCGATCATTCATATAGCCCGTCAGCACATTGATCACATCTGTTTGCTCCGATTTCGAGAGCGGCAATCGGGCAAGCATGGGCACCACGTGCCAGCGCACTTCCGCCTGCTCCACTTTGGCAAGGGACTTCAGCAGCGCTTTCTTGTATGGTTCCAGGTATTCCGGATGGATGGCCGTGACCTTTTCCGCCGCGTCGGCGCTGCGCATGCGTATCACGGGGTCGTCCGTGAGCATCCCTGAAAACAGGGCGTCGAACAACTCCGGTTCCTTCAGAACCATGACGACTACTTCGTTTGATTTCCCAATGGAACGCCTGTCGCCGCCCTGGAGCATTGCCAGTATGGGATGCATGGATGATTGTCGTTGCCTCACTGCATGGGCTGTCGGATGATCGTCTTCCATTTTTCCGGATCTGCCTTCCTGATGTCGCTCAGGTAGATTTCATGGTGCTTCCCAATGGGTTTGCACCCGCAATCCGCAATGAACCGGTGCAACCGTTGAATCGTCGGCCCTTCTTCGGAGAAATGGCCAATATACAGGATTTGCGCGCACCTACCTTCTGAAAAGGCTTCCAGGCGTAGCTTGGAAATAGCCGTTGGGTTCTTTTTCTTTTTCACATCAACGATAGCGCGCTCAATGATTTCCCGAGTGACGAAAGAGGGCTGCGCTATCATCATCGTCCATTTCCAATTGGACTTGTCAGAGGTTGTGAACTTCGACATATCGTCCGCCCACCAAAGCCCTTCCAGTGGCATCACACCATAATCGATCGCCAATGCCCCCTTCTTGACCATGAACTTAATGGAGTAGGAAACCATGAACAGAACCTCAACGGCATCGGAGTATGCCTGCGAGGTATTGGGATCGCCCTCACCGTCCACCATCAAGTAGTTCATCGTTGGGACATCAATCTGGACAACCTCTTTGGCTGAAGGTTGATACAGATGCTTCAATTCCTTCTTGAGATCAACTTTCTCCATGGATGCTCCTGATGATGGCCCGAGCTCAGGCGCGCCGCATCAGCGGCGTCGCCTGGAGCGACGTGTTAGCCGCGCCCCGAACAGAACACTACCCCTCATTTCAAATGCTGAGTGATTGACCAGTGGGTCTGGATGATGAGCCAACGGCCTCCTTGACGGTGAAAAACCTCAGTGCAATTCCAGCGCATTTGCGTTTCTCCAATGTGCGAAACAAGGTTAAACGTGAGAACGGCTGCGTCACCGCAAACCTGCACTTTCGGATTAATGAACTCATCGCGGTCAATCCGTATTTTTCCCAGAAGCGCTTCGTAATAGCGGGTGAGCGCCTCCAGGCCATCCAAGCGACGTTCCAAAAAGGGATCAAAGTAAACCACATCTGGAGCGGATATCTCCAGGTAACCGGAGGGGTCTCCCTTGCCCCATCGGTCCAAAGCCGCACGTTGGACAGAAGCCAAGGCGGCTCAGCAGCATCCTCTGCAACTCCCTCTTTGCACGAGGGAGGGTCCACCCAATAGTTTTTTTTAACGCGGAAGCCCTCCATAACTAGAAACCCAAACGCGATCATCGTCAGGGGCACGTGATGGTGCCATCCATTGTACGACCGCCCCTCGAAGTGGTCCAATCCCAAGTTATCTTTGAGTTGCTGGTAGTTCTGCTCCACCCACCAACGTATCTTTGCCCAGTAGACAAGCTCTCGCAGCGACGCCTCCTCCGAGAGATTGGAGAGCCAGTATTTCGTCGGCTCCTTGTCGCCGTCAGGCCACTCGATCAACAGCCAACTTACCGACTCCCGGTCCACCTTATCAGCGTAGTCGTGAGAGGGTTGAACCCGAATTGCCGCGAAGCGATCTTGCAATAGCAGTAGCGGTTTCGGTCTGGGGCATCCTGCCTGCCTGTGCGTGTCCCTGCCTGCCGCGCTGCGGCGCAGGCACGGCGCACGCAGACATGGCTTTCCGCGACCGGCCGAATCCCTGGTAAGGCACCGACTTTACTTCGCTCCGCCACATACCATCATCCCTGCTTATTCCCACCCTATACGATAGGTCTCGCGCGGCGAGCAGTCGGCGAAACTCGGTTATACTGCCATATCCAGCATCTACCACAATCACGCCCTGCGGTACGCCCCACACCCTGGCCCTATCATTCATCTCCAGACCCTGCTCCCACTTGCGCTTGAACGTTGCATTCACCGGCACGCCAGTCTTCTCGCGCCGCATCTTATCCGCAATCCAGGCTTCCGGCAAATACAACTCGAAATCCAAGGGGAAACATCCCTCGTCAGTCGCGTAGTTCAGACTCACTCCTATCTGAGAGTTGCCCACCTTTCCCAACGTTCCTGAATACTGTCGGGCAACCCCAACCGAACTCGTGCCTTTCTTTGGAAAACCGGTGTCGTCCAACACCCATGCGCATCGAGAACTTACCTGCTTAACCATCTGCATTGCCAATGCGTACCTCACGGGCCTCCAGTCCCATGGGCTCTGGTCCTATGGACTCTGGCTCACAAACTGCTGTATAGCCTGCACATTGCCGCCATAACGGTCGGACATTCCCGCCGCGGTCTTCCTGCCACCTTCGAGCATTATCCCTTGGATGTAGAAAGCTCCCCACTTGCGCCTTTCCGACCGACCCATCAGCGGAAGCAGCGGTTCCAGGAAAGCTACGAAGCGATGTCTCGCCTCCCGCAACTCCTTCTTCCTCATAGTACAACGGTACCATAACCTCACTCACAATTCAATATACTTAACGTATCAGTACTATCACTCGATCTGGCTGAAACGGGTTCGTTAAGCTGACAGCGTCCGGTACATAACTCCATTCAGTTTACGATTCGACACCGACCTCCTCGACCGAATCAAGTTGGGTTTTCTCGGTATTTGAGGCCGCCTTTTCCGAATAGTCACATTCCGGGTTGGAGCATTTCACTCTGCCGCTGGTGCGGCCGCGAAAGCTCTGCTCTCCCAGCGGGTAGCCGCAGACGGGGCAGCTACGTCCATTCAGGCGCAGCCAGGTCGTGAAATCGCAGCTTGGGTAGTTTGAGCAGCCGAAGAAAACCATCCCCTTACGCGAGCGCTTCTGAACGATCTCGCCGCCGCATTTCGGACACTTGATATTCAGTCCCTCGTTGATGGGAACCACATGCTTGCATTCGGGAAAGCCGGAGCAGCCCAAGAATTTACCGTAGCGGCCCTCCCGCAGCACCATCTTGCGCCCGCACTTTGGACAAATCTCATCGGTCTCCACCGGCTTTGGCTTCACGACCTCCATCTTCTCCTTCGCATCCCGCAGTGAAGCCTCAAAGGGGCCATAAAAGTCGTGCAGCAGCGTCACCCAATCCTCTTTGCCTTCCTCCACCTCATCGAGCTGGTTCTCCATCCCGGCGGTAAATTCCACCGCTAGAATATCGGGAAAATGTTTGACCAGCAGATCGGTCACCGTGAAGCCCAGCTCGGTCGGTATAAATTTACGATCGTCCAATTCAACGTAGCCGCGATCTTGAATGGTGCTGATGATGGCGGCGTAGGTGCTGGGACGACCGATGCCCAGCTCTTCCAGCGCCTTGACCAGCGTGGCCTGGTTGTAGCGCGGTGGAGGCTCGGTAAAATGCTGCTCCGGCCGCAGTGCGATTACATTCAGCTCTTGTCCCGGCGTCAGAATGGGCAGTGGCGGGCGCTCGGTGTCGTCGGTTTCCGCCGATTCCTTCGTCTCCTCATAAACGCGAAGGTATCCCTGAAAACGCACCCGTGAGCCGGTGGCGCGGAAACGGTACTTGCCCGCCTCGATCTCGGCGGTCGCCACATCGTAAACGGCCGCCTCCATCTGACTGGCCAAAAACCGCTGCCATATCAGCCGGTAGAGCTTCAATTGGGGCGGTTTGAGCGAAGAGGCGAGCGAATCGGGCGTGCGCTCCACTGAGGTCGGACGGATGGCTTCATGGGCATCCTGAGCGCCTTTGCGGCTCTTGTACTGGCGGGGTGTGGACGGCAGATAATCGGGACCGAACCGCTCGGCGATGTACCGGCGGGCCTGCTCCTGCGCCTCGGCGGCCACCCGGGTTGAATCGGTGCGCATGTAGGTAATGAGGCCGACCTCACCCTCTTTGTCAATTGGCACTCCTTCATACAGCTCCTGAGCGACCGACATCGTCATCTTGTTCGAAAAGCCGAGCGCACGCGCCGCCTCTTGCTGTAAGGTGCTGGTTATGAAGGGGGGCGGCGGATTCCGCTTGCGGTTTGATTCCTTATACGCTGCAACCCTAAAATCGGCCGTCCTCAGCTCACCGACGATCCCATCCGCCTGCTGTTGATTTGTAATTTCAATCTTTTTATCGGCGTACTTTTGCAAGAGCGCTTCAAACGGCGATTGATCTGCCTTGGGCGTCAAGTCGGCCGCGATCGTCCAATATTCAGCCGGTACGAAGGCGCGAACGGCTCGCTCCCGTTCGCAAATCAGCCGCACCGCCACCGACTGCACCCGGCCGGCCGAAGTTCCTTTCTTCACTTTGCTCCACAGCAGGGGGGATAGCTTATATCCGACCAGGCGGTCCAAAATTCGGCGGGCCTGCTGAGCGTTGACCAGATCCATGTCCAGATTCCGCGGTGATCGAAGGGCGTTTTGCACTGCGGTTCGGGTGATCTCATTAAATTGAATCCGACGCGGATTGGGAATCTTCAGCGCCTGTACCAGATGCCAGGCGATCGCCTCCCCTTCGCGGTCGGGGTCGGAAGCGAGGTAGACGGTATCGGCCGATTTCATCGCCTCTCTCAGCTTCGTGATGACTTTTCGCCGCTCCGGTATGTTGCTGTATGATGGCTTAAAACCCTCTTCGATACTCACTCCCAAGACGCTTTTCGGCAAATCACGAACGTGACCCATCGAGGCCTCGATCTCGAACTCGTTGCCGAGGAAGTTCTTCAAGGTCTTCGTTTTTGCCGGTGATTCAACGATAATTAATGACTTTGCCATTTTAATACTTTCATGACTCCAAATTTCAGAAGGGGAATCACTCCCCATCGGCGAGCCGAATATTACCTTTGAGTGATTTTGAATGTCAAGAAACGGCGTCCCCGATCCGGCGATTTCCGCCTCTGAAGATGAAATTCCACATTTTGACTCTAATTTCCGGCCGGCGGGTGATGTCGGTGGTCTAAGGTGTGACTGAAAAAGTCGCAGATCCCTGCCGGATCGTCATTCCCGCGAAAGCGGGAATCCAGGCTCCGGTCCGCTGCCAGATAGCGATACGGATGTTTTTGATTCCGGGTTCCTCTGCGCAACCTCGGAGTGACGACCCATTGGGTGTCACCGGTATTTCCAACCTCCTTCCACCAACCCCTTCCGCTATGGCGGCCAGTTTGGGTACTATACCGACAGTACCTTTGGAACCGTCCTGTGCGGCTTCCGCTGGTACGATCCCGACCTAGGCCGCTGGCTCTCCCGCGACCCGATCGGTTACGACGGCGGGGATAACCTGTACGGCTACTGTGGCGGGGATCCGGTTGATGGAGGGGATCCGGACGGGCTTTGCGGTACGAATAGCTGGTTATATAAGGGCGGAGTGGTAGTTTCCAACCTCGCCTCTGGATTCTTCGATTTTGCTACAGGTGGATTCACGAAATATCTTCGGGGCGTTGGACATAAAGTTCTAAAAATACGTTCCCATGTTATTAATACGAGGTCGCCTGTATATCAAGGTGGAAAGTATGTCGGCATAGTCGGCTCGTTCCTAATACCGGTTGGCGGAGAGGTTACGGCGGCAGAAGAAGGGGATGAGGTTATAAATCTGTACCGAGTGATGGATGAACCTGAGATGCTCGAAACGGAAAGGACCGGCCTCGTTCAAGGTCGAAAATTTGGTATGACACGTTGGTGTCCAGAAGAAAATTTACCACGATTACGTGAATGGGCAGAAAGCACCGAAGCCGAAAGATACAACTACAAGTACCTTGCTAAAATCGAAGTTTTGAAGTCAGGCTTGAGGGGAGCATACATCGGCCCAGATGCGTTTGGAGAAACCTATTATGTGGAGGAACTAAACCGCATCTTGCGGGGAGTGCCGGAATTTTACCCATTGCCATTGCGGTAATGTACTGTGAGGAGAGACGGATGAATGTCATGATTCTGGCTATAGATAACAATGAGATACGCAACATTGGGCAGAAGGCTCTGGAGAACAGGGGTGTTAGGGGCGTTAATCTAGTTGTTCTTAATGATTCCTGCGAGATTCTTCAGTACGCTTTAGGAGAGTATGATCTTGTTTTTCTTGAGACCGCCGATGACGCTGCCAAAATGGTGCTTTTGGTCTCAGGAATACAAAAACGTCGAACCTGTGCCGAAACGGTTGGAATCTTCGCCTTAGCTTCTAAGGATGCGATGAGACGAAATCCCTGTTTGCGATTGCCCCTGGTTGTTGAAACGGGACGAAGGGCAATAGGTCCGGAGTTTGTAGAGCTTGATTCCTATATGACTTTACTTAGTCCAACGGAAGAAGTTAGTGAAGATTATTTTCGGAGGATTTGTGACCATTTTCTAGCTCATTGGCCGGAAAAATACAAAAAAGACGAGGAGAGCTCCTGAAGGCGATTTTATCCTGTGGAGCGGTCAGTTTGGGTACTATACCGATGCGACCTTTGGAACCGTCCTATGCGGCTTCCGCTGGTACGATCCCGAATTAGGCCGCTGGCTCTCCCGCGACCCGATCGGCTATGACGGCGGGGACAATCTGTACGCTTATTGCGCGGGAGATCCGGTTGGATTAGCGGATCCATTAGGAATGATGTGGATACCTCCCGAGCCAAGATTATGGCCGGCTATGCCTCCGAGCATGAAGATTCAATGGATGGCCGCTTTTTTGACGGGCCACGTAAAAGATTATGAGCTTATATACAATAACGTTTGGCATAACTATACTGACTGCGGCCGTTTTGTATATCAAGTGTTGCGTTGGTCGTATGATCCATCTTACGTAAAAGTAGGAGTCACATACCAATGGAAACATGTCAAACAATGCGGACTTTACAAATATGGACCGATTGTTAGGGGGAAGACCGTCCTAACACCCGGTGACATTCTCTTTGTCATTTTACCTAATGGATACGGGGAACACACAGGTATTTTTATGGGGTGGAAGAATCCAGATAGCAAATACCCCACAATTTCGGCTTCACTTGGCGATCGCCCGCCTGAGTGGCGGTCTTACTGGAGTAGGTATAATTACTATGCGCGACCAATATCTACTGGGTGGTTGAGGTGGTTGGTTAGATACTTCACCCCCTAGGGTTGCGATAACTGGAAAACGATCGGAAACTAAGATGAAAAATGACGGGAGATACATTCTTTGGCTGCTGTTTATCTGGATTACAGCATCGTTATTGTTGTCATTTCCGGTTAAGGCGGAGCTGAAAGGTTCGCGCGCTACCGAGCGGCCAATTTTATTATATTACTTTTTTGTACAGGGGCCGGGGTCAGTTCAAGTAGAACCCATACAAGTTGATCTTATCCGTCATCTCAGTGGCTCGTGGCTCTACTATGATGAAAATCTTCCTCGCTGGCAACCGAACGGATCCTATGTCATTGCTTGGTACGATGATTTAGGAGTTCAAGTAAGTCGCTACTCATTCCGAAATCATAGGTTCGGTAATCTTCAGTCCCCATCAAAGGTGTTTGGTATTCGAGGGAAACGCTATAGACTCGATTTGGGAGGTATTACGTGGTCCTATGATGGGAAATGGATATTGGGAGAGAGTGAGCAAGGGTTGGAGCGGGTTTACTTGCCCACTGGGCGCCGTCGAGTTGTAGTTCCCAGAAAGTGGTTAGGGCGCGGGGATCTGGGATATATTTACGGTCTAGACTGGTCCGCTGATGGAAAATGGATTGCCTACAGTTTATCAGGGCACGATCCGGCACATCGGGGCCCCTACGACCCAGAAAATCCTGATTTCAATGATCCTGGAACCCATTATAATCTCTGGTTGGTTCGAGTGGACGGCAGCGATCGTCATTACCTGGGTCACGGAAGTCGGCCGCGCTTCTCGTCGGATGGACGATGGTTGGTCTGTGTAGATCGGTTTGACAACCGCTTTGGCGTCGGGATACGATTATATGACTTGAGGGCCAGGCCGGTTACCAGCCGGTGGCTGGTCCGAGGCGCTCTTGACGCATGTTTTGTGCCTCATCAGGATAACGTACTGGTAGTTCTCGCCAACGGCGATCTGGTGATTAGCAACCTGCATGGTCGTATTTTGTCTCGTCCGATGACATTCCAGCAGATTAAGAAACATATTTTCACTGATTCTGAGAGCATGCAATATCCTATAGGGACGATAGAACGGGCGGATGTTGACTGGTAAAGTGGCTTTTGCTTTATTTATCTTGCGGTCAGTTTGGGTACTATACCGACACGATCTTTGACACGATTCGGTGTGGCTTCCGCTGGTACGATCCCGAATTAGGCCGCTGGCTCTCCCGCGACCCGATCGGCTACGACGGCGGGGATAACCTGTACGGCTATTGTGGCGGGGATCCGTTGGGGTTTGCGGATCCGAACGGACTGTTGCAGTTTATAATTGGTCCTCGTAATCATCCGTATTTTGTTTTCACTACTGGCGTCATCGGGAGAGGTTTGGCAACCGGGGTTGCTGCCGTTGGAAGTAGTGCCTCTTTTGGCTTCTGGAACGGCGGTCCCTGGCGGCATGAACTAGGATTTAATACGAGCTACGACTTGGCCACCATCGGGTTTACAATCCTGCCGGTCGAACCTGAAGGGGAGGCATGTGCACGCTCAGCTGATGTAGTAGGCGATTTAACATTAGAAGAAATTCAAGAAATACAGGAGCTGACCAATACTGCTGGACGCCCTATATATGTCGTCGGAAGTGCAGCCAGGGGTACCCGTACAATAGGGAGTGATATCGATTATATTGTTTCGCCATCATCATGGGAATATTGGCAAGACCTTGAGCATTTATTGCCTGGTATCGGCGATCATGGGATTATTGGTGGATATCCAAATCCATTTATTGGCCCAAGTATTCCTTTCCTCCCCAAATAGTCCGATACTTATATAATGAGGACGGCTGTGATCCTCGTTATGCCGGGATGGGAGAAGATAAGATGGTACATCAGATTAATTCCAAGCTACTGCACCGATTTTGGTTTGTCCTGGAACATAGTAAATTACAAACAACTAAAAAACGATATGTTGGCATAACCGCATTTAATGAAGAAGATGCGCTATTTTTTCTTAATACAGTTGCAATTCCTGCGTTAGGGTCTGCAGTTGGAGAATGCAAAATTCTCTCTATTGTCAGAGATGTGGACGTAAGCCAACTTGATCCAAAACATGTTCTTCCCAACTTGGGTGATGTAACCATACGTGGAATATGGTATCCAAACTTTAGACCAGGTCGAAGGGAGATATAGCATAGCTATTTTCGTGATTTTTACAACTTTTAATTTGGCTCAATCGAACTTATGTACTTATGAGGCTGTTGAAAAAGACTTCAAAATGTAAGAATGATCATTTTATCGTATATATTGAGCGTTAAGAGGTATATATTCGGCTTTTTCAATAACCACTTACGTGATCTGAGAGTATTTATACACCTATTCCGCCTACGGGGAGCTGACCGCCTCCAGCGGTAGCGATGTCAACCCCTTCCGCTATGGCGGCCAGTTTGGGTACTATACCCATGCGACCTTTGGAACCATTCTGTGCGGCTTCCGCTGGTACGATCCCGATCTGGGCCGCTGGCTCTCCCGCGACCCGATCGGCTACGACGGCGGGGATCCGGTTGACTTAGCGGATCCGCGGGGTTTACAGGTGGACGGAGGTGTCCCTGGTTTTAGAAATATTATGACTACGTTGTTAGCAAGCAGGGATTTTTGGCACGAAATCAGGGTTGATTGGGATAATGTTAATTACGTTCTCGGGTACGGGCTTGGTCTTGGGCCGGACCACAATTTTTACCATTCGAATAACATCCACACCGAAGATATGCGATCTTGCCGAGGCGCTGATCAGATCCGAGCTACGCTTCGCTACTATGGATATCCACAATTCAGGATGGGTTATGTTAGCACTCCTGATGCCTTTAAGAACTCGCTTCTTGATGTGGTTAACGGCACTGAGTGGCAGGTTGGCGCTTTCATCTGGAGAGCTTGGCGTAAGGGGAATATGGTGCATATTATCGTTATCAATACGACCACTTTTAACTCGGCCTTTTATCATATTCCGGAGCATATACCACATATGCCTGCGGAATGGGATCGCCTGGGTTGGGGTTTTGGCCCTCTCGGTACGGTATATCAACAGTTTGATTGGTGGGAGCAGGTGCCGAAAAAGTTTTGCAAATGATATGTCGAACATTCGATGTTTAAACATTATTAGAGGCGCACGAACTTTGGGTAATGGTCGGTAGGGATAATGGAAAGAAATGGAACCAAAAAAGGAATTGACCCGAGCTGTGGTATAGTCTTCGGCTGTATTGTAGGGCTGTGTGTCCTTGGATTGTCAATCATAATAATCAATTTTGTTATAGGGAACAACATAAAATTAACTCCCAAGGACGTGGTGGGCACTTACGTACATCAGTATGAAACCCCTCATCCTGGGGTGGAGACGTTCGTACTGAGGGCCGATGGGACGTATACACAGACCTTCGTGTTTCTACATGACGGTGTTTTGCATAGAGTTGGCAAGTGGACATTATTGAATTATCCGGATCACGAAGTTGACCTGGAAAATGCAGTGGTTAATGCGGCGGTTGTACACACCTCTAATGAGAAGGATAGTTTTTACGGGTTACCTATCAATACATTTATGGGCAAAGTGATAGGTTTAGAAGGCTGGGAGGGGGAAAATTATCACAAGGTTCGCTGAAAAGTAATAAACCTGAATCTCCGCTAATACGCTTACGGCCAATGGGGATGTGACTGCCCCCGCCGACAATTAGTGGTTATGATACTAACCCCTTCCGCTATGGCGGTCAGTTTGGGTACTATACCGATGCGACCTTTGGAACTATCTTGTGCGGCTTCCGCTGGTACGACCCCGACCTGGGCCGCTGGCTCTCCCGCGACCCGATCGGGTACGGCGGCGGGGATAACTTGTACGCTTATTGCGACGGGGATCCGTTGGGGTTTGCGGATCCACTGGGGCTCCTTTCGTTGGGAGGTATTGGGAGAGCTATTGCCTGGCCATTTGTAAAAGCCGGTCAAGCAGTAGGGTGGGTCGGTCACAAAGTCTGGAATGGAGTGAAGTATGTATTTACTGCCGGGATGGTGTGGAAGCGGAATACCCCCACACTGCGTAATGCCTATATAGATCCTGCTTGCCCTGAGACAGGGGAGATAAATGGCCGGTATCTGAGACTCGGTAAGCCGATTAACCAATGGATTAATTTCGTTGGCGCAAACGGGATGTTGATTGGAATCGGATCTATTACCGAAGTTGCGAATGGCCTAGGAGGCGCATCACCAGGTTTAATAGAGCTATATTCTAGCGGAAGTATAGAGGAAAATTCCCTTATTGGCATCAGAGATGTACTCTTAAGAAATGGATTTACTCAAACCAAGGCTGGGGGCTTTGGGTACTTGTTCAGAAACGATATTGGCGAGGAAGTTCGTTTGATGTACAGTGACGGGCAATGGTATATGAGAGTTATGAATAGATATGGCAATTATCTTGATCTGCTTGGTAATCCGAATACAAACGAATATACTCATATACGAGTAACATGCAGATGAGAAATGTTCCTTCTGAACCCGATTACACTGAACTATTCGCCAAGATGAATAAGAGCCATTATGGTAAGCTTTTCAAAAAATATAAAAATTTTTTGGAAGCACAGCTCTTGGAATATTGGTCAGACGATCTTTGTCGTGATTTTGTCGTGTTAGTATGTCCAACTTGGGAGGATGGGAAGCTTATAAGAACAAACCAAAGAGGATTGTTACCTATCACTTTCCGTTTCAAACAATGCCAGCGTATCATCATCGAAAACATGTTTCCCGACCATATTGTCAAAAATCCAGATATGGTCAACTGGGGGCTCAACGAATTCTCCATAATTAAAGTTGAAGAGATGGGGGATGGATTATTTCAGTTTAGGATGCCATGGGAAGGAAAAATTAGGAAGATTGAAATTCAATGCTATGATCTAATCATTGAGGTCGGCGATCCCATTGAATTGACACATGAAGTAAAAGAAAAATATGGGCTTTATACTCCGCCGGGTTTCATGGATTCACCGGATGATCTTGGATTTTAAATCATAGTGTCTAGATGATTATATTTGTTATTCCGTATTGTTGTGAAGGAGGACTCCCGATCTGGGCCGCTGGCTCTCCCGCGACCCGATCGGCTACGGCGGCGGGGATAACTTGTACGGCTACTGTGGCGGGGATCCGGTTGATGGAGGTGACCCGGACGGGCTTTGCGGTACGAATAGCTGGTTATATAAGTTTGGAGTAGGGGTTGCTAACGTCTCCAGCGGTTTTTTCGATACTATAACGCTTGAGCTTACGGCGCGAATTCGGAGCGCTGGGCATCATGTCCTGAGAATACATTCCCATGTTATTAATACGAAATCAGGATTGTACAGAGGGGGCGGCTATGTAGGTATAGGAGGATCATTTCTGGTTCCAGAGATTGGCATCGGAGATGAGATTATCGAAGGAGGAGCACTTAGTGAAGAGGTTCTTGAAGGGACTGGCGAAGCGGCAGAAGAGGAGGCAGAGTGTGGATTTAATCTGTCAGGATTCACAAAACATGGAATCAATCAGATTATTACAAGCGGAACGTGTCAAGGATTTTGAGACACTTTCCTTGCGCAATTTAGTGTACCTCCGAGCCGGCCTGCCTGTGCGTGTCCGCACGCAGACAGGTTGCGCGATCCGGTTCAGGAGGGTTAATCCACACGG
>JAKBZR010000050.1 GCA_021842405.1 bacterium
AGCAACTCACGCACGATGTGCTCTTCCACTATAATCTCGAGGGCCACCCAATCCGGCTCACTGAGGGGCGATATGGTGGGCTTTTTCAGCGCCGGCAGTAGCTTGGAGACCGCCTCCAGATTCGCCTTTGCTACGTTCATCTTCAAACCAACCAACCGTTGGGCGTTCAGCGCCCCTTCCAGAAGCATGACGAGGTTTTCCGTTTTCGCCCTCTTTGCCGGATCGCTCCAAGCGCCGTGGTTCACGATAAAGCGGGTGGTGGAGGTCAGCAGCGTATCCACAATCCTCAGGTTGTGCGCCCGCAGGCTGCTGCCGGTTTCGGTATTAACCACAATGGCGTCCACCAGGTCGGGAACCTTCACCTCGCAGGCGCCCCAGGAGAACTCAACCTGTGCCTTTACGTTATTATGTGAGAGATAGCGTTCGGTCAGCCGGACGTACTCGGTGGCGATCCGCTTGTCGGCCAGGTCGTTTACGCTTTTAATGGGCGCGTCCTGTAGTACGGCCAACACCACCCGTATCGGGTTGAAGGTGGCCTTCGAATAGTTCAGCTCAGCAACCTCAACCACATCGGAGGCATTGTCTTCAATCCAATCTTTACCGGTAATACCGGCATCCAGTATGCCTTCCTCTACGTAGCGCGGAATTTCTTGAGGGCGGATGAGAAGCGGCTCCAACTCGGGATCGTCTACGCTGGGGTGGTAAGATCGAGTGGAGTTGATACGGAATTCAAAACCGGCTTTTTTAAACAGGGAAAAGGTAGCTTCCTGCAGACTGCCCTTTGGGATTCCGATTTTGAGGGTCAAATTCAATGCTCCTAACTTCATGTACTTGCGAGTACATTATAGTATCTGGAAGGTAAGGCGGTCAAGTAATCGAATTGAGCCGATCAAATTCTTAACGAATGGAATGCGTCACTTCATTTGAAAGGTTAAAGAGCTTGTCATTGCGAGAAGCCGCGAAGCGACGGGCTCTGACGACTTTTTCAACTATCTCTTAATGCTGGGGAAACAGATTAATGAGCGTGCGCGCGTAAATTTCATGTCCTCTTGCGTCAGGATGATTGATCGAGTTGGCCAGCAGCGTGACGTAAGGAATTCCCTCGCGCCACAAGCGGCACCAAGCGGCGGAAACATCGGCCAGCGCCACGTGATGCGCTTGCGCAAACTTGCGGAGCGCATTCACGTAGGGTCGAGGATCATGATCGAATTTCAGAGACGTTACACCCATCCAATCCGGGCGAACCAGGTGCGGCGCAATCAGGATAACCTCGCTGTCGATCGCGGTGAGCCGGTTCATAATTTCGGTATATTCAGCGAAGGTTTGCGATTCATTCAAATAGGCATCGTTCACAAACTCGACGGTAACCAGATCGGGTTTTGCGTCCAGCACATCCCGCTGAAAGTTGTACTGCGAGCTGGGAAGCGCATCGAGATATCCCCGGCTATTTCCGCCCGGCCAGGCCGCCGTTTTCAAGGTAATCATCGCTTGAGGAAACCGTTTGCGCAGCATTTCAGCAAACCGATTTTGGTACCAGAGATTGGGCTCACCGCCCACTCCACCGCCGGCCGTTACGCTGTCGCCCCAGGCAACGATCGTGACCGGTTTACCGGCTCTCAGTTTCGCTAACATCTTCGGTAGTAACCGTGAAGCCACGCTGCGGCGATGATTTCGCGTTTCGGTTTGCAGCCCTGGCTCGATTGGAAACAGGTTCTCGCCGCTCAACTGCTCAGTTCGACCCGGCACCCAGATGTTGGCGATGCGGGTAAAGCCGGTTGGCAAAATGGATGGGTCCATTGCTCCCACTGCCGGTCGGCCCTCAAACAACCTGACTTTCCCAGTTCGATCCACCGCAATGCTGTCGAGCCGACTGGGACTATATTGGTAATCAACGTACACGGCTTGATCGGGACCGATTTGACCCTTCGGGAGTCGTCCGATCGTCGCCCAAAAAGGATCGAGTTGATAATCTTGGCCCAATTTGTAGGGAGTTGCCGGGCCGGGCGCCGGTTTCACCACCACGCTATCCGGGATAAGCAGGCCGGTTGCGGTGCACTCTTGGGTCCTCAATCCTTGCAGGCGCACTCCACGCATCCAACCACCCGACTGATCATTGAACAGCGGCAACCGCGCGTAATACTCATCCCGAACCTGAATCATTTCAGGTTTGGCCACATCAAGGACGACCCTCTTTTTTACATGGATGGGTTTTCCATTCAGGTGCTCGGTTCCGGGAAGGACTGCGACCGACCATGGACCGACCCGTATTATCGGTATCGGTTGGGGTGGCGGGACGGATTGAGGCAGATTACAAAGTGAGATCAATGATAAAACGATTGCAGCCAAATATTTCCTCCCCAATGCTCGTCAAGAACGTGCCGTGCAATGAGGGCATCCGGGTGGGTTCATATTTTTATTAAAAGAACGGTCTCGGTGCTCCTATATGGATACCGAGACCGTGCAGGTGAGATATATCCTGGCAGCGACCTATTTTTCCGGAGGCTTGTGCCCCAAGTATTTTCGGCGCGGGTGGGCTTAACTACCGTGTTCGGAATGGGAACGGGTGGAACCCCACCGCTATGGCCACCAGGAATACGGTCGGATTGATGCACCCTGGTAGTTGGATAGCGGAAGCAGATGGGAGGCATTACGGAGAGGTCATTCCTTAAAAGCCAGAAGGCTTAGGTGAAGCCCTCGGCCGATTAGTACGGCTAAGCTCAACGCCTCGCAGCGCTTACACTTTCCGCCTATTACCGGGTAGTCTACCCGGGGCCTTACTTCCAACTTGCGCTGGAATGGGATCTCTCATCTTGGGGCGTGTTTCGCGCTTAGATGCTTTCAGCGCTTATCACTTCCAGACATAGCTACCCGGCGTCTGCGCCTGGCGGCACAACCGGTACACCAGAGGTCCGTCCATCCCGGTCCTCTCGTACTAGGGACAGCCCCCCTCAAAGATCCTACGCCCGCAACGGATAGGGACCGAACTGTCTCACGACGTTCTGAACCCAGCTCGCGTACCGCTTTAATAGGCGAACAGCCTAACCCTTGGGACCTAATCCAGCCCCAGGATGCGACGAGCCGACATCGAGGTGCCAAACCTTGCCGTCGCTGTGAGCGCTTGGGCAAGATAAGCCTGTTATCCCCGGGGTAGCTTTTATCCGATAAGCCCTGGCACATCCACATGTTACCAGAGGGTCACTAGGCCCGACTTTCGTCTCTGCTTGAGCAGTCGCTCTCACAGTCAAGCTCCCTTATGCCCTTATACACAATAGCTGATTTCCAACCAGCCTGAGGGAACCTTTGGACGCCTCCGTTACTTTTTGGGAGGCGACCGCCCCAGTCAAACTACCTGCCTGCCACTGTCTCGACGCCGGATAACGACGCCGGTTAGTGCTTCAGATACATCAGGGTGGTGTTCCATTGATGCCGAAGCTCCCACCTACTCTCTACAGGTGTATCCAAAACACAATGACAAGGTGTAGTAAAGCTCCACGGGGTCTTTCCGTCCAGTTGCGGGTAATGCGCATCTTCACGCATACTACAATTTCACCGAGTCTCTCGTTGAGACAGCGCTCAAGTCGTTACGCCATTCGTGCGGGTCGGAACTTACCCGACTAGGAATTTCGCTACCTTAGGACCGTTATAGTTACGGCCGCCATTCACCAGGGCTTCAGTTCAAAGCTGCCTTCCGGCCGAAACCGGAATTGACCTCTCCCATTAACCGTATGGCATTGGGCAGGCGTCAGCCCCTATACGTCGTCTTTCGACTTTGCAGAGACCTGTGTTTTTGTTAAACAGTCGCTCGAGCCGCTTTGTTGCAACCTCCCGGCGCAGCGCATGTTTCAATGCGCCACTCCAGAAGGCACCCCTTCTCCCGAAGTTACGGGGTCAATTTGCCTAGTTCCTTAACGAGAGTTATCTCGAACGCCTTAGTATCCTCTACCCACCTACCTGTGTCGGTTTGCGGTACGGTCGGAATGCCGCTCCAAATAGGATTTTCTTGGTGACCCTTATCTCCGCTTCGCTTCACCCGAAGGCTCCACTCGTACGCAGCCATCCTGAATAATCAGAACTATCTGCGCAACACAGACGACCATCGCTGTGACGGAGAATTTAGCCACGTCCCCTATTTTTCAACGCGGCAGCCCGGTTCGGGAATATCAACCCGATAGCCATCGCCTACGCCAACTGGCCTCGGCTTAGGACCGACTAAACTCAAGAGGACGAACCTTCCTTAAGAACCCTTAGGCTTTCGGCGTCCCGGATTCTCACCGGGATTCTCGCTACTTATACCGGCATCCGTACTTCTTTGCGCTCCACCCGAGCTTTCGCTCGCGGCTTCGCTGCGCAAAGAACACTCCCCTACCATTCTGCAATAAGCAGAATCCTATGCTTCGGTGACAGGCTTAAGCCCCCTTCCATTATCGGCGCAAAGACACATCGACCAGTAAGCTGTTACGCACTCTTTAAATGGTGGCTGCTTCTAAGCCAACATCCTGGTTGTCTGTGCATCCTCACATCCTTTTACACTGAGCCTGTACTTTGGGACCTTAGCAGTAGGTCTGGGCTGTTTCCCTTTCGACAATGAAGCTTATCCCCCACTGTCTCACTGCCACACTTTATATCATGCCATTCGGAGTTTGGTTGATTTTGGTAGCCTGGTAGGGCCCCTAGACCATCCAGTGCTCTACCAGCACGATAGAACATGTGACGCTGCACCTCAATGCATTTCGGGGAGAACCAGCTATCTCCGCGTTCGATTGGCATTTCACCCCTACCCACACCTCATCCAAGCCGTTTTCAACCGACACTAGTTCGGGCGTCCACCTCGAGATTATCGAGGCTTCCCCCTGGACATGGGTAGATCACGCGGTTTCGGGTCTACTGCTGGCCATTTAACGCCCTATTCAGACTCGCTTTCGCTCGGACTACGGGACTGAATCCCTTAATCTACGACCAACAGTAACTCGCCGGTTCATTCTGCAAAAGGCACGCCATCATCCGGAATATATCCAGACTCTGACTGTTTGTAGGCGCTCTGGTTTCAGGTTCTATTTCACTCCCCTCCCGGGGTTCTTTTCGCCTTTCCCTCACGGTACTGGTTCACTATCGGTGGCAACGCGTATTTAGCCTTAGGAGGTGGTCCTCCCAGATTCCCGCAAGATTTCTCGTGTCCCGCGGTACTTGGGGACATTCCCACGTCTCGTTCAATCAACCTACGGGGTTTTCACCCTCTGCGACGCGCCTTTCCAGGCAGCTTCGGTCAACCACTCGAGAATCGCTTACGGAAGCCCCACAACCCCGGCGCAGCGTACCGCACCGGTTTAGGCTGTTCCCCTTTCGCTCGCCACTACTCGGGGAATCGCATCTGCTTTCTTTTCCTCCGGGTACTTAGATGTTTCAGTTCCCCGGGTGCCCCACGTTCGCCTACTTGACTCAACGAACGTTGACCTCGCATTATCGAGGCCGGGTTCCCCCATTCGGATATCCCAGGATCAGTGCGTTGTTGCCGCTCCCCTGGGCGTTTCGCCGCTGTGCGCGTCCTTCATCGGCACGTTGCCCCAAGGCATCCACCAGACGCCCTTCGTAGCTTCATTTACCTTCAGCCTTCTCGCTCTTCAGGAACGACTCTCATATCTCCCAACTTCCGATTTTTACTCGATCAGTCAGGATAACTAATGCGCTCCATTTAGAAGATGCTCCCAAATTCGCTATCCAACTATCAAAGTGCACTCATCACCTTATCGGTGACCGGCCAGCGAACTCTTCATTTCGTTGGCGAAGCGTATAATACCCCCCCTCTGAATCGAAAGTCAAGGGTTTGACCGACTTTTTTCAGATTTTTTTAAAACCGGCACTCAGCCCGATCCCGATTCGTCATCGCGCCCGATCTAAGTCGTGGCTGAATACTGCGGTAACCTAACTGGGGCTCATTCCAGGGCCGCAACGCGGATATCTGGAATCTAATACATTGAATTCGGACTGGATTCCCGCTTTCGCGGGAATGACGGAACGGCGGATTCCAGCAAATTTTTCATCAACCACCGAAGGTGACCCAGGCGACCCCCATAGCTGATGCCTCTGTATTCACCATTATTATGTAGTGGCTTACGGTTCGATGCGGTCATCGCCGGCGCTGTCTATCTCCCTCATTTTGCCGCCCGCCTGCTGGATAATCTCCACGCCGCCGTCTTTCCTGACCGCCAATACGGTGCGAACGCCCTGATATTCCCAGCCGATCGCATCGGTGTAATCGTGACCGATAAACGACTCGAACTCACCCAGTATCAACTCGTCGCCAGCAACCGGGCGGTGGAGCGTGAAGGGCCGCGAGCCGCTTGGAACGTGCACCGTGATGCAGCACTCTTCAGTACTCACCCGGTCCCAACGTGAAAGCTCACTCTCATTTTCTTTTATGATAACTCGCAATTCAATCCCCAATCCGATCGGTATAGGCTGCCTCTCGGTAGCCGAATACCTCGATAAATTTAAGAGCGGTAACCTCCCGCACCTCATCGAGCGGAACCTCATAACCGACCAGGCGGCTGATCGAAGTGACCCCATATCCCGCAAGGCCGCACGGCACAATCCGCTCGAACAGGCTCAAATCGGGTCCCACGTTCAGCGAAAAGCCATGACTGGTGACCCATCGGGCCACTTTCACTCCAATTGCGCCCACCTTCTCATTGCCGACCCATACACCGGTTCTGCCATCCGCCCTTTCAGCCCGAATGTCCCAGCGGTCCAACACCCGAATCATCACTTCTTCAAGCTGCCTCAGGTACCAGTGAAGATCGGCACGCAAACCTTTTAAGTGAAGGATTGGATAACCAACCAATTGCCCAGGCCCGTGCGCGGTGACATCACCACCGCGATCCACTTCGTAGACCGCCACTCCAGCCGCCTCAAACTCCTGCCGGGTCGCCATTATATGATTCCAGCCTCCGCGACGGCCGATCGTCACCGTGGGTGGATGCTCGAGTAATAGCAAACGATCACCGATCGCCCCAGCTTGCCGCTGAGCGACCATCTGTCTTTGAACATCCCAGACAACCTCATAGCGGACGAGACCAAGCCAGTACACCTGAAGTGTGCCCGAGACTTCGGCGGAATTAAGGGTCTCACCGAATGGTTCGGCGGAGCTTGACTTGAATGCTGCCATTGGGCTAAACTAGCAAACGCGGAGATGATTTTTCCGCCATTTATCCACCTGATAAGGGAACTATAACCAACCGCATGCTTTTAGGCACTCAGCGTGTAAACTCTTACGGCCATCTCGAAATCGGAGGATGCGATACGACCTGGTTGGCCGATGAGTTCGGCACCCCACTTTACGTTCTTGATGAGGCAGCAATCCGAGCCAATTGCCGTTCTTATCGCACCGCCTTTGAATCTTGTTATCCTCAAAATCGAATTTGCTACGCCGGAAAGGCTCTCCTCACCCGGGCAATCTGCAAAATTGTGCAGGAAGAGGGATTCAATTTAGATGTCGCCGCCCTGGGCGAGCTCTATACCGCGCTCAGCGCCGGATTCCCCGCCCGCAGTATTAATCTACATGGAAACAACAAGTCCAGCGAGGAACTCGAACTGGCGGTTTCTAAACGGGTTGGTCATATTGTACTCGACAATTTCCTGGAAATTGAAATGCTGCGGTCAATCGCTCGCAAGGGGTATCGCCGGGTTAACGTCTTGGTGAGGGTCACGCCGGGTATTGATCCGCATACTCACAAGTTGATCCGCACCGGCCAGGCCGACACCAAATTCGGATTTAATATTCGGGATGGGGCGGCGTTAACGGCCGTACGACAAGTCATTGCCGCGCCGGAGCTTCATTTCAAAGGGATCCACTGTCACGTAGGCTCGCAGTTGCTAGAGACCGATGCTCAGGTTCAAGCGGTTCACATCATGGTAAAATTTATGCACACCATCCGCCAACATACCGGGGTGACGGCGGGGGAGCTGAACATCGGCGGCGGGCTGGGAGTCCGTTATATCGAATCGCATCGCCCACCCTCTTTCCAGGAGTATGCCGAAGCGATTACCGGAGAATTAATCTCAGCACTCAACCGTTATAAACTGCCCTATCCGATCCTGGTGCAGGAGCCGGGGCGATCCATCATCGGCGAGACGGGAACTACCCTCTACACGATAGGCGCCATCAAAACGGTTCCTATCAAATCGAAGCCGGGCCATCGCACTTACGTTGCGGTGGACGGTGGCATGTCGGACAACCCCCGCCCGCAGCTCTATGACGCGGTCTATCAGGCGATCTTGGCCGACTACGCCGACCGGCCGGCTGAGCGCATCGTCACCATTGCGGGCAAGCATTGCGAAACCGACATTCTGATCTGGGACACCCTTATTGCCGAACCGCATACCGGCGACATTCTAGCCGTTCAGACCACCGGCGCCTACAACTTCTCGATGGCCAGCAACTACAACAAATTCCAGCGGCCGGCGGTCGTGTTGGTTAATGAAGGCCAAGCCGACCTGATCGTGGCCCGTGAATCCCTGCGCGATCTCATTCGGAACGACCGCATACCGGATCGCTTGAAGGCGACACGGCGCACCCCAGCAATTAGCGCACGATACTCACAACCCGAACCGATCCGGTCTTAACGGAATCAAATATGGGACCTATCAATATCCACCAAGACATTTTAATTATAGCGGTGTTGATCTTAAGCATCACACTCCATGAGTTCGCACACGCCATCACCGCCGATCGGTTAGGCGATCCGACACCGCGCGCACAGGGCCGCATCTCGATACTGCCGATTGATCACCTGGACCCGCTCGGAACGCTAATGATGATTATCACCACCATTTCCGGCTTCGGGCTGGGATGGGGCAAGCCGGTGCAAACCAACCCCCGAAATTTCCGCAACCCACGGCGGGATCAAGGAATTGTCGCCGCCGCCGGACCGATCTCAAATCTCATTCAAGCAACGATCTACGCGATCCCATTGCGCACCGGATTGGGGGGGCACTACCCCTACAGCACGCTCGGCCTTTTTCTGCGCTACGGCGTAATTATCAACCTCAGCCTTGCTTTTTTTAACCTAATTCCGATCTCCCCGCTGGACGGCCATTGGATCGTAACTGCACTCCTTCCTTACGATCTGGCGGCTCAATATTACCGGTTTATGAGTCGATTCGGAATGATCATCCTTCTGTTGATGGTCTTTGTTTTCCCCAACGCGCTCACACTCCTGCTCGGACCGCCGGTAACGTTCTGCGAGCGTCTATTGTTGGGGATATGATGGTACGAACCCTCTCCGATTTTGCCGTTGAGCTTACCTTGAGAGCATGAGGATAATATGAAACGCAAGCGTATATTAAGCGGAATGCAGCCCACCGGAACGCTCCACCTTGGAAACCTGGAGGGGGCGCTGCGAAACTGGGTGCGACTGCAAGATCAATGCGAGATGTACTGCTGTATTGTGGATTGGCATGCCCTCACCACTCTCTATAACCGCACCGACCAGATCGCTGAAAGCCGGCGCATCTTGGTCGCCGAATATGTGGCGGCCGGTCTCGATCCTCAAAAATGCGCCATCTTTCTGCAATCCGACGTGAAAGAGCACGCCGAGCTGCATCTGCTGTTATCCATGATTACCCCGCTGGGCTGGCTCGAGCGCGTTCCGACCTATAAGGAAAAGAAGGAAAACCTGAACCTCGAGCCGGAAGCGATCTCTTATGGATTTCTGGGCTATCCGGTTCTCCAGGCAGCCGACATCTTAGTTTATCGGGCCAACGCGGTGCCGGTCGGCAAGGATCAGGCCGCTCACCTGGAATTGACGCGCGAGATCGCCCGGCGATTCAATCATCTCTACGGGGAGGTCTTTCCGGAGCCGCAATCACTCATTCCGGAAGAGACGGCGGTCGTTCCAGGGCTGGACGGGCGCAAGATGAGCAAGAGCTACGGCAACGCGATTACGCTGGCGGACGACGCCGATACGATCGCAGCCAAAGTGCAGTCCGCCTTTACGACGCCCACCAAAATCCGAAAGACCGACCCGGGCGACCCTGAAAACTGCGTCGTTTGCCGCCTGCGCCGCATTTACGACCCCAACCACTTTCAAATCAGTTGGGAGGAGTGCCGTACCGGTGTGCGGGGATGCGTTCAGAGTAAACGGGAACTCACAGAGCTACTCAACGCGGTACTGGAGCCGATTCGAAAGCGACGCACCGAGCTGCTCTCGGATCCGACCGAGCTGGATAAAATTTTATCGAACGGCGCCGAGCGGGCGCGAGCCACCGCCGCGGAAACGATGAAGGTGGTTCGCGAGGCGATGGGGATTTCGACGGCGTAAAATCATCCTGAGCTACCACCAGATCGTCATTCCGCCTGCTTGCGGCCTGCCCCTGCCTGCGCCAAGCCCAGCGCGGCAGGCAGGTGTTGCAGACAGGTAGGCAGGCGGAATGACGTTACGGAAGACTCCGGCGAGTTTTTCAACAATCTCTTAAGCCGCGTCACTGTTTCCGTCCCGATTTTCGCCCTATCACGTAATTTATAACATGGAAAGTCTCACACCGAAGAGACCACACTTTTCTTTGTGGCCGGCCGATTTGCACCCCACCGTTAAGCGATTGATGACGGTTCGGGCGATGAGGTCGGTAGTGCAAGGAGCGCTGGCGGTTGACTTCGTGCTATACCTCCACGCAATGAAGTGGAGCGGTATTGATATCGGGCTTCTGCTGTCGGGCGGGGGAATCGCCAACACCCTTTTCGCCCTTACAGTCGGAACGCTGAGCGATCGTTATGGTCGCAAGCCGTTTATCCTCACCTACCAGATACTGAGCGTCATCACCACCGTGATCGCGCTCATCACCGCGAACCCCTTCTATCTGGTTCCAGCCGCGATACTAGGCGGATTGGGGCGGGGCGCCAATGGTGCGGCCGGCGGTTTCGGCCCGGCCGAGATGGCATGGATCGCCGGTTACGTCAGCCCCGCGCAACGCCCCCGCGTCTACAGCACGAACAGCGCATTCGGGTTTATCGGCATGGGGATCGGTGCATTGCTGGCTTCAAGCCCAGCCCTTTTTCATCTATGGCTGCCGGGACCGCTATCTTATCGCCCGCTATTTGCAATAGGGGTAATTGTTGCAATTGCCGGTCTGCTCATCATTGTGGCAATCCCTGAAGACCGCCGTCATCAACAAAGTGACCCTGAACCAGCCGCGAGGACGCGAAAACAGGAAAATCAACTCCTCTCGAAGCTGATCTTGACCAATATGTTGAACGGGCTGGCGATAGGCGTGACCGGGCCGCTCATCTCTTACTGGTTTGCGATCCGTTTTCACATCGGGCCGAGCGCCATCGCGCCGGTAATGGCGCTGGCGCTCTTCGCAACCGGACTATCTTCCGTGTTTCAAGGCCGTCTGGCCGAACGCATCGGCGCCGTCAGGACGGTCGTCTGGTCCCGGGCGGGCGGATTGATTCTTCTTATCATGCTCCCCCTCATGCCTCTCTATCCGCTGGCCGCCCTCGTTTACCTCTTGCGCTCGATCTGCAACCGAAGCACGATCGGCCTGCGCCAGGCCCTGACTTTAAGTCTGGTTCAGGAGGATCGGCACGGCCTGGCCATCAGCCTGAACGCGGTCTCCATGCAGCTTCCCCAATCGGTCGGCCCGACCATCGCCGGCTATCTTTTTGAAATGGGCCAATTGAATCTACCGTTTTTTGTTGCCGCAGCGCTGCAGGGGGTTTACGTGGTGCTCTATGATCGAATATTCCGCCCCCATGAGCCACCTCGCCCCGGCAGCGAACGAATCGAGCCAAACGGCGTTGTTAATGACTTACAATAAGCGCTTCTCAGGCTTTACGGTTGGATATTTTTGGCATAGTTGGTAACAGTTCAGTTCTCTGGGTAATTTAGGTAACAGGTTCCGTTACCCTCATCGCGATTATCAACTCCCTCCCCCGTCAACGAGGGAGGGATGGGGTGGGGGTGCACCCTTCAATCAGCATGAGATGGAATTACAGCAGAACGGAAAGTGTCTCACTCTATATTGGCACATAGGGAGCGCCGGCAATTAAATGAGGCGTGGGATCAGTTTGCCAAACGGCGAAAGCGCACTTAAAGCCCTAAATCCGCCTTGCATCGGTGGACTGTTACCGTGTTTTTTAACATCCTCTTAGTAAAAGAATTTTACTCTGTCCACATGACAGTAAAATTTCATGCCTTAACTTTTACTATGATCTGTTTAGCCCTTTAATCTGCTTGGACAAGCGGCCTTACCGACCAACGTGCTCGACAACCGTTTTGGTTCCCTTTCTGCAGTGCTCAGCACACACCAGCTCGTGCGAGCGCCATTGATAGCGAAAGGAGATCAGCTTAACGGCTCAGTTCCTTCATTGAGAATAGACAGATAAGCGTCATACGAAAATAGACGGCTTGCTTTTCTCGGTGTCACCTGACGAACGATCTCAAGCTCTATCAACCTTTGGATTGCCGCTCCAGCCGTTGGTTTTGTCATTCCAGCCGCCTTAGCGGCTTTCGGAACTGAGATAAGCGGATTCCGTTGCATCACTCGATGGATGCGCAACACGGAATTGGCTGCCCTGCCTAACGTTTCTATCTTTTTACGGTCTGCATCAAACATCTCCAAGATACGTTTGGCGGTGAATACCGCTTGATCAGACGTATCTCTTACCCCTTTAAGAAAATATTTTAACCACGCTTCCCAGTCCCCAGATGTCCGAGTATCTTGCAACAACTCATAATACTGACTTCGGTGTGATTTGAAGAACAAAGAGAGATAAAAGAGCGGCCTTTCGATAGCCCTATCGCTACAAAGTATCAGCGTAATCAGTAGCCGTCCAAGTCTGCCGTTGCCATCGAGAAACGCATGAATGGTTTCGAATTGTAAATGAGTAAGCGCCGCTTTGATCAGAGTTGGTGTCCGTTCCGGCTCATCATTGATGAACTTTTCCAGTTGGGCCATCAGGTTGGTAACTTCGCCATAGGGAGGAGGAACGAAGATCGCATTACCCGGCCTGGTACCCGATATCCAATTTTGTGATTTTCTGAATTCACCTGGACTTCTCTCGCTTCCACGCCCGGTGGAAAGCAGTATGGAATGAATTCTTTTGATAAGCCGCATTGTCAGAGGTTCGCCATTTTGGAGTGCTTCAAACCCGGTTTTCAGCGCTGAAACATAATTGGATACTTCCTGAACATCACTCAAAGGAACACCGGGAACCTCCTTGCTCTCATACATGAGCAAATCCGAGAGTGAAGATTGCGTGCCCTCAATTTGTGACGATAAAACGGCTTCCTTTCGGATGTAGAAGTAAAGAAAGAGGGGAACATCCGGCAGGAGAATGGAGATTCCATCGAGCCGGCCCAGAGCCCGATTTGCCTGTTCCAGCAAATCATCCAACTCTTTATCAAAGCGAAGTGGCGGATTAGGTGGCAGATCGTTTGGTATGAACGCTTTGTACGATTCCTCCGGCATCTTGATGATGCGGTAATTTCCCTGTAAACCTCTTCGCATCGGCGAGTAACTCCTTCCAGAGGTAAAAGAATTTTACTCTGTCCACATGACAGTAAAATTTCATGCCTCAACTTTTACTATGATACTCCATTCGACGAGGTTTATCCGTAAGAGTTCAGTTCTGTGGGAATCATTTACGACCATATTGGATGCACCCCCACCCTCCCCTCCCCCGTAAACGGGGGAGGGGATTAAGAGGGACTGGGGGGCAAGATAAAAGCACCGCCGCTAAACTCCCTCCCCGCTTGCGGGGAGGGCAGGGGTGGGGTCGAACGAAAATCACTCCCACAAAACTGAACTCCGACATTTGCATTCGTTTCTGCTCTTCGGGTATAATAATCTTACAAAATCTCAATAACGCTAGGGGTGCCCAGCGATTCAAGCTGTGGCTGAGATTCCGCACCATGCGGAAAACCCTGTGAACCTGATTCGGATAATACCGACGGAGGGAAGCGATCAGCAAGCAAACGCCCAAGCCTTCCGATTCCGCCGTAAGGTAAGGCGTTTATTTTTTGCTCTTCCAGTGGCGTCCCTCCTGGAAGGAGTAGAGTAAAATTGAATAGAACCCATTCAATCGCCTTCACGTTGATTGAATTGCTTGTCGTTATCGCGATTATAGCGATACTGGCGGCACTGCTGTTTCCGGTCTTTGCTCAAGCGCGCGAGCAGGCACGCGCCATCGCATGCCTCTCCAACGCTCGGCAGGTCGGGATGCAGGTCCAAATGTACGTTCAGGACTATGACGAAACGATGCCGATTTTTTACGCCTATAACAGCCAGCCCCCCGCCGGCCAGCCTGGGCATAAAGGGGTCGAGGTGGAAATTTTGCCCTACGGTAAGGACAAGGATATCTTTCGCTGTCCCGACGATGTGGGCAGCCCCTTTCAGCGGGTTGATGTGCCCGGCGCCACCAGCTACTGGCAGGCGTATGGCTCCAGCTACCGATTCGACCATGGCAGCTATTCCACCATTGCCGGTGAATCTTCGCAAAACAATATCCTCTACACCACCACCACCATTGTAACCCTCGCTGAATTCGCTTTGCCGGCCGAAACTCGTATCATGAGGGATGAAATGTTTCCTTGGTTTTCGGCCGCCGAAGATCCTGGTTGCGCGAAATACGGTTACGATTGTCCGCCGCCCTATAATTACTATGAGCAGTGGCATCCCCGCGGTGGCAGCGTCATTTTCGCCGATGGACATGCCCAATTCATCGTTACCAGCGCCGAGTTCGACCGCGAAGTGGTTTGCCCATCCGGCGGACGCAGCGGGGATGTGGATCCGGCTACCGGTGTCTTGTATTATTGGGAGTGCGATTAAAGGAGGTTAGGAACGAAAGCGGTCATTCTTCTCAATGGTCAGCCGCCATCCGAAGGGCAGATGTTGCTGGAACTGTCGGATTGCGGACTCTTCATCGCAGCCGACGGAGCGGCTGACCATGCCGCTTCGTTCGGACTCCAGCCCGATGCGATCTTAGGTGATTTTGATTCATTGTCCGATTCCAGCCGTGCCGCTTTTCCGGCCAACCGATTCATCAGCGCACCCGATCAGGATGCCGCCGACTCCGAAAAGGCGATCCAATACGCACTGGAACGCGGCGCCGACCGGATCGTTTTGCTGGGAGCGCTCGGCGGACGCCTTGACCATACGCTGGCCAACCTTTCACTGCTCGTGCGCAATGAGCCGGTCGTTGACATCACGGTACGGGAGGAGTGGGGAGGTGCCGCTGCGGTCGGCACGATGAGCCCACGCCAATTCCGATTGACACCCGGCGATACGATCTCCGTTTTGCCCATCACGAAGGCGGCGGTCGTATCGTTGAAAGGCACAAAATGGCTGCTGAACCGTGCACGGTTGGAGCCGGGGTCCCGCGGGGTCAGCAATGTTGTGGTATCGAATTCGGTTGAAGTAACCGTTGAGGAAGGCGTGGTGCTCGTCGTCTGGAGCTATGCCGACTATCAGTCATGATCTATGCCCACTTTACCTGGCTGGATTGGCTTCCGGTTGCTGCCTATGGACTGTACCTGATTTACGCACTAACCCGCCGCCGCCCTGGCACTGAAGGCTATTTGATTGCAGATCGGTCGCTCGGATTGTGGACGTTTACCGCTACCCTGGTCGCCACATGGTACGGCGGCATTCTGGGACCCAGCGAATTTACCTATCGTTACGGACTGGCGAACTGGACCACCCAAGGTCTACCCTACTATATATTCGCGATCCTGTTCGCCGTTTTTTTAGCTACCAAAGTGAGGGCAGCCACCCTCTACACCATTCCGGATAAACTGGAAATGGCTTATGGGCGCTCCGCCGCTCTGGTGGGCGCTGTTTGCGCCTTTCTCATCGCAAATCCGGCCACCTATGTGCTGATGCTGGGCATTCTCATCTCCAGCCTTTTTGGCATTCCGCTGCTGGCCGCGATGATTGTTGGAGTGATCGTCTCGCTGGTCTATGTCTTTTATGGCGGCTTTCAGGCCGATGTTCGGATCAATTTCGTTCAATTTCTGCTGATGTTCGCCGGTTTTGCCCTTCTGCTGCCATTTTGCTGGCGTGACATCGGCGGCTTTCATGCGATTCAGACCCATTTGCCGCCACCGCTCCTCACCTTCACCGGCGGCAACGATTGGGGCTACCTTATCGTCTGGTTTTTTGTTGCACTCTGGACGCTGGTTGACCCCGGTTTTCACCAGCGCTGCTACGCGGCCCGCAAACCACAAATCGCGCGCAACGGTATCCTGCTGGCCGTCCTCTGCTGGTTTACCTTCGATTGCATGACTACTCTGGCCGGCCTTTATGCGCGAGTCGCGACCCCTCATCTGAGCGATGCGCAGGCTAAATTCGCCTACCTTGCGCTGGCGGAGCAGGTGTTGCCGCCGGCGGTAAAAGGCTTTTTTTATGTGGGACTGCTGGCGCCGGTTATGTCGGCGATGATGTCTTACACGTTCATTGGCGCAATGACGATCGGGCGCGACTTTGTCTGGAGGTTGAAAGGAGATACGAATAACGATCGCATTCCCCTCTACACCCGCTACGGCCTCATCGTAACCGCCCTCATTGCCACTGCAATCGCCGCGATGGTGCCGTCAATCGTTCAGCAGTGGTTTGCGGTGGGTACCGTTTTTGTGCCCGGCTTGCTCATTCCATTACTGACCGCCTACACCGAAAAATGGAAGGTGAAGGAAGTTTACGCCACATTAGGAATCGTGGCCGGTTCGGGAGTTGCCCTGGCTTGCCTGCTTTTTGGTTGGTTAAACCATGGCATTTTTGCCGACACCAGCCAGTTCCCATTCGGAATTCAGCCAATGTACAGCGGACTCATCGCCTCGTTAATTGTCTACCTCACCGGCCTGCTCAATCGGCATCACAGCCGCCGTCTCGCCTCCGCCGGTTGACCGGCATTATTGATACGCACCCGAAAAACGCCATGCAGGAGAACGGGGCATCAATATTGAAAACACCACCATACCCGACGTTTTGGAGCAGCGCCGATGTTCACCGCATCTTCTCTGGAGTTCCTATCATTCGATCGTGTGGCTCCCCAATACGATGCCAGCCGCCACATCCCGGAGACCATAATGCGGAACGCGGCCCATCTCATCATTCAAACGGCCAATTTGAACGCCCATACCCCGATGGTGGATGCCGGCACCGGCACCGGCCGATTTGCCGTTCCGCTGGTGAAATTCGGCATTCCGGTGCTCGGCATTGACATTTCCCACTCAATGCTGCTGCAGGCTAAGTTGAAGGTGAACCCGTTAAAGTATGACCGCTCTCTCTTTACGCAGTCCGACTTACGCCGCCTGCCCATCCAATCGCAATCATGCCACGCCGCCCTGCTGGTTCATGTCCTGCACCTGATCGTTGATTGGAAAGCGGTCTTGCTGGAGATCAAGCGTATCTTAAGGCCCGGCGCCGTTTTGATTATAGCGACCGAAAGCGGCAAGCGATTTCCAACGAGGGAAATATATTTTGAGCTTGCTCGTGAGAGGAATATGCTGCGACATCACATTGGTTTGACCGATTTAAACGAAGCCATTCCATTCCTTAAAAGCCTTGAAGCCGAAATTACCGAATTGGATAATCGCAACATGGAATGGACGGCTGAAAGTTCGATTAAGGATACATTACAAATGCTCGGATCGCGATTATTCAGTCAAACCTGGGCCATACCCGAAAACGTCCACCAGGAAATGATGATGCTGACCAGCGAGTGGGCTGCCAACCGGTACGGCTCCTTTGACATCATCGAGAAGATGCCGGCCCAGATCATGATGTGGTGTGCAAAGTTCCCAGACTAAGCTTCGGTGGTCATTTGAATCCCGGATTCCGCTTCGTGTCTCTCGGATGATAATCAGCCCGCTCATATCGAATTAGTCAACCGCTCCCTTTACCGCTCCTCCCTCACTCCATCCATTGAACTATGCTCCCAATTTCCCGTGTAAGTGTCAGCTTGGATCGGTCAAGCCTTGTGGAAAAAATGAGTGAGGGAAGGAGAAGGTGACTCTTCAGCCATCCGCCGATATTACATCCCAGCAATGGAGGAGGGGTGGGTTGACAATGAAAATCCTCGTTAAACGACCGCAGCGGGGCAGCGCTCTGATCACCGCCCTGTTTTTCATCCTGATCATCTCAACGCTACTGATGGGCATCGGCACACTGGCGGTTTCGCATCAGGGAC
The DNA here is from genome assembly GCA_021842405.1 of bacterium. Lineage (GTDB taxonomy): Bacteria > Armatimonadota > Chthonomonadetes > Chthonomonadales > JAMCWF01 > JAMCWF01. The sequence continues at coordinate 18,182 of JAKBZR010000050.1, forward strand.
TAGCGATCACCGAATCGGACTACGCCGCGGCGTTGGATGTGGCTGAAGGCGGCATTAACTATGAGCTGCGAAAAATCAGCCAAAACACCTCCAACGCGGATCAGTCCCCCGGTGTAAGCTACCCAATGAGCGTGGGTAATTTTTCAGTTTACTGCACCAACACCGATGGCAGCACGCCCTGGAGCCAGGGTAATTCGGTCAACATCATTTCAGTGGGTACGGTGAACGGCGTCACCCGTTCCGTAAAAATAACCGCAAAACACCAAAGCGGATCGGGCAATTACGCGGTCTACACGATGCAATGGGGCACCTTGAACGGCACTGCGACCACCATCAATGGGGATGTCGGCACCAACGGAACCTACATGTTTAACGGCCATCCATCCGTGAACGGAACCATCACCTTTAACGGTCCCAGCTCCGGTTGGCAAGGACCCGATCCGGGCGGCTATTCGGAGCAGTTCAACCAGAACGCGGTCGTTTGGCCGACCGTAGATCAAATCGCGAACCAGCAGTTTCAGGACGGCGGGTTATCCTATGTTGCGGCCAATAACGATAACGGCATGGTATCGGCCATATCCCACAACCAGTTGGTGGTCAATGGAAATGGAACCGTTACCTTTTACGGCAAACCGGGCGGCGCCAACTACTATCTAACCAGCCTGATTCTCAACGGAAACAGCAGCGTCTACTTCGATAATACCAACGGCCCAATCACGCTTTGGTTTGGCCCCAGCGGCTCTTCCGGCACCGCTATTTTCAACGGCGGCACCGCGGCGGTTAAAATGAGCCAAAGCCAGGATGACCCGGTAAAAATATACATCGCCACAACCAACGATTTCATTATGAACGGCAATACGGAGCTGGATGCCGGCGTCTACGACTACAATGCCAACTCAAGCGGCCAGACCTGGGGAAGGGTGATCGAGAACGGTAGCCCCACCGTTTACGGCTCCATCATCGCCAATTCGGCGATTTTGAACGGCCATCCGACCATTAACTACACTGGCGGGTATTTCGCTCCCACATCGGGCGGCTACTACGGCTTTGAAACGAACTGGGCTGAGATCAATTTGCCCGGCAGCTAGCGTTTCTAAGCCCTATACGGGTGATCCAGCAATTTGAAGGGGTGGCTCAAAATGAAAATCCGGATACAGAAAGCGGGTCGTGGCAGCGCCCTGATCACCGCTCTTTTTTTCATCCTGATTGTCTCGACCCTATTGATGGGCGTCGGCACGCTGGCGGTATCACATCAGGGACTCTCCCTCACCGAATCGGACTCCGCCGCCGCCCTCGATGTGGCCGAAGCTGGCATCAACTATGAGCTCCGGAAGATCAGCCAAGATGCCTCCGACGCCGATCAGTATCCAGGCGCCGGCTCCAGCATGAATTCGGGTGATTTTTCGGTCTACTGCACCAACACCGACGGCAGCACGCCCTGGAACCAGCCCGGCACCGTCACCATTATTTCCACCGGGACGGTGGACGGCATCAGCCGCACCATAAAAATTACGGCCGTGCAGCAAGACGGCGGGGGTAAGTACGCGGTATACGCCTTGCAATCGGGCACTGCGAACGGCCACCCCACCACCATCAACGGCAACGTGGGAACCAATGGATCGCTCCTGTTTAACGGCAATCCCACCGTCAACGGAACCGTGGTTTTCAATGGAACCACCGCCGGTTGGACGGGCTCGGATCCGGGCATCTACTCCGAGCAGCATTTCCCCAATTCGATCGTTTGGCCTACCGTTGACCAGATCGCCGATCAACAGGGCGGCCTCTCCTACATCGCCACCCACAACGACAATAACCTGGTACCGGCGATCGTAAATAACCAGTTAGTGGCGAATGGAAGCTCGGTTGTTACCTTTGTGGGAAAAGAGGGCGGCGCCAACTACTACTTAACCAACATGATCTTAAACGGCAGCAGCAGCATCTATTTCGATAACTCAGAAGGGCCGATCACGCTCTGGTTCGGACCCAGCGGTGGAACTTCGACGATTACGTTAAACGGCGGGAGCGCCGCCATTCGAGAAAACGCTCAAAACAACCCGGTACGAATGTACATCGCCTCCAGCAGCGAGTTCGTGATGAACGGCAATACCGAGCTGGACGCCGGCGTCTACGACTGCAATGCCAACGCAAGCGGTCAGACCTGGGGAACGGTGGTGGAAAACGGAAACCCCGTGATCAACGGCTCCATTATCGCCAACTCGGTGATCCTGAACGGCTTCCCGACCATCAACTATTCGGGCAGCTTTTTTACACCTATTTCAACCGGCTTTTATGGCTTCGACAACAACTCCTGGTTTGAAGTGAACCCATCCGGCTACTAAAACCATAAAGTTATAATTGCTTATGATTACTCCAACAAATATTCGACTAATATGACCGATAATTCTCAGTGAACATTGCGACTTATAAAGGAGGTCACTCAATGCAACCCATGCGCGGGCTAACCATCGCCCTGCTGATTACATTTTCGATAGGCATCTCACTCACCGCCCGGGCTCAACCGACGGATCCCGGCTTCCCCTACGTGGATGTAAATAATGACGGCGTCTACTCACCAGCTAGCGGAGACATCCCGCTGACCAGTGGGCAGATTCTATCCGTCATTCAATCAATCGGCTATTTCGATACGCAGCGATCGGTGAATGGAATCTATCATGCGCCCGATCACCGGGCCAGCTTGGTGATCCCGGCCTCAGTATCCCTTTCGTCCGATTTTCCCATTAAGCTAAGGGCGGGCCGCAACATCGTGGTTCATGGATTTATCACGGCGCCCAAAATTCACCTGCGCAACGGCGAATCGGAGCATGAGGATAGCTCGTTTTCCCGATGGCGTCCGAGCTGCGAAGATCGCTCGTCACCAGGGCAAATTGACCTGACCGGTTCTTTTCTCACCTTTACATCCGAGTTAAAGGTTAAATCGAAGGGCGAGGTCATTATGGACGGAACCATAATGACCGACAATGACCCGACCGGTAAAATTAAGATCAAATCAAAAGATAAGGTCTCTTCACTCGGCGCCGATATTCTGGCCGGTAATAAATTGCGGATATCCGGTGAAGAGGGGGTTGACCTGACTGGCTCCGGTATCGTAACCACCGGCCTCACCCCCGAAACCAAGATTTCCAGCGATGGGCAGATCGTGGGAGATTGTTTCGTTGCCACCCCCGGCGTTCTTCGCTTCAGCGCCGATGACGGAGGCGTCAGCGCCAATGCAGGCTCGATCTTTGCGGTTGGGGCGCTTGGGATTTGCTCGGACGGCCCAACGGACGTTTCGGGTGGCTATTTTGTGGTTACCGGACCAATGATCGCGGAGGGTGAAGAGGGTGTGAACGGCAATAGCAGCATCATTACCTCCGGGCAGCTCCGCGCATCGGGAGAGGGCGGCGTCAGCTTTGACAGCTCGTATCTAGACGCGCTAAGCGGCCCCATTTCCGCCAAATCCGAGGAAGGATCCGTCTCATTTGATGGCGCAAATATCGCGACGGCGGGCGGACTGGCGATCCGCTCCGGCGACGGTGAAGATGACCACCCCGACGCATTGCACCGGATAAAGGCTCAGTGCGAGAGGGAGCATGAGGGCGGCGACATTGATATCGCCGGTGCCACCATCGTGGCCGACCATTTCGTAAAGCTCAATTCAGGCGGCTCCATCTCGGCCGATTACAGCAGCATAACTCCATACGGCAGCCCCTCCTCACCGGCCGATCCCGACACCCCTATCGCCCTGTTCGCGGAGGGACCGATCTCCGCCGACGGCGCAACCTGGACGGTCCCGGCGAGCATCTTTTTGGGGTCGGAAGAAGGCAATATCACCGCCGCCTCGGCCACGATGAGCGCAACCGGCACTCCCGGCACGATCACCTTTTATGCGGGCGGCGGAACGATAACGGTGAGCAACAGCACCTTCCAGGGCGTGGTCCGATACCAGCCCGACGGGGTGACCGTCGTCGGCCCCTAGCCGATCATATAAATGAAAAGAAGCTGTGCCGGGGCGAGGCATTTCCGATGGCTCCGACACAGCTTTATATGCGTGTTGAAAAATACGGTAAATCCCACCGCGTCGCCATAATGGGGCCGCAAAGCGGAACCCGGAATCCAGTTCGGCGGACACCGACGAGATTTTCAATAATCTCTGATACCCGCTTATTTCGTTGGCCGGGGGACGATTCCAGTAGTTCTAATGTGCGTGAAATAGGCTCGATATGGAATAAGTGGATTAGATCGCACTAGCACAAAATCAGCGTGAGGGACCGAAATGGCTCCCATAAAATCAAAAAAACGGATACGGCGCAACTCAGGGTTTACCTTTATTGAGTTGATGGTTGCCGCGATGGTGATGACGATCGGCTTGATGGGGCTGATCAACCTGTGGATATTTTCATTTCAGGTCACCACCAACACCGATTACACCGGAATATCCTACAATCTCGGTCGCCAGGCCGTCGAACGGACTAAGATGCTGGGGTTTGCCGATGCGCCGGAAGGAACCTCCATCACCTACTATGACGGCGATCAAAATCAGGTCAGCTCCTCCTCCGGAACAGCGGTATACAAGGTCACCACCAGCATCGTCAGCGATTCAGTGCAATCGGGAAGTCCCGGCCAACCCGGAGCGGTTCCGACCGACACCGCGCTTCGTACCGTTACGGTCACCGTCACCGTGATCTCTACCAACAAGGTGGTCTATCAAACAAACACCTATTTGGCAAGGGGCGGAATATGAACGGCCGGGCTCGGGGCATCACGCTCATCGAGATGTTAGTCGCCTGCTTGATCATGCTGCTGCTTGGCTCCGGCCTCTTTACCCTGATGACCACCGGCTATGGAGCGCAAGAGAGCATCACCGACCAGAATACGGTGGACTCTCGCTCACGTTTCGTGATCAACACACTGGCCGATAACCTGCGGGGCGCCACTTCGTTGACATCCGCCGGCTCCAGCGATGTCACCTTTACCGATGAGTCCGGCAATTCGGTGCGTTATTGGCTTTCCGACGGCAGCCTGCTGAACACGGTGAACGGCCAACCAAGTTCCGGGAACGTGCTGATGGACAATGTGAGCTCGTTGAGTTTTACTTACTGGACTTACAGCAACGGTAGCTGGATATCTTCCAGCTCTCCCTCGGCGCCCGCTAACGTCGGGGCGGTGGATTTCACGGTTGTCGTGACCCTGAGCGGCTACAGCCGCCAGTTGTCCGGTACCGTGGTCATTCGTGACAAAGAGTAGGGAGAGCCTCCCTACCCCACGCTACCGCTTGACATTCTACCGATCCCTCGGCAATAATGAAGGGTGAGGTAAGCATCCTCGCCTTGCCAATACGCGAACGAGGGTCGGAATTCAATCGTACACTTCCGGTATGGAAACCTCGCACGGGGGTTTAGCTCAGTTGGGAGAGCGTCTGCTTTGCACGCAGAAGGTCAGCGGTTCAAGTCCGCTAACCTCCACATTCCATTTAGCCGTTCATCAAATGATCGTACAACCTAAACTTCAAAATGGTCGGTTGCGCAAAGCGCGTACCGGCGATGTTTCATCCATTCAAAAGCTGATTAATGGATACGCCGAGCAGGGTGCGATGCTTCCGCGCAGCTTGAGCGAGCTATATGAGAATATCCGCGACTTTTACGTGGTCGAGGAGACGGCAGAAATTGTCGGCTGTGCGGCGCTTCACGTAAGCTGGAAAGACCTGGCCGAGCTGAAGTCGCTGGCGGTAGAGGTCAAATCGCAGGGCAAGGGATATGGTCGCCTTTTGGTGAACGCCTGTGTCGGTGAAGCAGGCGAGTTGGGGTTGGATCGGGTTTTCGCCCTCACCTACGTGCCTGAGATGTTTGAAAAGATGGGCTGGACACGGATTGATAAAGCGCTCTTGCCCCGTAAAATTTGGACCGAATGCGTCTATTGCCCCAAATTCCCCGACTGCGGAGAGGTGGCGATGCTGCTCGAGGTTGGCCAAGAAGTGAAGGCAGGTTGATCCGTTAAGCGGCGATCATCTTTCGTAAGGTATTGGATCGTCCATACCAGCTTCCGCAAACCCACGAAGCCTTAACGCGCAGCTATCGCAACGGCCGCAAGCAAACTCCTCGTTCTGATAACAACTCCAAGTTAGATGGAAGGGCGCACCCAGCTCAACGCCAAGCCGAACGATGTCTCGTTTTCGAAGGTGAATGATCGGCGTCTCAATCCGAATTCGGCCGCGATGAGTGCCTAGCCTGATCACCTCGTTGAATGCAGCATAGTATTCCGGTCGGCAATCGGGATAACCGCTGCTGTCTTCCGCCACCGCCCCGATGTAGATGCGCTCCGCGCCCTCCACCTCCGCCCAGGATACCGCCACGCTCAGCAGGTGGGCGTTCCGAAAGGGAACGTAGGAGTTCGGCATCTCGATACGGGCTAGATCGGCCTCCTCCACCGCGATATTGCGGTCAGTCAGGCTGGAACCGCCGATGCGGGCGAGGTGGTCAATCGAGCAGACAAAGCGGTTTTGGACGTCGTAGTAATCGCAAATCTGGTGGAAGGCGGTTTTTTCTCGGCTCTCGGTGCGCTGACGGTAAGAGATGTGCAGCGCCATCAGTTCGTAGCCGTCCCGCTTTGCAGATGCGGCGGTGACGCAGCTATCCAGCCCACCGGACATCAAAACGACGGCCTTTCCCATTCGATCACCCCCCTGTTCCAGCGGCAGCGGACCTTTTTCCAAAGGATTAGTTTATCCTATCAAAGGGGATTTGGCGTCGGGAAAGAGTTCAGTTCTGTGGGAGTGATTTTCGTTCGCCCCCCATCCTGAGTCTGGGAGAAGAAGGGGGGTCTTGGGAGCGCGTTAGGCCGACCCCCATCCTAACCTTCCCCCTCCCAGGGGGAAGGGATTCGGACTGGGTTTTGGCGATTACTACGTCGCACTACATCCTTGCCTTCCATCTTAAACTTGTCCTACTCTTCCCCCTCGCAACCGTTCCGTGCTCCTTCCCCCCCTAGGGGGAAGATTCTATGATTTTTGTCAAGCACCAAGTTTTGCCGTAAGAGTTCAGTTTTGCGGGAGTGATTTTTGTTCGCGCCCACCCCAGCATTCCCCTAGTACTGCAA
>JAKBZR010000051.1 GCA_021842405.1 bacterium
TCCTGAGAGAGGACTGGTGAAGGAGATTGCTTCGCTTCGCTCGCAATGACACCCTCCCCGCTTGCGGGGAGGGCTGGGGTGGGGTCGAACGAAAATGATTCCCGCAAAACTGAACAGTTACGTCGCGTCGTTGACAATTCCGAAAAAGTGGCATAGAATAATGGCAAGTTACCGGCCACTTTCCACTACGGATGGGACAATCTCCGCAGGCAGGCGGGAATATGGAGTTGTGATCGCTCTTATAGAGCAAATGCCCTACAGATAGCGGACGCCGAAACCCATAATAATTAACAGGATCGTCGGCTAGACTCCTTTACAGTCGTGAAAAGCTCTTCGTATCTTCGGCGAGATGAACAATTAAATTATACGGGAATCGAATTGATATCCCAAAAACGATGGAGGATTGCATATGCTTCGGAGAGTATTATTGGCAACAACCTTAATTGCTTTTGTCGGCGCTATCGTTGGCTGCGGCGGCGGTAGCGGCGGCGGCGGCGGCGGGATCATGCTTTCGGGCGTCGTCTCCGCGCCTTCAACTCGAGCCGCGCAGACAGGCAGGGCGGTCACCGGTACCACAGTGGCTGGGGCCACCATTAACGCCTACATCTGGTCAAACACCACCCAATCTATCGCCCACACCGTTACCGACTCATCCGGACACTATTCGATAACCTTACCCGGAAGCGCAAGCGGTAAGGACATCGTGCTCATCGCCACCACGAGTGGCTCACCGCCGCAGCGGCTTTCAACGATCGTTTCCGATCTTCCCGCCAGCGGCAACGCAACCGCCGATCTCAATGCAGCCACCACGATCGCGGCCGAGGTGCTCGCCAACGCTGCGCTCAAGAGCGACCCACCGGCTGACATCACCAGCTCGGAAATGGCCACCATTGAGAAAGAGGTCAGCAATTGGAGCGGGATTAATTTAGTGGATTTGACCGTTCCCGGCACGATCTTATCGAACAATTTCGGAGGCGGCCTCCAATCCGGTAACTCAGCGGATAATTTCGTAGTCGGCGATGCGACAATCCAAGATGAGTTAAGCAGTATGTCCGGCGCGTCCGGCAGCACTGACATTCAGCAGGCTCGCCAGATGGTTCAATTTTTGCGGGACACGACCTCCGGGTTGACCGTCACCGGCAAATCGGAGTTACTCAGTCTGACTAATGCGCTCTCAGCGCAGGATCAGTTGCTGGCGAGCGAGATGCCGGTGCTTGGAAATTTCAGCCAGCGAATGGATTTTGTCGCCAATATGCTGGGAATCGTGCGGCATAGCTGGCAACCCTCTTTAACCGGTCAAGCTCCTGGCCAGTACGTGCTCCAGGTGTCCAGCTCCGGCTCGGAGACGCTTCAGCAAAACGGCGCCTCCCCGGACGGGAAGTCATGGATTGTGACATCGGCGCTCAACGACTCATCCAATGGAATGAAGCTCGTCCTTACACCGACTAACCCGCTTTCTGCTTGGGCGCTCACTCCGCAAGCGGTGCTGGCTTCCGGCGGCCTTTCCCTTACCGTGACCCAACCAAGCAACTCGGCTGTGAACACTACCGGTACGCTTACCGAAGTTACCACCACTTCGGGCTTGCCAACTCAGGTCTCACTCGACATTACGGTAAACGATCCGGCGCTGACCAGCCCAATCACGTTTAATGGTAAGCTATCCGGTACGCCGGCTACAAGCCCGACTGGCGCGAACCCCTATAGCCAGTTATCATTTACCGGGAAGCTTTCTACATCCCTCTTCACCATCAATCTGGGTGGCCTGACCGCCAGCTTCTCGAGCACCACACAGGATCTTCAGTCCATTCAACTCAGCAACTTCAGCACCACGGTTGGGACGACCAACCCGATAACGCTCTCAATGGGCAGCGCAACGGTGAGCTTTGAAGCGGCTGATCCGGCCAATGGGTTTCCGACCAGCACGCCGCTGGAAGCAACCTTTAGCGGCAGCCTGAGCGGGTTTGGCGGACGCCAGCTTTCGGTTAATCATGTTGATCTGACCTTTGCTCGTGTTTCTGGAAGTTCGAGCAGTGGGAATCCAGTGAATCGGGTAGTGCCCAAGAAATTTACCGGCACACTGAATTACAGTTCGTCGGTGTTTACCTTCACCGGCACTGCGAGTGGCGTGTGGAACAATCCCAGTGTGATCTCCGGGAGCAGCCCATCGCTCACTCAATTTCCGCTCGGCAGCGTGAGCTTTGTGGGGAATATGCAGCCGGCGGTGGGCGATCCGTTCTCGGTAGATATGGCGCTTAACTCCGCTACCACTTCATCCACCGCGAAGCTTACCCTGGATGTAAACAAAATTGCGTTTGGAAGCGGGTCTCTGAGTGGAGCCGCCACTAAAACCTTCGGAGTCTCAAATGGAACCGTTCAGACTAATCCCGCCTCATTCGCTCTGCAATTGACTTACCAACCCAGTGGATTGCAGTTAAATCTCTCCAATTCAGGAGGCGCTTCCAGCACGATTACCGGAACGATCAGCGCCAGTTCGGGAACTAAACTGGCGGACATCGGGCCGGCGAATCAACTGGGGCTGCCGGACCTGGGAAACCAATATATCATTAAGTATACCGATGGCACCTTTGAGACAGCCGTCTCGATTCTGCCTTGACCACCGCTTCGCAGGAGGGCCGTCCGCTGAAAAACGGGCGGCCCTTCAACCTTCTCTACCGTGTTTTTTTCCACTGGCGGCCCATTTTGTGTCGTAGATTGCTTGTTGTCCTCATCTTGATTTTGAGCGGCTTGCGCCCCGGATGGGGTCAGCCCCTTTATATCGCGCCGGCGGAGACCACCGCAGACCGGATTCGTTTTTTGGTCTTACCACCGGAATCGCGCCCTCTTGAGATTGAATTCCATGCTTTCGCGGTGGGTGATACCAACGTTATGCCGCTCTTCGCCGGAGCGAATCGCAGCGCCGCCCGGCAAACATTCAATGGAAGCCATGCGTATTTTGATGGCTATCGCAGCTACGAGGCGGCGATCTCCGGCGGGATGTGGCGGATCAGTTACGCTTCCACCACCGCCGATCTTTACCAGGGCAATCGGGACGCGGCTCAGCTCTACCTAGATAGTCTCTCCAACAGTATCAACCCGTATGCCAGCATGCAGCCGCAAGTCTCCATGAATCGGACCGCCGCGATTCGATGGCGGGTGGCCTACGCCACTCCGATCCGGTTGGTCTCTCATTACGATACTCTTTTAATGGCCGCAAATTTCCTTCAGATGCAGCGGGTGCAATTGGGCAACCTGAGCGGCGCTACAACCGGCAACAGCTTTACCGGGAATCTTTCAATCCTTTCAACTCTGGGGCTGCCGCCGGGCGAAACGCGAGGGTACGGATTAAGCCTGGATATGGGGCTGGCGCTGGATTTCGGCAAACGGTGGCGAGTGGAGGTATCGGTTGATAACCTGATCAGCCAGGTATGGGAGCGCCACCTTCAGGAGATCAATGCGGACGTAACAACCAATACCATTCAACCGGATGCCAACGGCTTTTTGCACGACGTTCCACTATTACAGGGAAGCGTTAGCTCCACCAGCCTTGCGGACGAAATACGGCGCCAGTATAATGCCGGGTTGGCCTTCCGTCAAGGCGCTCAAAACTGGCTGTTAATGGTTCGGCGCGACGTTTTCTGGCAAGCCGGCGCCGGTTTTGCCATGCGGAGCGGACGCGAAGGCTTATGGTGGGGATTGGCCTGGCTGCAGCCGTTTGAATGGCAAACCGGCTTTGACTTGGGCAATTGGCAAATCCAGTTTGGAATGTCATCATTTGTTCCAAGCTCCGCTCGTCGCGCAACGATTAATTTGCTATGGCGCATACCGATATCGCGAGCGCGATAGCTCACCGCTATCCGGCCGACCCAATGGCTTGAGCTAGCGGAGCGTCACTGCCTGAATGAGTTCAGTTCTCCGGGCAATTTCGGCGGGGTGGGGGCGAACGAAAATCATTCCCACAAAACTGAACCCTTTCGTATGATGTCAAATATATTGCGGCCGGTGTAATAAACCCCGTTTCAACCTACAAGCTATTGCATAAAAAAAGCCGCCTCTCCTGCTCAAGAAGGAGAAGAGGCGGCGCTGTAACGGATACGAGCCCGTTCGTACTATATCCTACCGATTTTGAACGCTTTCAATTAAAACCCGGCCGGTCTTTGGATCGAAATGAACCACTGCATTGAGCGCATCCCGAATGAAGGAGATCGGCACGATGGTGCGTCCGTGATCAATATAGGGTCGCATCTTCATGCGGATATCGGTATTGTTAACGATGGCGTTGCTGTGTCCGATTGTGATCTCGATATCCCGGGTTGCATTCACCGCGTGTACCGTTTTGGTGTGATTGAACCAGTAAAGCTGACCGCCGGTATGCTCAAAAATCTGCCGGAACGGCGCTAACCGGATACCACCCTCGATGCGCGGAGGCACGTCAAAGGCAATCACCGAGTTATCGAAAACCACCTGAAATGCTCCAGCCGCCGCTTCCGTGGCCGAGTGCTGGTAGCGGTGCGGCAATTCAGCGATTCGGCGCTCATAGCGACTATGGGGTTTGGTTGTATCGGCGCGATTGCTGGTTCTCGAGACGAATATCGGTGAGATGGTTCCCATTTCGGATTGGAGCGCCGGCAGGACCGCGTGGGGAAGTGTTGCTTGCGCGATCTGAAAAGCCGGACGTTCGACGGCTGAGCCCATCCGCCGAGGCTCGATCGGACTCACGCTCGCTTTGAAGCCGCCGGTTAACAGCCGAGGCTGCGCATTCGGCAATGTGACTGAAGCGGTTCCGCGAACGTTCGGCGTTTTGACGGCCTTCGGGACACGGACCGTTACTTTGGGAGCAGATGCTTTGCTCTTGGTGACGGGCAAGCTTTCCTGAACGCGAGGTTGCACCGGCTTAACGGTCTGATGGACCGGCTTGCTGACTGGAGCGGTAGGCGCCTTGGTCGGGTAGGTGGTGCTTACCGGTTCGGATTTACGCAGGTCGGGTATCGTCTTTTCTTCCTTTGTGAGGCCGCCCGGATTGTTCACCATTACGCGGATAGGCGCCGCTTTGGTCATCACCTCACTGTCATCGAAGGCCGTAACCGCTAGCGTGTGCCAGCCGTTAGCAACTTGGGTTGTATCCCAATTGTAGACGTAGGGCGGATAGTTGCGCACCACGTTCCAGTGATCGTCCACAAAGAAGGTGACGTACGGTTTGCGGAGCGAGCTATCCACATGAACTTCAATGGGAATCGTACCGCTGACCTGGCTCCCATTTTTGGGGTAGGAGATGCGAACCGGCGAGGAAAGGTCAATCGCCGGAACGGTGATTTTCCCAACCACCTCCGCAGTGGTTCCGTTTGCGGCCTGAGCCTTGACCAAGACGGAGTGAGTTCCTTCCGACATAAGCGTCGTATCAATTACAAAGGTAATGACATCACGACTGTGCGTGCCGCGCAATGTGCGCTGAGCCGACAGTGAGCCATCCAGATAGAGCTCCACCGCGGTAACCGGCCCGCCTCGAAAGCTTACATCGAGCGATACGCGGCCCCCGCTGCTTACCAGATTGGGTTCGATAAGGTTGAGGTGAAGCGGCTGGATAGCGGTCACTGAGGCTGCACGTGCGTTGCGCAGGCCCGTCGCCAGCAAAACGCAAGCAAACAGGGCGACTGCACACGCCGCTCTTCTCATAACCACCGCCTCCTTTTCATTGTAATCTCACGATTCGACGATCTCAAATAATCTCATATCCTTTTGAGATGACCTGCCGAATCGCAACGATGTACTTTATCACACTCTGTAAGCGATGTCAACCGCCCGGCATTATTTTTTCTAAAAAACTGTCCGGTCGCTGAGTTCCGGGTTACGATCCGGCACGCTGGCTTCTCAACACCAGCCAAACGAACCGGGGCAGCGTTTTGACCTTCACGATTTTACGTGGATTGAGGATCAATCGCCAAAACCACTCCAGGTTGCGCTTGCGGAGCCACAACGGGGCACGGCGCACATTGCCGGAGAGCACATCAAACGAGCCCCCCACACCAACCAACACCGGCGCGCCGAGTTCTTGTCGGCGGCGGGCAAGCCATTTCTCCTGTTTCGGCATGCCCAGTGCCGCGAACACCACGTCCGGCTGGGCCGCTTGTATTTGTCGAACGATCTGTGGCTCTTCTTCCGGCTTGAAGTAGCCATCGCGGGTAAACACGATGTGGCATCCAGGATAGCGGGCGCCCATTCGACGGGCCGCCGTTTCCGCTACTCCGGGTGATGCGCCGATAAAGCAGAGCCGAAAGCCCTTTTCGGCCGCTTGACCGCAAAGCCGATCTACCAGATCCACCCCCGATACACGCTCCGGGAATGCCCGGCCGGTTCGGCGCGCCGCCCACAGCAATCCCGCTCCATCGGCGGTAACTAAATCGGCGCGCTTTATGATCTCTCGAAACTCGGGATCGGTTTGTGCAATGACTAAGGAGGATGCGTCGGCCGTGATGACCTGATGGCTGCCCCCCTCTCTGACAAAAGAGGCGATTTGATTTACCGCCCCTTCCATCGTTACCCGGTGGACCGGAATTCCAAGAAGAGATATCGTCTCAATGACGGAGCTGTCCACTTGATTCACCGAGCTCGTTGAAACCAAAGCGTTTAAGTTCCCATCTCCCAAGATGATAGATAATCTACCTGTTCTTTGGTCAATGTATCAATGTTTACTTCCATCGCATGTAGCTTCAATCGCGCTATCTCTTGATCGATGGTTGGTGGAACCGGATAGACGCTGGGTTTCAGCGATTTAGCGTTTTTCGCCATATATTCGGCGCATAGCGCCTGGTTGGCAAAGCTCATATCCATCACACTGGCCGGATGCCCCTCGGCCGCGGCCAGGTTGATCAACCGCCCTTCGCCCAGCAGGTAAATGCGGCGATTATCCGGCAGCAGGTACTCCTCCACGAAGTCCCGAATTGGGCGATGCGATTTCGCCATTCCCTCTAGCGCTTCGATGTCAATCTCCACGTTAAAGTGGCCGGAGTTCGCTACGATCGCACCATCTTTCATCCGCTCAAAATGCTCTTTACGGATCACATGGATATCGCCGGTCAGGGTGCAGAAAAAGTCACCATGTGCCACCGCATCCTCCATCGGCGCCACGATGAAACCGTCCATCACCGCCTCGAGCGCTCGGATCGGATCGACTTCGGTTACGATCACCTGAGCGCCCATTCCTCTGGCTCGCATCGCGACTCCCCGTCCGCACCATCCATATCCAGCCACCACGAAATGGCTGCCAGCCAGCAAACGATTGGTAGCCCTTACCATTCCATCAATCGTACTCTGGCCGGTCCCGTATCGGTTGTCAAAGAGATGCTTCGTGTCGGCATCGTTTACGGCAACGATGGGATATTTCAGCACGCCATCGTTTGCCATTGCGCGCAGCCGGATCACACCAGTGGTCGTCTCTTCAGTGCCACCGATGATGTCGGAGATGAGGTCGGTTCGCTCCGAATGGATGACTCCAACCGTATCAGCGCCATCGTCCATCGTGAGATTGGGACGAAAGGCAAGCGCGCTGTTGATATGTCGGTAGTAGGTCTCGTTATCCTCACCTTTGATGGCGAAAGTGGGAATCTGGTGGTGCTTTACCAGCGCCGCCGCCACATCATCTTGCGTTGAAAGCGGGTTGGACGCACAAACCGCCACCGAAGCTCCACCCGCCTTAAGCGTTATCGCAAGGTTGGCGGTCTCTGTGGTAACGTGTAGGCAGGCGGCCAGCTTCAGCCCTTCCAAAGGCCGCTCCTTCTCGAAGCGCCGTCGAATGAGCCGTAAGACCGGCATCTCCATCTCGGCCCATTCGATCCGTAGTTTACCCTTATCGGCTAACTGTAAATCCAAAACATCGTAATCCAAATTTAATTCTCCTTTACTTCAAGCTAAATTAAAACCGCACATCTGAGCTTTATCATCGCTTGGGGACTATTTGTGCGACCCCGATTGATCTATTTTCCCTACTCACCCACCGCTTAAATGAAAAACAACCCCCGATCAATTTTTACCCTATTTGGCTTCCTCGAACTCATGGATGGAAAGATGACCGAGCTTAGTGTATTGCTCATTCTTACTAGGCTGGTTCGTGATCATTGTTCTCGCGGCGGATCGGATCCACGATGACTCCATCGAAAACGGCCACATTTGTTTTCACATGGCACCCTCTGCCAACCACGCACCGCTCGAGCTGGGTTTGCCGCATCACGACCGCGCCGTCCCAAAGGATGCTGTCCTTCACGATAGCGCCCTTTTCCACCGCGCAGTGGTTACCGATCACCGTATTCTCCAGCACACGAGCGTTTGCCTCGATGTGACACGCATTCCCGATAACAACCGGGTAGCCAACTTCCGCCGAGGGGTCAATTATGGTTCCTTCACCGACCCATACGTATTTTCGGACCTCCTTTACCGGAAACTGAATACAGACGCGGCCGGCCAGTGCGTCCGTATGAGCTTGTTGGTACACTTTGAGGTTCCCTACATCTCTCCAATAACGCGCGGTCAGGTGTCCGTACAAGGGTAATTTCTGCTCTAAAAGCATTGGAAACACATTGGCCCCAAAACCGTAAAACACACCATTCGGAATCAGCTCCAGGATCTCAGGCTCGAAGACATAAAAGCCGGTGTTCGCCGTGTTTGAAAAGATAACCTCGCCCTTCGGCTTCTCCAGAAACCGGGTGATGCGCCCCTCTTCGTTGATTAAAACGATGCCGTACTCGGACGGATCGTCCACCAGAGAGAGTGCGATGGTGGCTAGTGCTTTTTTCTCTTTATGCGTTTTCAGCAGCCGGGTGAGGTCAATGTCGGCCAGGTCATCACCGCCGATCACGATAAAGGTGGAATCGAAAAAGGATTCGCATCGTTTTACCGAACCGGCATCTCCCCATAGTTGTTCTTCATGAGAATAGTGAATTTTTGCGTTCCATTTGGAGCCATCTCCGAAATACTCCTCAATCTGGTCACCCAGGTGAAAAAGGTTCACCATGATTTCACCAAATCCGTGCCGCACAAGCAGTTCCAGAATATGCTCCATAACCGGCCGATTCACGATGGGAACCATTGGTTTTGGGATGTTGCGGGTCAATGGATCGAGTCGTGAGCCGACGCCGCCTGCCAGTATCATCGCTTTCATTGAACTGCTTTTAATCCTCCGTTCGATTGATATGCCGCCGTCTGATTTGCCTTTCCGCTGTTTAAGCAAGCTGGAATATCAACTGCCATCCATAGTCCTGATCGGCAATTTTGCAGACAAGCCTATTTATCGCTGTGAATTGATCCCTGATTATCGTTCCGGCGCTCAAATTTAAAGATCATCTCGGTGACGTAAGCAATCTGCTCTTCGGTCAACTCGGGATGAATAGGGAGGGACAGAACCTCTTTCGCTGCCCGCTCGCTTTCCGGGAAATCTCCCGGCTTGTATCCGAGATAGCGATACGCCTCTTCCAGGTGAAGCGGATGGGGATAGTAGACGGCGCTGGACACCCCATTCTGCCGTAAAAACTCTTGCAACTCATCTCGGCGGCTGTGGCGGATCGTAAATTGATGGTAGGTATGGTAGTTTTCGTGCGCACAGTAAGGCAGTTCCACCCGGCTGCCGGCCAGCAATTGCCGGTACCGATTTGCATTTTTTTGCCGCTGCTCGTTCCATCTTTCAATAAGCTTCATCTTCGCCAGCAGAATTGCAGCCTGAATTTCATCCAGTCGGCTGCAGTATCCTATTTTAGAGTAGCTGTATTTCCCCCCGCTCCCGTGATTTCGATATAATCGGGTCCTCTGTTCAATTTCTTCGTTATGAGTGAGGATCATTCCTCCATCACCACAGCCGCCCAAATTTTTAGTGGGGTAGAACGAAAGGGTGGCGACATCGCCGTATTCACCGATACCGAGCCCGTTTTGTTTAGCGCCGATTGCTTGAGCGGAGTCGGCGATCAATCGCAGGTTGTATTGTTGTGCGATTTGAATCAGCGGCTTCCTGGCCGCCATTTGCCCGTAGAGATCAACCGGTAAAATCGCCTTGGTGCGCGAAGTAAGCTTTTTTTCAACCTGACGGTGATCCAGATTGTAGGTGCAGGGGTCAATATCCACGAAGGCCGGGCGAGCGCCTCGCAGAGCCATTACCTCAACCGTAGCTACGAAAGTGAAAGGGGTGGTGATCACCTCATCGCCTGGTCCAATATCGCAAGCCACCAATGAAAGGAGGATCGCATCGGTTCCTGAAGCGACACCAATTCCAAATCGAGCTCCCGAAAATTGAGCGATCCGATTTTCCAACTGCTGAACGTACTCACCCAGCACGTACCTCCCACTTTTAAGCACCTCAAGCACCGCACTATGAACTTCGGCCTCTATCTCCTGGTGTTGTGCCTTAAGATCGGCCATTGGTACTATCAAGCACGTCCTCCGTCACCACCTGCAATGAAACAAGCCCATCGAGAGGTATCTTTTGATATGGATAATAAGCTCTGCGGTATGCGCCATGAGTGACCTGGTGCACAAGGAAGCTTTCTCAACCGACTTTTAACCCCCGTTTTGAAAAATGATCCGATGATATCTCAAGCCGCCTCTGTGGGCGGTGCTACTCAATCAAGGTGCCTCGAGGTATCTTAGCCTCTGCCGCTAACACGGCTGGGCCATTGATCACAACCCCTTCTTCAATCACGCAGCCTCGATCAACCACTACCTGTGAAAGAGCGGCCCCTGAGCCGATCCGAACATCGCAATCTATTATACACTCTTGCAAGCGCGCCCCCTCATCAATTTCCACTCCTTCTCCAATACAACTTCGTTCATCCAGCATTACTCCGTTGGCCAAACGAGCCGAATTTGCAATTCGGCACCATGGCACCTCCGTCTTGACCGCTCTTTCCACCACCGCCCAGTTCGCTGCGCGGTACTGAGAGGGGCGGCCGATATCCTGCCAAAAGCCGGAGTGTCGGCTGCCGTATAACGGAGCTCCATCTCGGATCATTTGGGGATAAATTTCGCGCTCGATCGAGCAATTGCGAAGCGGTATCGAACGAACTGTGGCCGCACTCAAGACGTAGATGCCGGCATTGATAGGGTCCTCGATTTCCACCGAATTGGGGTTTAGATTTGCACTCCGTTTTTCTTCTTCGGTCGGCTCGTACCAGTCCAAAACCCGATTATCCGGTGCCAGCTTTAATATGCCAAAGGGATGCGGGCGCCGCACCATACTCAGGGCGATGGTCGCCTCTGCATGGTGCTGCCGATGAAAATCGAGGAGGTCTTGCAGATTGAAATCAGTGAGCACATCTCCGTTCAATGCGAGTACCGTGTCATCGAGATCATCTCCCAGCGCGTTGCGGATAGCGCCGGCCGTGCCCAGCGGCTCCTTTTCGATGACATATCTCAGGGAGACACCGTATCGGCCGCCGTCACCGAATGTGCTCTCGATGAGTTCGGTTAAATAGTTCGTGGCAAAAGTGATATCGGTAATTCCATACGATCGAAGAAGTGCAATCTGATACTCGAGAAAGGGGCGGTTGGCGACCGGCAACAGATGTTTAGGCCGATGGTAGGTGAGCGGGCGCAAGCGGGTGCCCAGCCCACCGGCCACAATCACCGCTTTCATTGAGGGCGCTGCCCCTCGACTGAATAGCCGCTTACTGATGCCAGATGAATGAAGGAGCGTACATAGCTTTCCACGTTGCCGATATCGTGTCGCCGTTCGTTGGGTAAAAGCGGAACCCCCCAGAGCTTACCGCCGCTTGCGACGCTCTGGTGAATCGCATCGGTCAACTGAACCTCACCGCTTCGTCCCGGTTGAATCGTTCGAAGCTCTTTAAATATCGAATGGGATAACGCCCAGCGGGCCGCTACCGCGTACCGGCTCGGCGCCTGCTCGATGGGTGGTTTTTCGATAATGTCGCTCGCTGGAAACGGCTCTAACTTGCTGGAAATGAAGTCATCCGCCGGTCTCAAAACACCGTATCGGGATACTGATTCAAGGGGGACTTCCTCAACCAGCGCGACTGCCGTCGCATCTTTATTTATAAAATGACGATAAATTCGCGTTGACGGCGGCTCGGCTCGATTCGATTCAATGACGCAGTCGCCAAAAGCAACTAGAAACGGCTCCTCGCCAACCCAATTTTCGGCGAGTAAGACGGCATGGCCCAAGCCGAGTGGCTTATCCTGATTGGTATATTCAATATGGACATTCCAATTGGAACCGCTACCGAAGTAATCTTGTATCATTGGCTTTTGTTGGTTTACGATGACGAGCATCTCAGCGATTCCGGCCGCCGCCATCTCATTTATAACCCACTCCAGTACCGGCCGGTTGACCAGCGGCAGCATCTCCTTCGGACAAATCCGACTGAGTGGCAGCAGCCGAGTTCCCAGTCCAGCGGCTGGAACGACCGCCTTTCGAATGGCGCGGTAATCAGTCATTTCAACCCGTTCAACGAAATAGAATGGGTATTGGTTTGGCTAATCGGCATTCGGTGTGATGCCGCGATCCGAAAGGGTCAGCACCTCGCATCCATCGGAAGTGACCAGCACGTCATCTTCAATCCGGACGCCGCCCCAGTCGGGGATATAGATGCCCGGCTCGATGGTGATAATCATGCCGGCCTTAAATAAGTTCTCGCCCTGCGGAGAGGCGCCCGGCCCATCGTGCACGTTTAAGCCCAGACTGTGCCCCACCGAGTGGCCGAAATGCTCTTTATGCCCCGATTCGTTAATGTAATCCCGCGCCGCGGCGTCCACCTCCTTTGAAATAGCCCCTTCGCGAACCGACTCAATGGCCCTCTTTTGTGCCTCCGCCACGATCGAGTGGATTGTTTTTTGCTCTTTAGTTGGCTCGCCGATGCAGATGGTTCGGGTGATGTCGGCGCAGTAGCCGCCGTATTGAACCCCAAAATCGAGCGTGACCAAGTCGCCCTCCTGCAGAGCGCGATCGCTTGCCTTGCCGTGCGGCATAGCCGAGCGCGGGCCGGATACGATAATGGTCTCAAAGGAGGGCTCACAATGCTTTTGCCGGCGAATGAAATTCTCCAGCCCCAGCATAATCTCCCGCTCGGTGGTTTCCGGCTTTAAAGAGGGGAGGATAAAGCGAAAAGCGGTATCGGTGAGCCGGCAGGCCGTCCTGATACGCTCAATCTCGCCCTCATCCTTGACAAGTCTGATGCTTTCAACCACATCATCGGTTTCAATGAGCGCGACGCCTTCTCCCATCGCCTCATGCATCGCCGACAACTGCCTTACGGTGGTGTGAGCGGCCTCGAACCCCAATCGAGCGATTTCACGATCGGCCAGCCATTTTGCCATTTCTTTAAACGCGAAGGCGCCGAACGATTCAACGCTGAAACCGTCACACTCCACCGAGGCTTGGGTGGTATACCGTGAATCGGTTAAGAAAGCGGCTTCCGACTCGGTGATGAGCACCGTGCCGGTTGAGCCGGTGAATCCGGTCAGGTATCTCACATTGTCAAGGTTGACAACATAAAAGGCCGGCAGCTCGCGGCCCTTCATCTCGACACGAACCTTCGCCAGCCGATTTTGCTTTTGCTCTATGGTGGCCAGCGGTAGGTGATTTGGATGGGTCATTCTTATCTCCGACTCGCCTCAATAATCGTTTTCAAGCCCTCCAACGCGAGCAGATAGCCATTGGTGCCAAGCCCCACAATCACACCGGTGACCACCGGCGCGATGACCGACCGTTGGCGCCACTCATCGCGTGCATAGATATTGGTCACGTGCACCTCGATGGTCGGGAGCCGAACGGCGGCCAGCGCGTCGCGGATTGAGTAGCTGGTATGGCTGAGAGCGCCCGCGTTGATCAGGATGCCGTCCGCCCAGCTCAACGCTTCTTGAATATGGTCAACGATTTTACCTTCGTAATTGGAATGGTGCAGACGCAACTCGATCTGGAGTTGTTTTGCGAGATTCATGATCTTATCATTTAACTCATTAAAGCTGTCCTGGCCGTAAATTTCCGGCTCTCTCACGCCGAGCATATTTAGATTTGGGCCATGGATAACGAGTACTTTTATCATTGCGAGCGCCTCCCTCATGGTTGACTTTCGTCGTTTTCGGGCGCGAAAGTCGCCTCCTCAACGAGCATTACCGGGATGCCATCGCGAATTGGATAGATGCGATGACATTGATCACAAATTAAACTTTCACCCTTCAGCCTCACCGGAGGGCGGTTCTCACAGGCCGGACAGGCCAATATCTCAAGCAGCTCTTGATCAATCATCACTCAGTCCCCTTACCTTACCGATTACCCGCTCATAAACTTCAACCGTATGCAGGGCGGTCTTTTGCCAAGAAAAAACGGTCGCGCGCTCAATCGCTTTTTGACTCATTTCCTGGCGCAACTGCCGGTTCTGCAATGCCTCAACGATGGCGTCGGACCAGGCCGAGCTATCGTACGGATCTACCAATCTGCCACCGGAGGCGATCACCTCACTCATTGCCGGCGCATCGGAAGCAATGGTTGGTACTCCGCAGGCCATCGCCTCCAAGGGGGGCAGTCCGAACCCCTCGTATTTAGACGGAAATACAAACAGATCGGCCAAACGATATAGGCTGGGCAAAACCTCATCCGGTAGATAACCGGTAAAGATCACCCTGTCCGACATCTGGTACCGGCGTATCACTTCATGAATTGAAGCCATGTTCCAGCCCGATTTTCCCACCAGCACCAGCCGATGCGGTAGATCGGCACGACGACGCGCTACACCAAAGGTTTCCACCAGTAACGGCAGGTTCTTGCGCGGCTGCAAAACCCCAACCGCCAGCACGTATGGAGCCTCGGTCCGCACCCATTGATTCACCAACGCGCGGTCGTTTTCCTGCTGCTGGGGAGAAAAAGACTCGTCGTGGGCAAGCCAGATGGCGGTCACCTTGTTTTCTGGCAAGCCATAAGCGCGAATGATGTCATAGCGGGAAGCATAAGAATCGGTGATCACATGGGCGGCGCGGCGCATTGAAGGGGGCACGCTGGAATTCAAAAGCAGGCGATGCTTCAATGGAAAGAGATTCGGATGCAGGCGAAACGAGATATCGTGAACGGTTGTAACGGCCGGAACATCGCAGCGGAGAGGAGTGGTATATTGCGTGTGCATAAGATCATAGCCATGCGCAACGATCCGAGGAAGGGTGAAGAGGGTCCAGACCCGATCGCTCACCGCGTAGACCGTGCGGATGGTAGCGCCCTCCAGCCTCGATGCCGTTGCAGGAGGAATGGGTATTCGGGTCAAAACCGTAATTTCCCAATCGGGGCGAATCCGACGCAACGCCCGCACGAGCGACAGCCAGTAGGTTCGATCACCGGTATTGGGACCGCAGAGTGCCCGACCGTCTAGTGCGAGGCGCATTGAAGAATCTCCTCGTAAAGGGAAATCATTTTGCCGGCGAAGGCATGAAAGCTGTGCACTGAGCGGTACCTTTGGGTTGCCTCAGACAAAGCAATCAGCGAGGGCTGATCGTTGAGCAGCTCCATCGCCGCCTCTGCTAACACCGCCGGCTCGTTCGGAGAGTATATTCGAAGGCAGCCGCCCATCTCAATAATCTCCTGATGGGCCTCGATGTCGGAAGCGAGGACCGGCTTCCCATAAGCGATGGCAAGCGAAAGTGCACCGGATCCGCTTGTGGTGAGATAAGGCGCTAGGATGAGGTCGCTGGCCGCCATGATAAGCGGAATATCGTCATCCGGGATGTAGCCGGTGATATGCACCCGATCAACGGTTCGACTGCGAGCGATCTGTTGCTTTAAGACCGAAACATACGAGGTGCGGTCCTGCGGGTGGGGGCCGCCGGCCAGGAGAAGATGAGTTTCTTCAGACAGCGAACTCAATGCCTCAATTGCGATGAGGTGACCTTTATTTGGGGCCAGATAGCCGAAAAGGGTCAAGACCGTCTTGCCCTCCAGTCCAAGTCTGACCTTCGCCGTTTCAGCAGAATAGGGCAGAGGCGCCGGATCAGGGATGGGGTGTGGCTCCAACGTTATCCTTGCAGAGGGGATTTTCATATCGGTTAAGATACGCTGGTCTCGGCGGGTATGGACATGGAGGCGAGTTATGGTGGAATGGGTGAAATTGAGCCGGTTACTAATTCGGATAGCTGCCTTTCGTAGAGGGCTGCCGTGCGGCTCAACGACCTCATGGGCGGTGACCAGCATCGGCGCTCGAATTGCGTTGTAAAAAGACCGGACATGACTACGGTATGGCGCCACCCCGCCGAACAAGAAATACTGGTGCTGGAGGTGGATTATATCGGCCCGGTTTAACCTGGCGCCGATCCGTTTGTATTGTTGCCGGCAATCCAACCAACCGTTACAACCTATTATATGATCTTCGGGAATCAATGGCAGCAAGTTCAATCCAGAGTAGGAACTCAACGCGCTTCGCAGTTGATGGGCGTAGGCGCCGATGCCGCCCTCTTTGCCTTCCAATGCGACGAGGGTGAGATTCATCGGCGTTCAATGGATAGGTCGCGAAATCGTGCGGCAGCGATGGCTCGCTCGTAGACCCGCAGCGTTTTCTGGGCGATGGCCGGCCAGGAGCGCTCTCGAGCGTATTCGAGCGCTTTTTGGGAGAGCTCCTCTCGATGATGTGAATCGCTCAGCAGCCCGTTCAACTTGGTCAACAAGTCCGTGGCATCGCCGTTATGAAAGATATCGAGGCAGGGAACCGCTTCATAAATTTCACGAAAGCAATCCAGATCGGAGGCGACGATTGGTTTTCCATAGGCCAGCGGGATCGTGATCGAGTAGGAGCCGGTGGCGTATGTGTGCGGCGCCGCTACCACATGGGAAATCTCCATCAAGCCGGCCAGCTCCTCATCGGAGAGATAACCGGTTATGAGAACGCGGTCTATAAGCCCGGATTGGCGGATTTTCTCGCTTAGTGCCCGTTCATAACTCTTCATCTCCTCGGTTCGCGCGCCGCCGGCAAAAACCAACCTCACATCGGGTGGCAAATTTGGCAAAATCGCCAGCATCAGCTCGTAGCCTTTATTGGGTGCGATAAACCCGAACAGCGTTACAATTCGGCCGGTTAATCCGAATTTTTGCCGGATGGCGGAGCCGCCGTCCTCACATCGGTAAACGGTAGGCACGCCGGCCGGGATAACCGTGACATATTGGGGGTTGGCACCCCTCGCAATGAGAGTGCGGCAGGCTGCCTCAGTGTGCACGATGCACCAGCCGGTCACAAACGGAGCGGCCTCGATGCTGTCCCGATAAGACTTATTAAGCAATAGGAGCCGCTTCACCAGCCATTTGTGCGGACGCCGCTCCGTATTTATCTTGAACATTTCAGCCAATGAACTGGTGGTGTGGGCGGTGATCACGAGTGGCTTCTTAATCAGGTATCGGAGCTCCCAATAGGCGCTATGACCGGGGAGGATACCTCCCCAAAAGCTATGCTCATGCTGTACATGAACCACGTCCGCCCGGTTAAGCTGTTCCGCCTGGGCGCGATAGTGTTCAACCGGCTGGCGCCCGACCGTAATCGGCGCGACGTTTACTTCGACCAAGTCTCGCAGCGCGGTAATGAGTTCCTTGGTATAAGCTGCTATTCCACAGCTCGGGCCGGTTGTAGTGAGCATTGCGACCTTCATGCCTATCACTCCCGTTCAGGTGGCTGTTGACAAATTTACTACTGCATCTACTAATGGGGGGTATAGTGATTTACACACAAATCAACATTTTTGGCACCACCCATAAGCGATAATTGCAATCTATCAAGGCGTCGGCAGAAATCGGGGTGGGGTTCAATGATAGCGGAACGATCTCGATATTTAGCATTACTAGATATGTGCATTCGAGGTAAGCCGATCCTATCCATTACGGTCATCTTATTCTAGCATACCGAGATAATCAATGACAGGTGGAGGGGTGACTAGGCTGGGTGGCCGGCCAGGGCGTTCTCCAGCTTGGAGAGCATGAAACCGTTCATTTAGCGGCAGCACCACGCTGCCCTGCGGATCGAAGGTGCAGTAGGTCGCCGAGCCGGTGATGCGGTCAAAGCAGTTTTCGGCGGCTCGTTCCAGGTCGGTATCGTAAGGCGACGCCGAATTTATTTGATGGTGCTCACCCTATTCAGCCCGCAGATCTTATTTCGCTTGGATACGAACCAGGTCATATTTCAACAGCCACATCAGATGGCGCCGAGCGGCTGAGGCTGGGATGCGGCGCTTTTTTGAAATCAGATCCACTAACCCTTCCACTGTTGATTGGCGGCCAGAAAACCGGCTGAATTTGAGGAAGCGAAGGATGACCATCATTAAATCCGCTTTCAGCAGCTTCCTCGGCTCCTCCAGCAGAAAGAGCGATTCCTTGCCTTTACAAACCCGTAATCCACGCTCCGTTAACCCCAGCCTCATAGAAAGCTCTAGGCTGAGCGTAGCGAAATCATGAAAGTCACCGTAGTAATGCGGCTTAAGGAAGCTGTCAGCGATTGGAGTGAAATTCGTAATTCCTTGTGCGATCCGATTTAACTCGCGCCATAAGTCCCAGAACTTGGCGGCGCTCCGCTCCCAGGTGAAATTCTCCAGCACATGCCGTCGCGCCATCTCGCCCATCTTTAGCCGAAGCTTCTCATCGCTGATCAATAGATCGAGGTAATAAGTGAGAGCCTCCATATCACTGGCCACCGACTGGCCCATATAAAAATGGTCGCTCGACCAATCATAAAACGGAGCCAATGGGAGCAGGTCTTCATCGCATTCCGCCCAGGTAGTGGGGATTTTGAAACCGGTCTCATCGTGAACAACGGTCTCCTTGTAGCCAGCCCAATCAGAGACGATCACCGGCAAACCGGAGGCCATTGCTTCCACTGGCGTCAATCCGAAGTTCTCTTGCAGGGTATCGCTCAATGAGACAAAAATGTCGGCCGCCGAGTAATAGAGGGGAACGCTAACCTTTGGGATGTTGGTGCGGTGATGCACATAGGGAAGTAATTCCAGTTCTTGGACTGCCTTATCGAGGCCGCCTCGGTGCATATCGTTAAGCGGCCCGACCATCAATAAAAACAATCGGTCGCCGTACTTTTTAACTAACGATTGAACCGATAAAAGAAGCGGAATGACATCGCTCTTGCTGGAAGGATCAAGCCGGCCCATATAAAGAAGGATAATTTTATCCAGCGGCAGCTCAAGCTGGCGGCGGATATCGAGCCGGTCACGCGGCTTAAATATCTCAACCGGAACGCCATGTGGGATAACATCAAGGCGAAATTGTCGTTGACGCGCCAACCCGTATTGTCGCTTAAGATTTTCCTGCTGGCGCTCCAAGATACGCTCAGTCGCCTGGCTGGCGACCTGTGAGGCGCAGATAACGGAATCACAAGGGTAAGTTGGCGCGAGCAATAGCTTGGATACGGCATCTACCAGGAAAGGCTGGTAACTGAAGCCATATTCCATACAACTAATTGGGAAGATGTGAGGTGAAAAAAAGGCGCGGGCATATGCTACCAAGTCGAAAGAGGGGCCGCCTAAATTATGGAACGCCGTGAATGATTTTGTTTGCAACGTGGTCGGCAGGTTTGACAGAGTAGTAACCACCCAATTTGAGGAAAACGAGATTTCAGTCTGGATAAGGTATTTGAGTTCACGTTGTGTTGTCTCCTCTTGGTCTTCACGGATGAATAGATGCGCCTCACCTTCCCCGTGCTGGAGCAGGGCCCGGCAGCATTCGGTTCCGGCAACTGAAGACCCGGGTGCACCCGATACTATGTCCGGCCTCCGCAGAAATTGAGGCGGCAGCAGAAACAGACCCACTTGATCGGATGCCTCACCATGTGATTGAACTAATTTGTCTTCTTCCTTACGTATGATCATTCCTCATCAAGAATAAAAATGGTAGCAATTCTAGTCATAATGGATAATAGGTACCGTCTTGTGCTCGTTGCCCCCTAATTCCATTAGCCGCACCTAGTTGGCGAAAAAGAATTATCCCCTTCTGCTGTACATTTACGTTACCGGCTGCATAAAAACATGCCGATTTTAATAGTGCACTCAAGATCAATTTCCATGATCCATTTCTGTTCTTAATCAGCTCAATCCACATTAATCTTTTAGGATGAGGACTATCCCAATAAATATTCCATATGGATTGGTCTTGAGGAGTCGGACTCACAAGTTCGATTTTGCGCACACCAGTCGGGTAACCGATCCGCCAAAGAGTTACATTTAAGACATTCTGCACACTTTGGGGTGTTATGTTCAGCCGTTGCAATTCCCTTTTATCCGCTAAATTACAAAGCGTTTGAACATCTCCCGATTCCATTGCTCCAATCGTTTCGTCTCGAACCGCCTCCGGTGAATGATAGTACCAAATAGCGTGAACGATCGCAACGATTATTAGAATTGCCCCACCCAGCATTATTATAAAATACAGGGTTCTTTTCCTTAGTTTGAGATATTGTATAGTCAATTGATGAACTCCATTTTGCAAAAAGAAGGTATGTTGCCTTACCGTCAGAATGCCCAGAGGCAACATGCCTCTTAATCCAACTAAACTACTTGTCTTTATGCATTACTATACAAGCATCTCGCAAGTACCAGAGGTACCGCAAGCCCAACCAGATGGTTCAATTTGTAGAAGACTCGAACATATGATACTCCCCGAACAATTGATCCCTGAGGAACTGCTAAGAGATCCTGGAATAATATCGAATACTGAGCACCCAAATTGACAACATTGTGTGGCTCCATTCGAATAGACCAAGGTTGCACAGCAATAGAATGCACCACTAAACACTGAAGCACAACCAAGCGGTACAGTGCCGTTACAGGCATAAGATGCGCAATAGCTTGTTGCGCCATTAGCTATTCCCTGGATCCCATTCCAGAACAGTAGACCCAGCGAACACCCCAACGCCAGCTTCTTTCTTGCCTTCTTGTCAGGCATATGCTCCGCCAGCCAGAAGGCGAACTCAGCCCCGCCATCGGCCACTTTCTGAAACGCGTCGAAAAGAATCCGACCACCCCAAGAAATCATCTCCTTTTCTCCCTTCTTTATTGATGAATTAACGGTACATGTCCAAAGGGGAACCCCTTTGGAATATTGACCGTAAAACAGCCTCACCAAGATGAAGAATCCGATCTCACTGGCACCAGTTCGTTTTGAACCTGGCCGTTCAGCCGCAATACGATCTCTCGCTTCATTTTCCAGCGCGGTTCGCGCATCATACCCACGTCGCTCATTCCATTATTATGAAGAAGGCATATAACGATCGAGAGTTTGCTTCCACGTTTCTCAACTAAGTTATGGAATTTATCCCGATCGGGTATAAAATCGGCGGATGGCCCCACATTCCACATATAACTAGATGCAGTTTGCTGAGGATTATAGTTTGGAAATTCTACGGTAGGGTCGAGATAAAAGTCAGGACAAAAGAGCACCTCTCTATTTTTAATGTAGTGATGGAAGAAGTACCCCAAAGAACCTGAGGGAGGTAGTCCTAACTGCCAGTCGTGCATCGGCACACCTTTGATTGCATCAGTCCCGTCATAATCCGAGCGATACATGGCCAAGGCTTCTCCAATTTGGTGGAGATTAGAAATGCAAACCATCTGACGCGCTCTCTCCCGTGCCGGCCCTAGAACCGCCCAGATGATGCCGGCTAATAACACAATGATCCCGATTACCATCAATATCTCAATCAAGGTAAAGCCCACAGACCCCTTCCTTTTCATCTCTCGTTTACCTCCCGGCGGTTCTTCCCTCATACGATACCAACCTATGAAGTAGTTTGTGGTTGAAGGGATCATCCATCGGAACTGGCGATTTATCTAACCAAAGCAGATGCCAATTTGGTGAGAATAGATAACTTCTACCCGGCCAAACCGCGTTCAACTGCTTGGTTAACTTACTGTGTAAATCGCTGATAATTGGCACTTTCAAACCCATTGACTTCCGAAAATTTTGTGCGGTGGCATGATCAGCGGTTGTAAAAAGTATCATCGAAACATGATGCTGTTTCGCTTCGCGTTGCCACGCCTTTAAATCCACATGCAAGCACCCTGCACAAGCACCCACATATCCCACCAAGTAACCGATTTTCGACGGCGGAGCCGTTTCTCTTACCACCTTGCCGATGCCGCTATCCGGCATTATCATTCCAAGCGGCGGATCGTGTTTAAGAACCGCCGAATAGTTTATCGCCGGCGGCGACGGAGCTGCTTGTTGGTGAATAAGACCTAACTGATAAGCAGTTAACGGGTCTCGATGTAGAAACCATAGAAACAAAATCAACTCAGCCATCAAAATCACTACCATGGCTCCAACTCTCAACTTGCGCCGTCTTGAAACCGTTTTCTCCCCGCTTCCAGCTTGCTGTTCTAGTAAAGGTTGGCTCATTTCCAGCCTTTCAATTTTCAAAATTTCTGATTGAGTTGCCGTGCAATAGTAAAATACTCCTACTATATATAACGACTCAAGTCGCCGAAATCTAACGGGTAAACGAAAAATTTGTTTGATTTCTTTGCTACTCATCGTCGGCGTCGAACGGATGTAAACGCGGTGATTGAAATGTACGGGGGGGGGGGGCGATAAGGCTGCGTAGGTCGGCTTCGGTGACCCCACGCTCTTCCAAGCGGGCGCGTAGACGCCGGCGGGCGCGATAGAGGAGTTGGGACGCCGCCCCTTCGGTGGTATCGAGGGCGGCCGCCAAATCTTTAATTGATTGGCCGTCTAAGTAGTGCCGGAGAAAAACCGATCGCTCAAGCGAGGTCAAATCACTAAGGGCTGAGCCAACCTGCTGCCAGAACTCTTCCCGCATCATCTGCTCTTCTGGATTGGGGCCGTCGTCCGGGCAGTCCCAAGCTGGGTTTTCTCCGTCCGAGCCGGTAGCTTCGGGCCACACGACCTCATGTATCCGCCGACGGTTGAGCGATCGAAGGTAATCAAGGGCGTGATTTCGGGCGCAAGCGAACAGGTGGGATCGTTGAGCGCAACCCTCCGAGTATGGCCCCAACGCACAGCCTTTAGGACGGGCCATCTTCTCCGCGAACTCCATACGGCAGTCCTCCGCCTCTTCAGGTGGAAGGCGAAGCCACGCGATGCAGACATCTATTGCATCTGCTAAACATAACCGGCAGTTGTCAGGGAGGTATCCTATTCATCGGTATTGTCACATCTATAGTTGAAAGGGAACGGACGCGGGAGGGGGTTCCCAAGCCGGAGGTTTAAGCCATGAGCGGGCAGGCTGGTAGATAAAACCAATAGGAGAAAAAGAACCGGCCCAAAAAGCAACCGACGGACATACACCACCACTTGTGACATCGTAAAAAACCTCTTACCGGGGAAATAGGCTTTCACCGTCAAATGGTAGCAACGCTGTGATTATAACCTGGTTACTAACGTGTGTCAAGAAATCTTGGAAAGAGTTCAGTTCTCCGGGCAATTTGGGCGGGTGTTACAGGGCGGTGTGCCTTGACCCCCATCCTAACCTTCCCCCGTTGACGGGGGAAGGAAGCCGGATACTTTTTCTACACCCTCCCCCGTTGACGGGGGAGGGCCGGGGTGGGGGGCGAACGAAAATCATTCCCGTAAAACTGAACTGTTACATGGGCGGTAAGATAAGAATGAAATGGCCTTGACGTGGTAAAATTCCTACTTCTAGATCGCTCCAACGTGGGAAGACCGTCAGGGAACGTGCAGTGTGTGGCGCGCAAAGAGATTGAAACGGCGTTGAAAAGCCATCATTACGGGAGATGAAAATAGCATCAATAGCATCCTTCAAACCGATTTCGGCCGTAAGCATGATCTTCATCATTATGGTCGCCTTACTGCCGCTTGCTTACGCCAATGCAGGTGATCACCCACCCTCCGTCTGGATGATGCCGCCGCCAATCAACAACGGGCGATGCTTCCGCGACCTTTTCATCCATCCCAATGAGTGGAAGGAAACCCGCTCACGGATTGATGGGATTGGGTATGCCGATCACTGGCTGAACACCCAATTCAACAATCAGGAGCTGAAAACCTGGTTTGCTCAGTTGAAATCGTGGCATATTAAATTGGGGCTGGAGGTGGGCGCCGTTAAGCCCTGGAGCGCCCAGGGGGCCAAGACGTTTCAAATCGAGCGAAAGATGTGGGATCGCTTTCAGTCATTGGGAGGTCATATCGCTGAGATCGCGATGGATGAGCCTTTTTGCAGCGTAAGGCAAGACCTCAAGAAGCCCGACAGCTATGCCGTCGAGCAAACCGCCGATTTTGTGGCGCTGGTTCGGAAGCACTATCCTCAGGTCAAAATCGGTGATATCGAGCCGTACCCCTTCTTTTCACTCAAGGAGCTGGAATGGTGGATCGTTTCCCTGAACAACCGACTCGCCCAGTTGCATGTCCGCGGATTAGACTTTTTTCGGCTAGATACCAATTGGGTTACTTTCAGCCTCTATAATCAAGGCACATGGTCGCAGGTGAAACAGCTCGAGATGTTTTGCCGGAGCCGACATCTTCCGTTCAGCTTGATCTACTGGGCATCCGAGTTCCCGGCCGCTCAACGCCTGGGCTTGGCCGATGATGCCACTTGGTATACCTCGATCATGCAAGAGGGCTACGATTACGCCCTGGCTGGCGGCTCACCCGATCAGTACGTTATCGAAAGCTGGGTTGACGGCCCCGCTCACACCTTGCCGGAGACTGGGCACTTCACCTTCACCCGATCGGTTCTCGATTTTTGCCGCCGATTCGTTAAGGAAAAGCACTAGGCTGACCTAGAATGGGTTCAGTTCTCCGGGCAATTTAGGCGGGTGTTACAGGGCGGTGTGTCTTGACCCCCATCCCGCCCTTCCCCCTGGGAGGGGAAGGAGTTTAGCGGCGGGGCGAACGAAAACCATTCCCACAAAACTGAACTCTTACTAATTAGCCGTAAAAGGGATATAATAAGCCCATTCGTTCGTGTAACATCGCGCTAAATCGTTCGTCCTAATACATACGTATCGGTAAAGAGGAATCTGCCGATCGAACGGAACGTGTCAAGGATTTTGAGACACTTTCCTTGCGCAATTTAGTGTACCTCCGAGCCGGCCTGCCTGTGCGTGTCCGCACGCAGACAGGTTGCGCGATCCGGTTCAGGA